>LBON01000001.1 GCA_000989525.1 candidate division TM6 bacterium GW2011_GWF2_32_72
CGTAAACTTACAAATTTTAATAAAACAAAAAACAAATTAAAATTAACTAACCAAATAAATAATAAAAAATTAAAGAAGAACAACACCCCTGCAAATCATGAACAGTAATTTTACAAATTTTAAAATGACCAAAAATAATTAATAAATAATGACTCAATCCTTCGACAAGTTCAGGATGAAATCTGTCTTTTTTAATATTTTTATTTTTGTATATTTCTGCAAATCATTAACAGAGAACTTACAAATTTTAAAAACTAAAAAAATAAAAGAATTGAACTTTACCCACAAACTCTGTTAAAAATAAAAAACCAAATAATGAAATTAAATTTAAAGAAAGTAAAAATATGAAAAATATATTCATTTGCAACTGGAAAATGCAATTAACGCTAAAAGAAGAATTAAACTTTTTTAAAACAAATAAAAAAGAACTTGAAGAATTAAGTCAAAAAAACAAATCAAAAATTATTTTATGCCCATCATTTTTATCAATACCAGAAATTTCAAAAAACATCGGCTCCCTAAACCTTGGCGCACAAGACTGCAGCGATCAAATAAGCGGTGCAGTCACTGGTCAAATTTCTGCAAAATCTTTACAAGAAGTCGGATGTTCTTACTGCATTGTTGGTCATAGTGAAAGAAGAAAATTTAATTGTGAAACATCAATAACAACTGGAAAAAAAGCAAATCTACTTCTTGAACAAAACCTCACACCCATAATTTGCATTGGAGAAAACGAAAAAGAATATAAGCAGGGTGAAACAAAAAATATTCTTGCAAAACAAATAGACGAAGTTTTCCAACAAATAAAAATTGAAGAAATAAAAAAAGATCAAATGTTACTGATAGCCTATGAGCCAATATGGGCAATAGGAACAGGGCTTACACCAACGAGCAAAGAACTTGAAGAAATTTTCAGCTGGCTTGAAGCTTTTTTAAAACAAAAGGGAGTTTTTTACTTTAAAATTTTATACGGCGGAAGTGTATCCAATAAAACTATCCAATCACTGAATTCCATTAAAAATATAGACGGTTTTTTAATAGGAGGTAGCAGTTTGGATTTTCAAGAGCTCAAAAAAATAGTAGACTCTTGTTATTGTGTAAAATTTTAAATTAATAACCCCTTCGAATTCTGGAGATAAATCATGATAATAGGTCTACTTACTACACTTCTTGCAATTACATGCGTACTAATAATTGCGACTGTTTTATTACAACCCGGTAAAAGCAGTATGGGCATGGGACTTGGTACAAACGCTCAAATGATGTTTGGCGGATCAGGCGGGCTTGAACTATTTCAAAAAATTACTTGGACTTTAGGTGCAATTTTCTTAGTTGGTTCACTAGCTCTCTCTATTGCTAAAACAAAAGAAATTCGCGGTGGTAACTCTTACATTCCTTCAGCACCTGCACCTGTGGATAATTCCAATCAAGAAATCTAAGATATAGCATGGTTTTAAATCTAATAAATTGGATTGGAGTTTTTGGGCTTTCCTTATGTGACATTTTGGGTGATTTCTTCTTATTTTTAATAAAAGCAATTAAATCACTGGTATTTAAAAAATTAAAAGTCCAAAAAGTATTCAATCAAATTGAACGCATAGGCGTAAACTCTTTACCAATTGTTATATTAACAGGAGCATTCACTGGAATGGTTCTAGCAATCCAACTCTATAATGCATTTAAACGAATCGGCGGAGTTCAATATATTGGTTCTACAATTGCTTTTTCTTTAGTTCGTGAACTTGGACCTGTTTTAACAGGCTTAATGGTTACAGGTCGAGCAGGATCTGCAATGACTGCCGAAATTGGAACAATGAGAATTACCGAACAAATCGATGCTCTAAAAACACTATGTCTTGATCCCTTTCAATATTTGGTTGTCCCCAGAATACTTGCCGGTGCAATAATTTTACCACTTTTAAGTCTATTCTCATCAATATGCGGAATTATTGGTGGCTATTTAATTTGCACGTATGTTCTTGGTTTAAATCCAGAAGACTATATAAATAGCATCCGCGATTTTCTTGAACTAAAAGACATTACAAATGGACTCATCAAAGCAGTTGTTTTTGGTATTATTTTAACATGGGTTGGAACATACAAAGGATATTACACAAGAGGCGGGGCAAAAGGCGTAGGTGAAGCAACAACTCAAAGTGTTGTGCTAAGCAGTATTTCTATTTTAATACTAGATTACTTCCTAACCAAAGCCTTAGAATCAGGCAATTTTTAAGATTGATTTAAAAGAGAGAACAAAGTGATAAAAATAATCGATCTATATAAAAAATTTGGCGATAAAGAAATTACTCGAGGTCTAAATTTAGAAATACCTGAAGGCAAAATGACTTGCATTATAGGTAAATCTGGTGAAGGCAAATCTGTTCTTTTAAAACAAATTATAGGTCTTATGAAACCTGATTCAGGACAAATTATTTTTGATGGACAAGATCTTGCAAAATTAAATGAAACTCAAATGGCAGAGATCTTTCAAAAAATCGGTTATGTCTTCCAATTTGCAGCATTACTAGATTCTCTTAATGTTTTTGAAAATGTTGGTATTACATTATTAGAAGAAGGTGAAGATAAAAAAAGTGTTATGTCTTTGGTCAAAGAAAAACTCGCTCTTGTAAACATGCAAGATGACGTTGTCTTCAAATATCCTTCTGAACTTTCTGGTGGTATGAAAAAACGAGTTGGCCTTGCAAGAACTTTAATGACACACCCAAAAGTTATTTTATATGACGAACCAACAACAGGTCTTGACCCCATCACAACAAGAATTATTCACGACTTAATGTATGACATGCAAAAACAAATGAATATAACATCCGTCGTCATTACTCATGATTTGGAAATCTTTAAATATGCCGACAAAGTAGCGTTACTCAATGAAGGTAAAATAGCATACTTTGGTGATGCTAAAGATGTCTGGGAAAGCAAAAATCCATATATTTACCAATTTATAAGAGGTCTTTCTGAAGGCCCAATTCAAACAGAAGTTGTTCACACATCTGAAAAAGCAGGTATGTAATATGATTCTCTCAGGAAAAGAAATCAAAAAAAACCTGGGTACAAATATTAAAATTACACCTTACTCAGAATCTCAACTCAATCCCAACAGTTATAATTTAAAGCTGCACAACAAACTTCTTGTCTACAAAGACAATGTTTTGGACATGAAAAAAGAAAATCTAACACAAGAAATTATCATTCCAGAAGAAGGTTTACTTCTTGAACCTGGCAAACTTTATTTAGGCCGAACATTAGAATTCACAGAAACAGATAAATTTGTACCCATGTTAGAAGGGCGATCTTCTATAGGCCGACTTGGTATGTTTATACATATCACAGCAGGATTTGGTGATGTTGGTTTTTGTGGCTACTGGACATTAGAAATTTCTTGCATTCAACCAATAAAAATTTACCCAAATGTAGAAATCTGCCAAATTTTTTATCACACCATAGAAGGTGAATACGAGAAATACAAAAGTAATAAATATCAAAACAACACCGGAATTCAGCACAGCATGTTGTTTAAAGATTTTTAAAGCATTGATCCATCTTGGTTTTCTAATATTAATATCAGTTAAACTTACAAGTTGTCTTACAAAATTCAAATTAATAAATGCGCTAATTTACAAAAAACTTAACCCATTAAGCAAAAAATACAAACAAATGTCTTTCATAGATAATTAAAATCAAATTCATCTAAACTTCTTTTTTAAGATAAATAATTAAATTAAATATTTGTTTAAAAATTTAAAAAAGGAAAATTCTAAATGAAAAAATACCTTTATATACCGATTCTTTTTTTTATCAACACAATGCAACCATCAGAGATACAAAAACTTCAAATGGAACTAACTAATCTCAAAGACTCTCTTGAAAAATTAAAAACCAACCTTACTAATCTTGATAAAAAACCAATAGACCAATTACAAGAAGATAAAGATTTTACAGTACAAATTAAAACCAATCCAAAAGAGCCATGGAAAGAAATAGTTGTAACATTAAAAAAAGAATCCTATTCACAACCTTTTATTGACCAAATTTTAGAATTTAATCCAAACACTAGCTGCACAAAATTTGCCATCTTTATTCAAGAGGACTACCGATCTTTAAACAAACCACCACATTTTATTGAATCACATTGCACAAATGACTCTTTAAATGGATTAATCAAAGACATAAATATGTGTTTAACAACTTGTTCTTGTCCCAAAGTACCACTGCAAAGGCGATCCGAAATTGGCCAATTGCTCTTAAATCTCATACAAGACTCTAATGAAACCGAATTCACATTCTGTTCAGATGGTGCCGCTGGATTATTACAAGAATTTTTAATTTTGAGAGAAATAATAAAAGCAAAAAATATAAAAAAAATAGATATTGTGCTTATAGATGACATGTGGGCAGTAACCTTTCGGGAGTTAAAAACGGACTATTTAAAGCCCAGTGCAGAACCTTTAATAAAACAACAAAATCTTCTCCTTAAAAATGGTCAAGAACTATTTAATTTAACAATTTTTAATAAAACAATAATAGATCAACTTATACTGTTTACCGTTCTTATAAGTGTTTTAGCAAAACATTTTAATAAGGAAATAAATTTTAAACTTTACTCGAAATTAGACTATTACCAAAGAGATTTTATAAACCAATCTATTAAACAATCTAGAAAGCCTATAATATTTACCAAAATCGACGCAAAGCGAATAGAAACAAAAAACTTAATCGAAGAATTACAAAGAGATATAAGATGCATCACCTTATTACAAAAAAATGATATATTTTATTGGAACAATGATGATTCAATAGAGTTAATGGCAAAAATTAAAAATGTAGAAGATCTAGGGCGGAATCAATTATTAACAGTTGAAGAATGGCGAGGCTTTAAAAAACATTCTACAAAAGATGACTACATGGATTTAAAAAATAAAAAAACTATTAAACTTGAGTCAGTTTCTTTAACTCAAGTTAAAGAAGAATTTAAGGAAAAAAACCCTGCAGAGCTCCTACGCCGAATCAATAATTGGTTCTGCAACGTTAAAATAATAGAGTAAAAACTAAATTTTAAATTTATCTATATAATCATTCATCGTTTGAATATTATTATTTTTGTGTGCAAATCATTAACCATATACAAAATTATTTTTAAACATTGTAAATTTTTTCCATTAAAAACCACTTGATCCAACATTTTTTGTTTCATGATTACACAGTGTAGTAAAAACATTTATGGGATAAGTTATTTTTAATTGCACCAAATTATACAAAGCACAACATTAACACCAAAAATCCATATATTTAACCGGATCAAAGCCTTATTTACAAAGCATCAAATTAAAAACATGGCCTACGCAAAATAAAGGCTTTAAAAGCCTACAGATTCATCTTAACTAAATTTGGCAAACTCTTGATTTTCTGCTACTTTAATTAAAGTTATTGTATAATTTATTAACCCTTAAACCATTCCTGAGTATTCGCTCACGAGGAGTTTGAATGTCAAAAGAACTAATTAGGCCGGAACAGTTCGCCCGCGTAGAGGTGGTATCCGCAGATCCTAATATCACTGTATCACCAGAAGCCCAAAAAGAATTAGAAGCTCTATTTAATGGTATAACTGAAACCTTTAAGACTGGTCAAATAGTCAAAGGTAAGGTTGTTAAAGCTGATTCAGACGGCGTTGTACTAGATATAGAATATAAATCATTCGGTGTAGTGCCAAAACACGAATTCACAGAATTTGAGCTAAAGGCTCTTAAAGAAGGCGCTGAACTTGATGTAATCATAGATGAATTAGAAAATAAAGACGGAAACGTTGTTCTATCCTATGAAAAAGCTAAGTCTCAAAAAGCTTGGGATGATATTATTAAAATTGCTGCTGAAGACAAGCCTATTCAAGGTATTGTCACCCATAAGGTTAAAGGTGGCTTGAGCGTTGACATCGGAATTCCTGCATTCTTGCCAGGCTCCCAAGTCGACATTCAAAGAGTTAAAGACTTTGATCAATTCATTGGTCAAACAATTACTGCACACGTTATCAAAGTTAACAAAAAACGTGGAAACGTTATTATATCAAGACGTAAATTCCTCAGCGATCAAAGAGCTGAAGCTCGTGGCAAGGTACTAGATACACTAACCGAAGGACAAATAATCCAAGGTATTGTAAAAAATATCACAAACTACGGTGTATTTATTGACATCGGCGGTGTAGACGGACTTCTTCACATTACAGATATGACCTGGGGCAGAATTTCTCACCCTAGCGAAATTGTCAAATTGGGCGACACTATTACAGTTAAAGTCCTTTCTTTTGATAAAGATAATGCAAAGATCTCTCTTGGCATGAAACAATTAACAGACAATCCTTGGCAAGAATTACCAGCTGATATTACAGTTGGCTCTAAAGTCAGAGGCAAAGTCTCCAGCATTACCGATTATGGTATTTTTGTTGAAATTAAAGACGGTGTTGAAGGTCTTGTTCACATTTCCGAAATTTCATGGACAAATAGAATTTCCGATCTTAGAAAAGAATATAAGGTTGGCGATCCAATAGATGTTCTAATTGTTTCTTTAGATAAAGAAAACAGAAGAATGTCTTTAAGTGTAAAACAACTAGAAAAAAATCCATGGGATACATTAAAAGACAAGTTTAAGCCAGGTCAAATAATTACAGGAAAAATCAGCAACATTACAGATTTTGGTATCTTTGTTCAGCTCACAGAAGGCATAGACGGATTGGTTCACATTTCTGACCTTTCATGGACAGAACATATCGATCATCCTAGTGATGTTTATAAAAAAGGTGAGGATGTTAAGGCTGTTGTATTAAGCATCGATGAACAAAACAAAAAAGTATCACTCGGCATTAAACAATTAGAAGCAAATCCTTGGGATACAATAGAAGAGACTTATCAAGTTGGCTCTATTGTTGATGGTGAAGTTGCAAAAATCACCAATTTTGGAGCTTTTGTAAAACTTGAAAATGGCGTTGAAGGCCTTGCTCATATCTCTGAATTAACAGATGGTAAAGAAGAAGACATCAATAAAATCTTAAAGGTTGGTCAAAAAACCAAGTTCAGAATTGTTAAACTAAACAAAGATGAACGTAAACTTGGTCTATCTCTAAAACTAGAAGCTCCTGCAAATAAAGCTCCTAAAAAAGAGGAAGCCGCTACTGCTGCACCTAAAGTTAAAAAAGTTGTAAAAGCTACAACTTCAGAAACTGACTCTGCACCAAAAATAAAAAGCGCTTTCCAATTAGAACTTGAAAAGCATGCTGCTAGAAATAAAGACAATAAATAATAATTTTAAACATTAATTTCAACAGACTCAGTGTTAACTACTGAGTCTGTTGAGCATCGAAAGCTAAAATGAACAAACAATTAACATTTGCAATGATCAAACCTGATGCAGTTGCAGCAAACAATACAGGTAAAATAATCGATTTAATTGAAAAAAACGGCTTCAACATAATGATGATGGACAAAGTCACATTTAATACAGAACTAGCTGAAGAATTTTATGCTGTTCACAAAAACAAACCTTTCTTTAAAGAACTCGTTAATTTTATAACATCTGGTCCAGTAATTGTTATGGCTCTTGAAAAAGAAAATGCAATTGCTGACTGGAGAACATTAATGGGCGCAACAAATCCTGCTGACGCAAAAGAAGGCACAATTAGAAAACTTTTTGCAAAAAGCATTGGTGAAAATGCCGTTCACGGTTCTGATTCAGAAGAAAATGCAGCGCAAGAACTAGACCAAGTTTTTGGACTATCTGACCTAGCTGAAGATTTTGACTTAGAAGAGTGCGAGCTAGATTG
This sequence comes from candidate division TM6 bacterium GW2011_GWF2_32_72, assembly GCA_000989525.1. Classification (GTDB taxonomy): domain Bacteria; phylum Babelota; class Babeliae; order Babelales; family GWF2-32-72; genus GWF2-32-72. Next base: position 7,829 of record LBON01000001.1, read on the forward strand.
TGACTGCGACGAATGCGACGAAGATTGCGATTGCGAAGAAGATTGCGACGAATGCGATTAATTTACGCATTAAATGTTAAAAGAGGGCTTTATTTAAGCCCTCTTTGTTTAGTTTATTTTTAAAGGAAAAAATAATGAAAAAATTTTTATTAAAAGTTAGCGTTACACTAATTATATTAGTTTTATCTGCCTTAATATTTTTTAAAATGAAACAAACTCAAATACCACAAGAATCTAATACTAATTATAGTTTAGAAACAACTTATGCCATGATAAAACCAGATGCCACATCAAAAGGTTATATTGCAGCCATAAAAAACAAAATACAAGAAAATGGTTTTACAATATTACAAGAAAAAGAGATGAAATTAACAAAAGATCAAGCTGAAGAATTTTACGCTGAACACAAAGAAAAGTCCTTCTTCCCAGAGCTCATAGAATTCATGACATCCGGAGACATTGTTGCTTTAGAATTAGAAAAAAACAATGCAGTAACAGAATGGAGAAAGCTAATGGGCGCAACAAACCCAAGTGAAGCTGCTGAAGGAACAGTTCGCAAAGAATTCGGCGCAAGCAAATCTCAAAATGCTGTTCATGGATCTGATTCAAAAGAATCAGCAGAAAGAGAATTATATTTAATTTTTGGAAAATAAAAATAATCTAAAAAACGTGCAATGTTAAACAGGGCATTGCACGTTTTTATAATCAATAATAATGTTTAGGGGAACGTATGAAAAAAATATCTTTATTACTTCTATTTTGTGCCACAATAATCAAATCAAGTGACTTAATAGAAATACCAGACAGTACCACAGCCCCATTAAATATGAGCCAATTATTTTTTCAGGCAATAAACGAAAATAATGAACAAAAAGCGCTTGAAATTTTAACCCGCAATATCAAAATTAATAATATAAATCCAAATCACCCAGAAATGCTAAAAGCCCTACACCTTGCAGCCGCTCATGATATGCAAGAGTTATTTAAACAATTATCTAATTTAAAAGGCAACCCTTCTATTTTAGATTATAAAAGAAACACACCATTGCATTTTGCCCTAAATTACAATGCTCCACATGTTTTAGATTCATGTATAAAAAATGGACACAATAACTTTAAACAACCAAATAACGTTGGAATTTCTCCTATATATATTTGTGTTTTTAATAAATCCATGCCGATGTTTAAAGCCTGTTTAGAAAGTGATGCATCCCTAATGTACAAAATTATTGAAAAAACAAAAAACCAAACAAGCTTTTTCTTCAATAATGACAGTGTTCATTTAATCCATTTATGCGCAGCATATGGCAATCTTGAACAAATTTTATATTTAGAACAAAAAGGTGTTGATTTAAACAAAAAAACTAAAAATGGCACAACCCCTTTGTTATGTGCTCTAGAATCACGCAATATAGAAACATTGATTTACATTTTTAAAAAAACCAATCATTATGAAAATCAAACCCTAGAAATGTCACCATTACATTGGGCTGCAGCTATAGATGATGATGTAAACTTTATCAATGATATCATAAACGACTATAACTTAGACATAAATATTAAAAATGCAAAAGGACAAACCCCCTTACACATAGCTGTTCATTTTAATAATAAAAATGCCATAAAATACCTGCTCAAGCACGGGGCAAACCCTAATACCAGGGATATTAAAGGAAATAGACCAATAGATTATTCCAACGATTATGAAACAATGTTGATGTTAAAAGAAATTCCCGGCATAATAAATCCTAGTAGCTTGTTCAAAAGAAAATTAGATCAAGAAGAAAATTTATTAAAAAATACTGAATCCGAAAAAGAATCACCTACAAGAAAAAAAAGAAGAAACGAAATTTCATTCCTATTAGATTATTTTAATAATAATTAATTCTTATTAAACTAGTAGTTTATATAAAAAAAGAGCAACTAAAATAAATTAGTTGCTCTTTTTTTATATAAACAATTATATTAAGTCAAAAATCAAAAAAGGGGCTATAATGAAGAAAAAACTAAGTATATTTTTTAGTACACTAATATTAATAAATTCAAAATCTCACACAACTGAACAAGTTGACCCAATATCTAATATCCAAAATAATCAATTGATAAATTTTAAAATTGATACTCTAAACAAATCTGAAACTTTAAGCCCCTGTGAAAATAACAACCTCAACAATCCAGTAGAGCTAAATATAGATACAGAAATTGGTGAATATGCAGATTCTACAGAAACAAAAAGAAAAAGTGACTGGAAATACGTTTTTTTAGTCGTTCATGGAACCTGGGCACAAAATACACCTTGGTGGGCATCAGATCAACCATTTGCGCAACAATTACTTGAAGGATCAAAGTTTATTGGAAAAAAAATGGCCGAAAGTATCGGCTTTAAATGGTCAGGAGAATTAAATCATGAAGACAGAGAGGCTGCAGCCAAAGAATTAGTAAAATTAATTGAACGCTTCGATTCAAAAACAAAAATAATATGTGTCTCACATAGTCATGGTACAAATATTGTAAATATGGCATCACAAATTCTACGAGAAAAAGAATTAAAACAAGCATCCCAACGCCCCCATTCATTACTTCCCGAAGCAGAAAATCCAAAACATCGATATAAAATTGATACTGTTTATGCTCTAGCTACACCTGTGGAAATGACAAAATATTATCCTGATATGAATATCATTAAACGTTTTTATAATTTTTTTTCATTTAAAGATGGAATCCAAACAGTATTTGGCACATACAATCGTATATATCCAAAACATCATCGAATTTCCAATATTCGAATTTTTTTAGATGATCAAGAACCTAGCCATACAACTATTCATCCATGTTTACTTTCTCACTGGCTGCCTCTTGTTCACAAATATCTTTGGAAGCGCAACATTGGAGGATTTCAAAACTTTCAATTCGGTGAATGTGCGGAAGTTAGAGTTTATAAACACAAAGTTCCAACATATAAGTTAGACCCAAATATAATAAATATAGCCGAAGCCGAAAAACACAGCCGATCAGAAGGAACCAGATCATTAATGGAAATAGAAAAAAATTATACAGATGAATTAAAAGAAAAATTTGAAGAAGAGCAGCAAGCTGAAATACCAGATATTCAAACAGCTGTTGCCTTAAAACTTTACATAACAAAAGTTTGTGAAAATAAGATTTCAACAATATAAACGACCAACCAAAAACTCAAACAAATGTTGAAAAAATAATTTTAATATAAGAATTTATAAAAAAATTCAAAAACACTGATTTTTAACATAAAAAAAGGACTCGATCCTTCAACTAACTCAGGATGAAATCCGTCTTTATTTTTATTAACAATCAGTGAATATCATTAGAAAAAGTTAGAAGTTTACAGTTTAAAAGTCTTGTAGGACATCATTTAATAACAATCACATAGTTTAGGACTACAAATCTAGAACAACGCAATAAAATACAAATTAATATGACGGATGTCATCCTGAACTAGTCGAAGGATAAAGTCCCTTAAATAATTTTACTATAAACTTTTAACGTAGTTATTTATGTTTTTTTAATTCGTCCAAATGTTTTAAAGCCTCGTCCAAAACACCATTAACAAACTTATAGGCATCTTTTTCTGAAAAACCCTTAGAAAGTTCAATAGCCTCATTCAAAACTATATTTGGAGCAATATCTGTATTTAAAAGTTCCCAGATAGCCAATCGTAATATCAAATGAGTACTAACACTTAGACGTTCCAATTTCCAATTAGCAAGCAATGGTTTTATAACTTCATCAAGCTTTTTTCTGCTCTCTATCACAGACTCGGTTATATTAAAAACTTCACCATCTTCGGCAATATCCAAATCATAAAAACGATTATAATTTGCAACAATCGAATTCAAAGATGATTGATAATCAAAACATTCCACAGAATAAAGCAAATGATAAATTAAAGCCCTAACATCTTTACGAGAAAGTTCCGTAACTTTTACAGGGATATTTTCATGATTACCATTAGAGTTTTCCATTCCATTTCCCCTCAACCTTACTTATTTACACGCTCTATATAAAGAGATTCTCTAGTGTCAACTTTAAGAACATCGCCTTCTTGAACAAATAATGGAACCTGCAAAACAAGCCCTGTATCCATAGTTGCTGGTTTACTACCTGCACCTTGTGCGGTGTCGCCTTTAACTCCAGGAGGTGTGTCCATTACTTTTAAATTCATAAACATAGGAGCATTAACTGCTATAGGTTTTTCTTTAAAATACAATATTGTATAAATTTCCTGTTCTTGCAAAAAATTCATCACATCTTCAAGCGCATTTCTATTTAAAGATTCTTGCTCAAATGATTCTTGATCCATAAAATGATAAATTCCATCGTCTTCATATAGATATTGCATCTTTTTATATGCCAAATCTGGAGCAGGAAATTTTTCACCGGATCTAAAAGTTTCTTCTCTTATTAAACCAGTAATCAAATTTTTCATTTTTGTTCTAAGAAACGCGCCACCTTTGCCAGGTTTTACGTGTTGATAATCAATTACAGAATAAGGCTCATCTCTAAAAAGAATTTTAGTACCTTTTTTAAAATCTGAAGTAGCAATCACGGTTAATTCCTCAAAAATACGTTAAATAAACAGATTGGATTAAATAATTATAAAGGAAGGAAGGCAAAAACTCAACAACCAAACAAGCAAAAAGGGCCTGATTTAGCCAAAAATTTAAAAAGTTAAACCAATTTTAGCCCAAAAACCCCATTTAGAAAGGGCTGAGTTTTGATGAGGTGTTTCAATAAATCCACCTATACCACCAAATCCGGCATATTGCTCACCTTCACCTTGGAATCCGGCAGCTATATGAAATTTATAAGTAGCAGCTTCTGTTGCAGCGCAAGACTTTAGATCCAAATCATCCTTTGTAATATAGGTAAAGTTAGAGTCACGAACAAATCCTGATCCTGAATCTGTACCAGAAACTGTTGAAATTGTGCTCAAGCTCGCAGACGGATAATACTTAACACTTTCAACCTCATACTCATCTCCGGCTATTCCATAAGCATTTGCTCTAAAATGTTTGTCTTTAACTGTAATTTTTTCATCTCCATGACCCCAATAACCAAAGCCACTATCTAAGCTAAAATGACCACAAACATACCTAAGACCAACACTCAAATCAACCTGATTAAATGGCTCTACCTTGGCTTTTATAGTCAAATAATTAACCCCAGGAATTGTTCTTGCGCTATCTTTTTCTCTTAACAATAAATATCTAGTCCAAACACCATTTTTTAAATCAAAGGTTCTGTATTCATAATTTTTAAGAGCCAAAATAGATTCAACATCCAAAAACAAGGCAAATAAATATCCTGCATCTTGACTGCTAAATGGCACCTGAAAGTTGGCGCCTGCTATAAAATTAAAATGTCTATTATTGCCAAGTTGAGGTGCAAATATATAGTCTATATTTGGCTTTTTTTCTACTGGAACGGCAACACCAGTAACAGAAGAAACCTCAAAACCTTTATCATTGTGATAGTTGGAAACTAAATTTAAACGAATTTCTGGAACCCCAGATTTATTCAAATCTTTCATGGAAAATCTAGAATAATGCATATCACAACTACTTAAAGCTTCTCCAATTTCACCAACACAACTACCTAAACACCCAACATTATTTCCAACAACATCTTCTTTAAAGTTAATATTATTTTTCATTTCAACAATAATTGGAAGAACAACATTTAAAGAAAAATACTTAAAAAAGGAATGCGATAAAAACTTTTTAAGATCCTGACTATACTCAAACCAAAAACCCATTTGCTCCTGCTTGGGGTCTATTTGAAAATTACCAGAAAAACTACTAGGCAATCCTAACCATTCTGCTCTGATGTCTCTTTCTAAAAAAGTATTATTCACAAAGTCATCACCATCACCTTTAACAGTGATAACACGTTTTCTTGCAGGTAAAAAATAATATCCAGTTTTTACATGACTTATAGATTGTTCACCAAATGCAATCGCCTGAAATCCTGCCAAAAATGGACTTTTTTTACCATGAGTTATTGCGTGCCAAAAACTTTGCACCATGCTTACACTCTGATAAGCAGGCCGCGTATACATAAACGATTTACCAAAATATTTTGAACCAAAATGAATACAATCTTGACTCGTTGTATCTGCATTTAAACCCGTAAATATAGTTAAAAATATAAGAAACTTTTTCATCACTACTTAACCTTTCAATCTAAATAATCAATCATACGAATATCAGATTTGTTTACCCAATCTTTCCACAAAGATTTTACATCACAGAAAGCCTTTTTTTATAATCGGTGATGTTTAGCTTAAATAAGGTTATCAGGAAATACAAGACTTCAGGTTATTTTAACTATTATATTGTCCAATTCGCAGACTTATTCTCATAAACAATATCCGCTATGGCTTGAGAAATCGCGATAGCATTTTCTGTAGAGTTCTGAAAAATATTTCTGCCGGTTGCTGTGCCCATAGCCCCACCAAGATAAATTTGATCGTGTAAAGTTTGTAAATATTTTTTTGTATCTTCTTTTGCACCACCTGAACAAATTAAATTCGTCCTACCTGCAGCTTCAACCGCAATTTTTAAATCAGCTATTGTTTTTGGAGCTTTTACTTTTACAAAATCTGCACCCAAACAAAGTCCAACACCAGCCGCACCTGCTATAATTTCAGGATCATATTCATCTTTAATGCATTCGCCTTTTGGATAAATCCAAAGCGTTGCTATTAAACCAAATTGATGCGCCTCAGAAACAATTTGCGCAGCCTGAGTCAACATATCCGATTCATATTTGCTGCCTAAATAAATTGTATAACCAACTCCACAAACTTTTAAACCAGATTGAATTTTAAAATTCATAACATTGTTTACACCCCAAAGAGCCCGACTTGTTGGATCACCCGCACAAAAAAGATTTGTTTTAGAATTTAATTTAACAATATAATTTATATCGTTGTAATCTTTTCCATATTTTGAAATCAAACCAAGTTGAGTTGCAAAAGCGCCACAACCACCTTTTTGTGCAATTTTAAAAAGATTTTCTGGATCATTTACATCTGGATGCAAACTCTTATCATAAAAATCTTTATTCATATGTTCTAGTTTGTGGTCTGCAGCAAACAAAAACAATTTGCCAGTATCTTTTGTTATGGTTTGATAATTTTTTAAATAAAGTTTTTCTGCCTGATGAAAAACATCTGCCGGTATTCTAATTTTTAAATTCTTCATATTTATCCTTATATTGCAAATTGTGTTGAAAAATCAAATAACACGATCATGAATTAAAAGTTTTTCTGCAATTTTTTCAAATAATGGGGCAACAGTATTTGCAGCAAATAATTTTTGTTTAACTTCCGGTTCTTTTGCAAATGTCACTATAACTCTTCTATAATCACCTTTTTCAACAATTCCACAAAATGCATACCTATTTTTTGTAACATCATATTTACCATTAACAACCATATTGGCTGTTCCTGTTTTTCCCATAACTTTATACCCATTAATTTTTGCTTTTACAGCCGTTCCTTGCAAAATTGTTTTTTCTAAAATATCTCTAATTTCCGAAATACTTTGGTCGCTATAAAGTTTTTCTTTTTTATTTTCTACCGGGTTTTCAGTCAAAATTAACTTTGGATGAACTTTATACCCACCATTTGCAACAATACAAAAAGCTTTAGCTAATTGGAGCAATGATCCAGTAATTTCATATCCAAAAGAAAGGGAAACGGGCGATCGCTTTGACCAATTATTGGGAGGATTTACAAAGCCAGATTGTTCTCCAGGAAGAGGAATATTAGTTTTTTCACCAAATCCAACCCTGGTGTAATGATCATAAAGCTTTTCACCTAACTTTTTACCCACAAATGCCATGCCTATATTATTTGAATTTTGAACAACTTCTGCAAATGTTGCTTTACCTAAAGCTATAGTTGTGCTCAAATTAATACCATCTATTTTTACATTTTTTGAACCACCACAATCAATAATATCATCTGGTCTAATCACACCTTCTTCAAGAGCAGCCAAAGAAACAAAAACTTTCATAACAGAACCAAGCTCATACACATTAGAAATGGTTCTATTTTTTATACTTTCAACATCAACATTTGATATATCATTAGGATCAAAATCAGGAAGACTTACTAGTGCCAAAATTTCACCATTATCAGGATTTATAATTACAGCCGAAACTTCCTTAAAGCCGAATTTTTCAAGACATTCTTTTGCTTCTTCCACGGCTAAAAACTGCAAGTCTGAATCTATAGTTAATTTAATTGGCAAAGAACTAATACCTTCTTCTTTTGTAGATTTTTTAAAATAAAACTGATTAGATCTAGCATCTTTTTCTAAAGAAACTTTTTCTGGAGATCCTGACAATTTATCATTAAAAAGCAATTCTATTCCTGTAATTCCTACATTATCAATATTGGTCATTCCAACAATCGTCCCTACAAATGGGCATGGATAGAACCTACCGGCTTCTTTAACAATTTTAATGTCTGATATATTAGAATCTTCTATAAGTTTTTTTTCCGCATCACTCAGTCTTCTTTTTATATAAAAAAAGTTAGGTTCAGTATTTTTTTCAAATCGCTCTGCGGCATGTGGAAAATTTTTCTGTAAAAACATTAAAGTGTGTTCCGCTGTTTCCATACTTTTTGGAACTAAAAAGGCAGAATATATTTCTTTATTAATCGCCAACGGCCTTGTACCTGTCCGATCATAAATCAATCCCCTTGGTGGAGAAATTTCTAACGATACATTATATTGTCGCTCGGCCAAAGATGAAAAAAAACTTTGTTGTTTAATTTGCACAATATAAAGATTGAATATCAATAAACCATACAAAACAATAAATATAAAAAAAACAAAAGAAGTTCTAATTTTGATCGAATGATCCATATCAGTATACTACCCCAATCTTTTAACCTGATTCAAATTAAGTTTCTGCATTTTTAATTCATCTTGAGCAAACTTTTTAACATTTTTTTGACTCTTAATTTCATAAAGCTCTTCCAGCAATCTATCCTTTAAGGTGGACAAATCCTTTTTTTGATTTTCAAGTTTTTGATTTCTGTAAGACTCTTTTACAAATAAACTATTTTTATGAATGTGCAAAAAAATAAGTGATATTTGGATAAATACAAATAAAATAAAAAAAAGAAAACGCTTTTTCATTACCTACTCAACCTATAAAACCTTTTTATACTACACCCTCTATAGTCATTCTGAATGTGTTTGTTTTTTTATCCAACCATAAAATAGAATAAAAAGACACTTCTTTATTTAATAATTCTTCTGAATCATCATAAGCCAACTCATCTACAACTCCAACATGTTCTGATAATAAAAATGTTTGATTAAACCTAGTCGTTTGAAAAATTGGTGTTTTATCTTCTAATAAAATAATTTGTCCCTTGAAAAAACCCTCTATACTATTTGGTACAAAACCATCTTTAGCTAATTCAGATATTATAGAATTAATATCTAACATAGGGCCATCCAAAGACATTAAATCAAAATATCCAGACTCAAAATCATTATCTTTTTTTACAAAATTAATTGAAGCTAAACCACTGACAGATTTTAACCTTTTAATAGCTAATTTTGCACAAGTCTTACACTCAACATCATCTATCTTAATTTTAAAGGGGGTTGCAACAATTTGATTTTTTCTATTTTTTATTTTAGAAGAAACCTTTTGCTTACAACCACCCATCAAAATTAAAACAACCATCGAAACAATTAATAAATGTTTGTTCTTGAATAAAGCTTGAATCAAGTAAAATAAATTTCTAACTTGCAATATGTGCATCGATCTTTTCTTTGAGCGCTTTTTTACTTAATTGACCCATTTCTTTTTTTACAACATTTCCATTTTTAATAAAAACAAATGTAGGAATTGACGTTACTCCGTATTCTATAGCCAACTCTCGCGCCTCATCTACATTCAATTTAGCAAATTTACACTTACCCAAAAATTCTTGTTCTAATTCTTCAAAAATGGGAGTCATCATTTGGCATGGTCCACACCAGCTGGCATAAATATCTAAAATTATTGGACCTGAGTGAGATTTTATCTCTGAGTTGAAATTTTCTTTTGTTATTGCAACAACCATAATTACCTTTCATTATTTTTTAGCGGTTTATAAAAGATATAATTTAGATAATTTTACACACAAGTCTAGATTATTTCCCATTTGTTAAACCAACAGCCTTTTTAATTTTATAAAGAAGATCGTTTATACGTGCAATATTATTATCTAACACTTCTTTAGCTTTTTCTGGCATTGTTTGAGCTTCTTTTTTTAACTCTTCAGATGCATTTGCAACAGCATCAAATTGATCTTTCAAATCCAACTTTTGCTCCGCAGACATCGGCCCGGAAGTACTTTCTTTTTTAGACTTATATCCATTTATTTTCAAACTATTAATAGCTTTAAATGCCACCTTTTTTTCTGTTGGGCCAGCCATATTAATTTCATCACAGAAAATCCATCGGTTTTCTTCAATTATATATTTATTTTCTGTGCCCTTATCGTCTTTTGATACAACTATAATTTCGACGTACTTTCTATTTTTAAATTCATGAATAACAGGTTCTGCTGGATTTTGTTGCTTAATTTCTTGAATTTCAGACAAATCTAATTCTGTAACATTATCACCAGGTAAAGTTTCTTTATTACCCGGAATTTCATAAACCGCTATTTTTTTATAAAGGCCCGGTCTTGAACTTCCTATTGAGATATTTTCTACATTAAATTTATTACCTGCGGCATCTATAAGTTCTCCATAAAAATTTACATCTGGTTTTTCTTGCGTGTCATCTGATTGCTGAGATAAATTCATTAAGACAAATAAAGATGGTATCAATAAATAAATTGATAACGTTTTTTTCTTCATTTTCAACTCCTTTAGTTTAAGAAAAATAATATCCTTTTATATTTACTATAAATTAACAACTAGAAGCAAGTAGTAGGAAAATTTACTAAAAAGTTGTATTTATGGTCCTTGGATATATATGATGGCAAAAAATAACAAATCAATAATTATTTAGGAGATAATAATGAAAAAAATAGCCATAATTTTGGCACTGTTTTTTGTTCCCAGTTTAATCTTATGCTCAGAAAGCCCAGAACAATCAACACAACTTCCCCAAAAAGAAATGGTTGATGAAAAATCAAATGAATATCTAACTCAAACACCAGAAATAGATACAACCAAAACAGATATAAATCTTCCAGAAATACCAAGTGCAGCAACAAAAATTATAGAAATCGAAACACCACAAGAAAGTATTGCTGAAACACAAGAATCACCCTTGGAACAAACAATAGAAAAAACTAAAGAAGCAACGACTGCTTCAGAAAAAATAACATCTGAAGAAATTCAAATAACACCAAAGACGCAAGCTGTAATAGACCTAGTCAATAACGCAGTCGACTATACAATAAGTCATTCATTCACAGAATGTATGACTTATTTTAGAAACTTAACAAATGGAGACATTAACCTTCTTGTCATAGATCAAAAGGGAACCATTTTTATAGATACAAATTATCCAAGAAGAACCTGGAAAAATATCCTTGAAGATCAAGACTCTGATGGGAAATATTATACAAAAGAAATAATCAATATAGCCTCTGAAAAAAATGAAGGGTGGCTCACATATAGATGGGCCGGAATGACAAAATTAAGTTTTGTAAAAAAAATGATAATAAATAATAAAATGTTTATAGCCTGTTCTGGTGTGCACCCATATACAAAAAAAGATGCAACAATGAATATGGTTAAATCAGCAATCGATTACTTACAACAACATGGAAAACAAGAAACATTTAACGCAATATCATACCCACTTGGTCAATTCGTAGAAGGCGATATCAAAGTAGAAGCTTTTGACCTTCATGGAAAATGTTATGCCAGCGGATATGAATCATCTATGATTGGCGCAGATGTTATTGACCGGAAAGATCAAAATGGTGTTGCATATATACAAGAATATATAAAAGCCGTTGAACAAAAAAATGACAAAGAGGGAACTTGGGTTAAGCATATGTTTAACAATGCTCCAAAAGAATCATACGTCGTACAAACCATAGACCCTCGAACCAATGAGGCATTTATTTTAGTATCAGGATACTTTCCTGAATCAACAGCCGAAAAAGTTCAAGATCTTGTAAACGCCGCAGTTGATTACATACAAAAAAACGGCCTTAAAAATGCAGACAAAATATTTGCTGATGTAAACAAACCTTTTTTATTTGGTGATTTATATGTTTTTGTTCAAGGCCTTGATGGATGGGGATATGCCTGTGGACAATTATCAGGCTATGTAAATGTGAATCTTTTAAACAATCAAAATGATGAATTAAAAAAAATCATAACAGATATAAACACAACCGCTGAAAATGGTGGCGGTTGGTCTGGTTACCAATTTCAAAATGGATACAAAAATTCATTCATAAGTCCTGTTGTTGATGTTGAAGGCAAAAAGGTTGTTGTTGGAGTTGGTTATTTCCCAGTCTCTAAGGAAACAACGAGTTTAATTTTAATAAATAAAGCTGCAGAATATATGAAAAATCATGGTAAAAAAGCTATTTTACGAGAACTTGTAAAAGATAGAGGCCCTTTTGAAATTGGAGACTTATTTATTTTTGCCTTTGACTTTAATGGCTATTGTCTAGCTTATAATGGTTATTACGATAGAATCTGGAAAAACTTCTTAGACCTTAAAGATAAAGATGGGGTGGACGTCATAAAAGAAATGATAGAAACCGCCAAAAAGGGTGATGGATGGGTAAAATATAAAGCAGGCAACTTAATGCGAAGAATATATGTACATCCAACAGGCAAATTTGAAGATGCCTCTCAACCATTTTCAACCTCACCATTAATGCTAGCTGTAAGTTTCTATGAATAAAGGCTAGGCCCATGAAAAACAAATTAATAACTATTTTTTTTCTGTTACTTTTTACAAAAACTATAGAAGGAACTCTTGCTGAAGAGCAAAAGAAAACCTTAGAAACTACACTTAAAAAAATAAAAAAAAATAAAGATGAAAAACTTCAAATAGAAGCTAAACAAAAAATCGAATCTGAAAATACAATAAAACAAAATATTAAATTTTCAGGCTTTATAAAATTAGCTGCATATGATGATACAAGACAAGTTTATGGTGCTAGAGACGATTATTTTCTTCTTTACCCTGAAAAAAAAGAACTTTTATGTGGCCTTGATAAAAATGCAAAGGCTCAAGGCTATATAACACCTATAGAAAGTAGACTTAGGGTCGATATAGATGGCCCTAAAATTTGGGAACTTGGCCTAAATGGTGTAATCGAAGGTGATTTTTTTGGTACAAATGAAGAAAACATTTATACACCAAGAATGCGGCTCGCTTATTTAAATATTCGGGGAAAACAATTTTCCATCTTAGCAGGACAAGAATATCATCCACTAACACCCCTTAAAATTATTCCAGAGACCGTTTCATTTAACTCAGGTTGTCCAATGGAGCCATTTGCTCGATCACCTCAATTGCGATTTACACTACATTTTCCAAAAATCAACGCCTTTCTTTGTCTTCTCTCTCAAAGCCCTGGTGAAGTTACCCCTGGATTTGAAGGATGTGACTGTAAATATTTAAGAGATGCTGTTGTACCAAATATTAGCTTAGGTGCTGATACAAAAATTAAAGATTCAACATTAGGTTGTTGTTTGGACTGGAAACAAATAAGACCCAGACTTAAAAGCATCGATGAAACAAAAACTGTAAGTGAAATGTTTGCCTCAACATCTTTTTGTGCTTATACATCAATTGATATTCCCAAAGCTATCATTAAAGGCAAATTTACTTATGGAAATAACCTTCCTGAACTAAGCATGCTTGGCGGGTACGCTGTTCAAAAAATATCGGGGTGTTGTTCGGAAGAAAACACCATCGCCAACAGATCATTTTCTTACACAGGTTTACGTGCAATTGCAATTTGGAATGATAATACACTAAAAATACATAAGCGCATTGAGCCCGGGCTATTCTGGGGATACACAAAAAACATAGGTGCAAATGACGATTTTATAATTAGCTATAAAGATTCAAACGGTGTAACCACACCATTAACTTTCACTTTGACCAATGCAACACAAATTGACTACGTATTTAGACTTTCACCCAGAATTAAAATAAAAGAAAAACCAGTTGTATTTGGTGGAGAAATTGAATGGACAAGGGCTCGTTACGGTACAATTAAAAGTATAACAACATCAAATTCAAATAATCAGACAGTTGTAGCAACAACAGATAAAGGTTCTCTTGAAAATTTATACTCGGTTAACAATATACGATTTATTGCCACAGTCTCATACAATTTTTAAATAACAGGAATAAATATGAAAATAAAATTTTTACTTTTTAGCATATTGCCTATACAACTTTTTGCATCCGCTATCACAGATCAAACGAATGAGCCAAATTCACAATTTTTTTTAAATAAAACGGAAATTGAAATTGATTTAGAATTAAAAAAAAAACAGGCCAAAGACTTAGTTTTAAAAGCGATAGAATTCACCAAATCACATTCTTTTGACAAATGCATGGAACAATTTAGAACCCAAGAATTTATTAAAGGGGATACTTATATTGCCGTAGGTGATATGAATGGTCGAATAATCACACATGGAAACAATAATGAAATAATCTGGAAAGATTTTTATAACGTACAAGATGCTGAAGGAAATTATTTTATCAGAGATGCCATTAACACAGCCGAACTTGGTGGTGGTTGGATAACATATGAATGGTTTAATGTCACAAAAAAATCATATGTCCAAAAATTTGAAAAAAATGGTGATTCATACTTTATTTTAGCCGGTTATTACCCTCATTCAAAAAAAGATGCTGTTATTACCTTGGTTACACAAGGTGTTAAATATTTTAATGCCAATGGGAAAACAAAAACGCAAAATCTAATCAGTTACCCGCTTGGAAGATTTGTAGAAGGTGATTTATTTTTATTTTTATTAGATTTTAATGGAGTATGTTGGGGCAATGGTAAATCCATTGGATTAATTGGAAAAAATTTAATTAACGAAAAAGATTCAAATAACAAACTTTATATACAAGAATTTATTCAATCGTTAAAAGTAAACAAATTTGATTGGATTTCATATTCAATTAATGAAGATCCAAAAGAAGCATTCCTGGTCAAAATAACTGATGCACAAACAAAACAAGACTATATCTTGGGTTGTGAATATTCCCCCGATATAAAAAGTGATGTTGTAAAAAATTTGGTAAAAAAAGGTATACAATTTTTTAAAACCCATGGACCAATAGAAGCCTCCAAAAATTTTAGTAAAGAAGAATCAGACTATTCCCATGGATACGTTACTCTTTTTGTTTTTGATTTTAATGGTAAATGTATAGCCCATGGAGAGGAGCCCTCATTTGTAGGCAAAGATATGTTAGATATTAAAGATCAGTCTGGTGAAAAATTTGTTGAAAAAATAATAAAAAAAGCAAAAGAAAATGGTGGATGGTTAAGCTATAGATGGAAAAATGCAAATTATTTTACATACATAGAAAAAATAACGCTTAGCAACAAAAATTATGCCATAGGAGCCGGTTTTTTTCCTATATCAAAATATGAAACATCACAATTGTTAATAAATTCTGCCGTAGATGCTATTAATCAAAATGGCTCTATCGCAGCCTTAAGAGATTTCACAAAAGATGAAGGTCTTTTTATCAGAGGTGATCTATTCATTTTTGCATATGATCTTAAAGGCAATTGCCTTGCATATCGCAATGAGTTTTCAAAAATATGGCAAAATTTCTTAGAAGCAAAAGATGATAATGGAAAGAACTACGTAAAAGAAATGATAGAAGAAGCTACCTCGGGTTATGGCTGGACAGACTACTCCATAAATAATTCACCACAAAGAGCATTTGTTAAATTAATCCAACCATCAACAAAAAAAATTAAATATGATCTAGACCTAGACTTTCCGTTCATAATTGGCACAGTCTTCTATAAATAATTGGAGCATAAATGAATAAACTAATTTTTTTAATATTACTAATAATAGTCAACCTGAATGCGAAAGCAACATCATCAAACAAAGCTTCCCCAAAAAATCCTTTTGAAACTTCAAGCCAACGAATTGAAAAGCAAGTTGATAATGCATATACAATTCTAGAAAACAATTCATTTGAAAAAGCAATATCAATGATCGGCAATCCTGAATTAATTTATGGAAAAGAAGCTGTTTTTATACTTGATTTTGAAGGAAACATAATTCAACAATACATAAACCCTCAAAATATTTGGAGCAATATATTTAATGCCCAAGATAAATTTGGTAAAAAATATATAGAAGCTATTTTAAATCAAGCCTCACAAGACAGTGGATGGGTTTCTTATGCATGGCAGGGCACAACTAAATTTACATTTGTAAAAAAGATTGAAAAAGAAAATACTCCATACGTCATTGGCTCTGGCTTTTACCCATACACCAAATGGTCTGCTGCCGTTAATATGGTTGATAATGCAGTAAATTATTTTTACAAAAACACGACCGAAGAATCCTTTGCAGCATTTAGCTATCCAGTAGGAGAATTTATCTCTGGAGACTTATACGTTTTTGCGTTCGACTTAGAAGGCAATTGCCTTGCTCATGGAAATGACCCCGGACTTATAGGTCAAAATCTATATGACCTTCAAGATCCTGATGGTAAATATTTTATTCGAGATTTCATAGAAAAAGTTAAACTTGTAGATTATGCCTGGTCCGATTATATTTGGTATGGTGCCCCTAAAAAAAGTTATATAACAAAAGTAACAGATCAGATCTCCAATAAAAAGTACATTCTTGGAGTTGGATATTATCCAAACACAAACAGAGAAAAAGTCGAAGAATATGTTAAAAGAGGCTTTAGTTTCCTTAAATTCAATGGGGTATCTCACGCCGTTAAAGAATTTCAAAATAGACTGGGAAACTATGTTTATGGTGACATATTCTTATTTGTATATGATCTGAAAGGCAATTGTCTCGCCAATGGAGAAAAACCTTCATGGATAGGTCAAAATGTATTAAGTATAGAAAATCAAGATGGTGTTAAACCTATTGAACTTCTAATTGATAAAGCACAAAGAGGTGGAGGATGGATTGACTATCAATGGAACAATGGAAACACATCTGCTTATATAGAACCTATAAACATTGGACCTGAAAAAGCCTTGATAGGCTCAAGTTTTTATCCAATATCTCAATATGAATTCGCTATATTAACAGCCAACTCAATTTATGATGAAATAGAACAGGAAGGCGAAGAAAAAGTATTTAATAAACTAGTATCTGGAAATTCAAAATTTTTACGTGGTGATTTAGATACAAGAATCTATGATATAAATGGAAACTGCCTTGCCTCAAACAATTACCAACACATATGGAAAAAATACTTTGACGCAGTTGATCAAACTGGAAAACCATATTTTATAAAAATGGCTAAAAGCGCAGAACAAGGTCTTGGCTGGATAGAAACCAAACAACGCAATGCAACAAAAAAAACATTCACACTTCGAGCCGGAAATCGTCAATTTATGGGGTTACCGTACTTTATTACTACAAGTTTTTTTGAATAAACCTTTAACAAATAAACAAGAGTCTCTGGTTTTATTGAGACTCTTGTTTTCCAAGATCTCTTTAGATTCAAATTAAATTTTATGCTAAACTAAACGCATCTTAAAATATTTTTGTACAAAAATGGATCCAATAATTCAATGCTTATAGAAGTCAAATTACTCAAGGGATTTTCCGAAAAATTAATTTACAAAGTGCCAGAAGACTGGGATACAAATGATATTGAAGGTAAAATCGTAAAAGTTCCACTCAAACAGATGGTACTTCCTGCAATTGTAACAAACAAATTTGACTCACATCCCAATGAAAAAACATTTAAGATCCGCAATGCAATAGAAATTGAAAACTTTCCACATGATGCAAATTATGATTCATTAATCAAAAAACTTTCTGTCTATTACCAGATTGAAGAATTACATTTTATAAAACGCATTCGTCAATTTATGATTCAAAAAGAGGCAAAAGAAATTGATGTAATCCAACATGCTGCATTAAGTCAAAATAATTTACAAAAAACTTCCGTTGTACAACTCACACAAGAACAGCAAGATGTTGTTGATTTTGTTGTTCCATTTATTAAAAAACCAAAATATTTGCCAACTTTAGTTCACGGCGTAACTGGTTCTGGTAAAACTGAAATTTATAAAAGATTAATTTTAACAGCTATTGAACAAAATAAATCTGCAATTCTTTTACTTCCAGAAGTCACTCTTGCTACAAACTTTGAAAACATCTTAAGAGAGCAACTTCCAAGTAATGTAGAAATATTTGGATTTCACTCATCTACAACAATTAAACAAAAACAAATATTGTGGCAAAACTTACTTAAAGAAAAACCTATTTTAATAATCGGCGTTCATCTCCCAACACTTTTGCCTATTGCCAACTTAGGATTAATTATCGTTGATGAAGAACACGAAGCAGGCTTTCAAGAAAAAAAACATCCAAAATTAAATTCAAAAGAAGTCGCTTTACTCAAGGCACAAGAAAACAAAATTCCAATTATTTTAGGATCTGCGACTCCTTCAATAACCTCTCTCTATAATACGGCCGAAAGAGGGTGGAAATTGTTTAAACTTCACAAACGTTTTGGTGGAAGTTTTCCAAATATAAAAATTATAAATCTAAAAGATAAAAAACAACGTAGAAATTTTTGGATATCTCAAGAACTTGAAAATGAAATTAAAATTAAATTACAAAAAAAAGAACAAGTAATAATTTTTTTAAACAGAAGAGGATTTAGTTTTTTTGTTCAATGCAAACTCTGTGGATTTATTTTTGAATGTCCAAACTGCTCTGTAAGTCTAACTTTACATAATGACAATAACCTTAATTGTCATTATTGCGAACATCAAAAAATATTTGAAAACAAATGTCCAAAATGCCCCGCAAAAGAGCAAGACTTAATTAAAAAAGGTATTGGCACACAACAAGTTGTAACAATTTTAGAAAAACTTTTTCCCCAAGCAAAAATAGCGCGCGCCGACATGGACACAACAACTAAAAAAGCTCTTTGGAAAAAAACATTAGAAGATTTTAAATCCGGCGAAATAAATATACTTGTAGGAACCCAATCAATTACAAAAGGCTTTCACTTCCCTAAAGTTACTTTAGTTGGAATATTATGGTCAGATCTAAATTTACATTTTCCAATTTACAATGCAGCAGAAACCTGCCTTCAACAATTAATTCAAGTTGCAGGAAGAGCTGGAAGACAAAGTCAAGAAAGTACTGTGATTGCACAAGTTATGTCTGAACATTCAATTTTCAACCATTTAAATGAACAACATTATTTAAATTTTTATGAGTTGGAACTAGAAAAAAGAAAAATGGTTTCTTACCCACCATTCATTAGACTTGCAGAACTTGAATTAAAAAGCACCAATGAAAAAATATTAGAATATGATGCTCAACAAGTTGCAACCAAGTTACGCTCTATCTGTCAAGAAAAAAAACTAGATATTTTTATTTTAGGTCCTGCCAAGCCGCCTATTTATAAATTAAACAACTCGTATTCAAGAAAAATTTATATTAAATCTAAAGACATTCAAGAGATCTTTTTACTTGTTCAATTTGCACAAAACATCAAGCTTAAAAGTCAAATATTCTTTACTCCAAATCCTTTGAATTAGACATAATCCAATCATAAAATGGCCCTGAATTAATACCTTGGTTAATTAAAATTTCTTTTAATGGATTTAAATACAAATTTTTAAATTCACGGTTATTTTTTAAATTATTTAATTTTTTTAAAGCTACATCAACTAAAGAACCGTTGGTTAATTTACTTAAAACAAGAGCTTTTAAAAAAGCAGGAAATTGTTGTTTTATAAAATCTTGATTTTCTGCTGCCTCTAAATTGTGCTCCAAATCAAATCTTTCTAAAAAATTAGCAAACCAATCTTCAAAATAAGATTTACCTGGATTAATTTCTAAAAAAAAGTTCGCAAATAACCATTTTTGATCAAGCGGTAAATTATCCAAATAATTTATACAATCATCCTTTAAATAATCCAATGCTATATTATAATTAACCAAATCCTCAATAAGATCTTTTTTTATGTCAGCCTTTTCACCGGCTTTTTTATATAAATACTTAATAATCTCTTCAAAACCTGTAGACCGAGATAAAACAACAATGGCATGAGATATCGAAAAATCTCCGACAAAAATAGCTTGCAAGACTTCACACTTGGTCAAATTATCTAAATCATTAACTTGATTGATTAAATACGAACGCTCCGGCCAAGGATATTTTTTTAATTCATCACTATTTAAGTTAAAAACACTATTTATACTAGATTTTGGAAAATCAATCTTAAAATGCCATTGTTTAAATACCCAAGTAAAAGCAGTCTCTCTAATTTTTAATTTTATTTTTATATTTGCGAATGCATTATCTAAATTTAATTCTGATTTATCCAATTCATATGATATAGGCACACCAAAACTAGCAACCTTTGCAAGAAACTGGATGATACCATCAGATCCAGTTAAACTTTTAATAACAGAATTCATATTATAAAAAGCTCTTTGTGCATTATATGCAGGTATTTCGCATCCTATTGATCGCTTATACTCTTGGCCAGGAATACCTGAAACAACTTCCGCCCATTCATTATGTATTTTATCAAAATCAGAAATATCTGGATGTTCTTCATAAAAAGCGATTAATCTTTTTCCATATTCATTTTTAGACGCGACTTTTTTAACTAATTCCAAATTAAAAGATTTTGTTTCAGGTAAATAAAAAATCAAATTTAAAAAATTTCTTAACGACGTTTCACCACAATCAGAAAATGTTTGGTCCCGATATTTAACTTGATAAAGATATAAAATTTCTGAAGGATAATCAGATTTAAAACGTTTTTCATAAACTCCCTGTGCAAGATCCATTTCTATAGAGCTTAACGACTGTTTTTCAAAAAAATTAAAATCTCGCTTTCTCCTAAAATCTCTTATTTGTTCTTCATTATATTTTTCATCAATCCACTGCTGTTGTAAAACTCCATCTTCATAAAAATTCAACCAATTATCTGAGAATAATTCTTGTTTAAGCTCATTAGGAATTAGCGTTTTATGAAATGAATTTAAGTATAATAAAATAGATTTTTTATCCTGAACTTTATGCCATAAAAAAGTTAAAAACATATATTGCAAAGAATATTTAGGTAAACATTCAGATTCCTGATCTTTAAAAACATCTAAAATTAATTTAATAATTTTATCAGTATCTCGACCTAAAAAAGTATTTTCTATCTTCCCGTCTTCTATAGATTTTTTAGCATTTTCCAAAGTCTTCATTTCACTTTGAATATCAACTCCTTTTTTTACCTTTAAGGCATCGATTCTATCTTCTATTAGTTGTAATGCTATTGTTGATGACTGCTTTATCTGTCTAAAAAATATTTTTTTTAGATCTTTTTTTAAAACACCTAACTTACTATCAGATGCCCACATTTTTTCTTCAACTTTATTTTGATAATTTTTAATAGCCGCTAAAAATTCACCTATAAATTCTGGTGTAAAATAAGTCGCTGGCTTTAAAGGATGATGCGTTTCTTTTAAATCTTCCTCATTACCCAATATATAAAACATCTCATAAACTAATTTGGTTAAATTAGACTCCGGGTCTCCATATTTATAAATATTTTTAAAATAATCATTATACGAATAAACACCGCCTTGAATTGGTGTATATTCAAAAAAACTTTCCTTAAAAATATTTCCCAAGCCCTTAAATTGCATCGGATCTGTTATATTTGCAAAAAATTGATTTGAAAAAAGTATAAAAAAACATACTTTTTTAACTTTAAAACAACTCATTAAATTTCCCTCAAAAAATAATTATACGTTTTATAAAAACTTTTGATCCTTTTACATAATCTAAAAAAATGCTACCATGCCCAAGATTAAAATTATAAAAAATTAAAGGAGCCAAATCATGATATATTGTAAAAATATTTGTATTTCATTAGCAATAATTTTTTCAACACACGTATTTGGTTCAGATTTAACCAATAAAACCAAAAAATATGATGCTATAATCTTTGATATGGATGGAACAATAGTCGATACCGAAACTATTTGGCGGAAAACGATCTCTATTCTATTATTAAAACAGGGCATTAAGATAACAGAGGAACAAGAAAAATTTACCTATGCAAAATCAAGAGATCTAAGCGCTATAGAAAAAGCTAAAGCATTAATAAAAGATTATGATCTCAAAAATATTACAGCTGAACAAATTGTAATAGAGCGTGGCGATATTGCTGAAGAACTTTATAAAACAGGTCTTTCATATATTGATGGATTTAAAGAATTTTTTGAAAAGGTAAAAAAACTTAATTTAAAAGTAGCAATCGCAACCGATGCTGATGAAAAATTTATCAATATAGTTAATAAATCTATTAATATACGTACATTTTTTGGTGAATACATCTATGGACGACACAATGTTGCAAATCAATGGAAACCCTGTCCAGCAATCTTTCTTTATGCCGCCAGCCAAATTAATGTTGATCCTTCAAGATGCATAGCAATCGATGATGCACCCTGTGGAATAAAGGCATGTAATGATGCTGGCATGTTTAGCATCGGATTTAATAGCAGTGGCATCCAATCCGATGTCGTCAATGCTCGCCTTCCTGTTAATAAGTATGAAGAAATTAACTTAGAAGACTTAATTTATGAGCAAAACAAATAAACAATCGATATATTATTAACAGAACTGTTGCAAAATTTTAAAATATTTACTTAAGCTTACTTATATAAATATCCAATTAAATAAGGAGCTAAGATGACAAATTTTAAAAATATTGTTCTTTCATTAATAATCATTTTTTCAGCCCAACTGATTGATACAAAAACTCATCCCAAAACTCCAAAATATGAAGCTATCATTTTTGATATGGATGGAACAATAGCTAACACCAAGCCCATCTGGCAAAAAACATTAACAATATTTTTAAAAAGAAGGGGGATAACAATAACCAAAAAAGAAGAAGAAGCCTTATCTAAAAATAATAACGGCAAAACAGTTCCCGAAATAGCATCGGATTTAATAAAAAAATTTAATCTAAAAAATATAACACCAAACCAAGTCGTTCAAGAAAGAACAGAAATCGCAAAAAACAATTATGATAGTTCTTTAAAATTTATTATAGGATTTAAAAAATTCTTTAATAAAACAAAAAAATACCACTTAAAAGTCGCCATAGCATCAGATAGTGATACAAAATTCATAGATATAGTTAGTAAAGACCTAAATCTCAAAAAATTATTTGGAAAACATATTTATAGTCGGGAAAATGTTAACAATAAGTGGAAACCAAACCCAGATATATACCTTTATGCAGCCAAACAATTAAACATAGAACCTAACAAATGCCTTGCCATAGATGATTCACCCAGTGGGATTAAAGCAATTAACCGAGCGGGCATGTTCAGCATAGGTATCAACACAGGCAAAAATCCCAAGGATGTGGAAGAAGCTCGTTTACCAATCAACAAATACAGCGAAATAAATTTAGAAAAACTACTCTTTGACTGAGTTTCTAAAACAAACAACATTTTTAATTTTAAACTCATTAAACACTTTATTGTTCAAAGCCCGAAGTCAATTTAAGCCCAAAATTACCCAATTCAAACCTATGTAAAAATCGTTTTTTACCCATCAAATAGATATTTCTGCAGATCAGCCCCTTTTTTTTAACATTTATGTAACTCTTGTATTGACACTGTTACAACATTGTACATACTTGGCAATAGTTAATGTTTAAAAACACCAAAACACAAGGGGCATAAAAATGCTAAAAAAACTAACCAAATATGGCAATAGCAACGCGCTATTGATCGACAAGGCAATAATGGAATTGCTAGAAATGACAGAAGGATCGGTCGTTAAACTAAAAATTGAAGGCAACTCTCTAATTATTACTCCGCAAGAACCAAAAGAAGGTCAAAAAATAAATATGACCGGACTTGAAAAATCCATGCAAATAATGAAAGAAAGAGAAAAAGAGTTCGCTGGAAACAGTGAGTATTTAAGATGGCAACCAGGCGGTGACATGTATCCAATACTTCTTGAATTAAGCACAAAAATTACCCCTAAATATATGAAGGCCTTTCAGACTCTTCAAAAACCGGAGTACCTAAGTGAGTTGGATGCCATAGCTGAGCAACATGCTGATGATAAAACCTCAGAGGGTTTTGAAAAAGCAAGCAAAGACCTATTGTTAAAGCATGCACCCGAGCTTTTAGAAATGTACAAAGAAATAGCAGAAGCCGCTCGAGAAGCTGGCATGCCAGAAGAATTGATTAAAAAAACCTATAATTTTTAATCAAATAAATAAAAGTAAGGCCCTCATTGCGCAAGGGGGCTTTGCAAATAAGATTATTTACTATGTTTTGAATTGACTTAAACAATAAAAAACAAATCAGCATAACTCTAAATCGTAATTCAAAATAAAGAGGGCGGCAGAAAGGTTATAGAGTTGAACTTTTTATCAAATTAAATTGACTTAGTATAAGAAGGGGTAGCTTAAAAGTAAGCTTAATATTGAGATTTTTTAATAAAAACGGTTAGGATAACACCAAAAAGATTTCCAAATCAAACAGTAAAAAAAGGACTCGATCCTTCGACTAGCTCAGGATGACATCCATCCTTATTAATTTATATTTTATTGAGTTGTTACAGCCTCTGTAGGATTAAAATATGAAACTGTTGTTAATTTAGATTTTCAACTTTTAAATATTGAGTAAAAAATAAAAATAAAGACGGATGTCATCCTGAGCTAGTCGAAGGATCTCATCCTGAGTTAATCCAAACGTAGTAAGAATTTGTACCGAAGGATCAAGTCCTTTTAAATATTAAAATCAGCGCTTATAATTTGCATATAAACTCTAAAAGTTTATTTCACAAAAAAATGTTTTCGATAATGTTTTAACTCATTAATAGATTCACGAATATCATCCAATGATCTATGAACTTCTTGTTTTTCATAAAATGCTGCAGGGTTTTCTGAATACCATCTGCGAACAAGCTCTTTTACAGTTGTTACATCAATTATTCTGTAATAAAGAAAATTGGCTAAATTTGGCATCCATTTTTTTAAAAAGGCTTTATCTTGCCAAACAGAATTTCCACAAAGCAAAGTGCGATCTGGATCGCAATGTTCTTTTAAAAAATTTAAAACTCGCTCTTCAGCTTCATGCAACATCACAGAAGAATCACGAACAGCATCAAGCAAACCTGATTCTTGATGAAAAGCTGCAGACCAAGGATCCATATTTTCTAAAACTTCTGGAAGTTGATTTATAGCAATTGCCGGACCTTCTACCATAATATTTAAATCATTATCTGTAACAATAACAGCTATTTCTAAGATATGATTTTTTTGAGAATCAAGACCTGTCATTTCAAGATCTAACCAGGCCAAAGAATATTGCTTCACTTTATTTATTCCTTTTTTTAAAATCTTAATTATTAATTAGCGCTATTATACAATTGGTACTCTTATTTAAGTCAACAAGTTTCTTTTTCATATCTTCTTTCAATTTTGCAATCAAAAAGTCATACCTTTTATCATTAATTCGCAACTTAATTTGCTGCAATTCTTCAAGATCCTTTTTTAAATGCAAACATAAATTTCCGGCATAATGAAATTCACCCTTTAGATTCAACAAATCATTTTTTAAATCAAATCTACCAAGCGCCTCTAAAATATTAAAAATTTCTCTAAAATCTACGGCCACAGCATAAAAACTTTCCATAAAAGAATCACAATCTGCAACATCTAAAAAATTCCAACGTATAGTCAAAAAATCACAAAATTTTACTATACATGGATTCAATTTCTTTTCTAAAATCCTAAAAATTACTTGAAAATAATATTCCATCAAAAGATTTTGATAATCACTGTTTTGAAGTTCAGCAAAATCGCCAAACAAAAGCTCTTCATCCTTATCTAAAGATGGTAGAGAGATAACATAATGTATTTCTCCAGTTAGTGTTTCTCCTCGCCTAATCTTAACAAAATCAGAATTTAAACATTTAGAATACTTCTTTTCTAATTCACTAAATTCGGAATGACTAACACAAATATTAATTCCACAGTAAGACATAAAATTCAAACCAAACAAAACCGAAAAGAACAATTTTTTTAACATAAAAACCTTTATCTAATTAACTAAATATAAAAAAACAGAAAGTGAAGCTTGCTTCATTTTTTAGGAAAAAGCAAGTACTTGTCTTATTTCAAAAAAGAACTTCACAAAAAAAAAGGAACCTTTAAGCTAAAGTCTAATCAAACTCAAATTGTTCTGGGGTAAAAAATGAGTAAAAAAAACATAGGCGTTTTAATGGGTGGAAGGTCTGAAGAAAAAGAGGTTTCATTCAATTCTGGTAGAACTATTTCAGACCATTTAGACACATATAAATTCAATGTAATTCCTCTTTTCCAAACACAAAAAAATGAACTGTACATACTGCCATGGAAATTTTTATACAGAGGAAAAATAAAAGATTTTGAATATCGTTTGGCAGCTGAAGCAACCCAAATTAAATGGGATGATCTAAAAAATTTAATAGATTTTATGTACATAGCAACACATGGAAGATTCGCAGAAGATGGAACACTACAGGGTTTTTTAGAAGTTTTACAAATCCCTTATCTTGGCTCAAAAGTTTATTCTAGCGCCATAACAATGGACAAAATAAAGCAAAAAGAAATTTTACAAATTCATGGAGTTGAAACACCTAAGGGAATAAGTTTTACCCCACAAGAAATTGAATCTTTAAATCAAAAAACATTGGAAGAAAAAATCATCAAACAAAAATTAAACCTTCCATTAATTATAAAACCCCACAAAGAAGGCTCCAGTATTGGTATTTCAGTCTTAAAAGAATTTAAAAATTTAAAAAAACATTTAGAATTTGCCATGAATGCCTACCCAGAAAAAAAACAAGATGTAATTGTGGAAGAAAAAATAGGTGGTATGGAATTCACATGTATTTTGATAACAGATAAAAAAACAAAAAAAATAATTCCTATGTCTGTTACAGAAGTTGTCAAAGAAGCAAATAGTGATTTTTTTGATTATGAACAAAAATATATGCCGGGAAGAGCAACTAAATTTACACCCGCAAGAACAACCTCAGAAAATCTAAAACTCATAGAAAACACCTGCTTAAAAGTTGTAAAAGCCCTAGAAATGAGTAACACAGCTAGAATTGATGGAATTTTAGATAAAGAAGGCAGGGTGATAATTATAGATCCAAATACCCTTACCGGAATGTCTCCTTCAAGCTTCTTATTCAATCAAGCTGCTGAACAAAATTTAAGTCACACAGATTTGATCAACCATTTAATTGAAACGGAAATAGATCAAATGGAAATTGTCCCAACAAAAAACAAATCCACAAATAAAAAAAGGCTCAAAATTGCGGTAATACTGGGCGGCAGAACAAACGAAAAAGAAGTATCCTTAGACTCAGGTCGAAATGTTGTTTACAAACTCTCTCCACACAAATATGAAGTTATTCCTCTTTTTTTAAACCAAAACCTCGAATTGTTTAAAATCAACAATAAACAACTCGTAAAAAATTCGACTAAAGAAATTGAACTCAGCTTAACGCCAGAACAAAAAGTTTTATGGAATGATCTTCCTAAAATTGTTGAATTTGTATTTCTAGGGCTTCATGGTGGTGAAGGAGAAAACGGCTGTATACAAGGGACACTTGAAATGTTAGATCTTCCATATAATGGATCTTCTGTTCTTACAAGCAGCATGTGTATGGACAAATTCAAAACAAACGAATTTTTAAGATCACTCGGACATAGTGTTCCAAACTCAATATTAATTTCCAAAGAAGATTTTGAAAAAAATAGCAAAGAAATAGAAAAACAAATTTCTAACCTATTCAGTTTTCCTGTAATTTTAAAGCCTCATGATGATGGTTGCAGTGTTGGCGTACAAAAAATAAACAATCAAAGTGAAATAATTAACGAAGTAAAAAACTTTTTCACATTACGTAAACATGCTTTAATAGAGGAAATGATCACAGGTATGGAATTAACAGTTGGCTGCATAGGAAACACAAAGGCCACAGCATTACCTCCAAGCCAAGCTGTAGCAACCAAAGGCATTCTATCAATTGAAGAAAAATTTCTTCCAGGCGCAGGTGAAAACCAAACTCCAGCATTACTACCAAAAGAAGCAATTAAATTTGTTCAACAAGAAATTGAAAAAATATATACGGATCTTGGTTGCAAGGGTTATTCCAGAATTGATTGTTTTTATCAATCTGCAAAAGAAAGTGTTACAAAAAAAGAACGCCTTATTTTTATTGAAGCAAATACTCTACCTGGTATGACACCCGCAACATGCCTATTTCACCAAGCAGCTGAAATAGGAATAACACCAATGGAATTCATAGATAAAATTGTTGAACTTGGATTTGAAGAGCACAAACCTATTTGCTTAAAAATGAAAGCGAATAGCGCAATAGTTGATCAAAAGAACAACCCGAGCCAGCATACTTTTCACGAATAAATCTCATGGCGGAAGCAACCTCTGTTTTAGAGTAACTTAAAGAGTCCAGGGTGTCGGAGACGCTGTTCCAGATTCCCATATTTTCTGCAACTGCTTGAGGGATATCACCAGAACTAATTTTAGAAACTTTTCTACGAAGGCTGACAACTATTTGCTCAGCCTTTTTTGTACCAATGCCATTTAATGAGCTAAGTCGCTTTTCATCCTCCGCTTGAACAGCTAATACAAACTCTTGAGCACTTATCTGACTCAAAATATTAATCCCCATTTTAGGACCAATTCCCTGACAATCTATTATTAACAAAAACACAGCCCGTTCAAATTCAGCCTGAAATCCAAAAATAGATGGACCATTATCAGAACTCCAGTGCATATAAGTAAATAATTTTTGCTGCTTACCAACTTCAAACAAACCTGAATTGGGGACCTGAAAAGACAAACCAAACCCGCCAACTTCTATTATTACAGATGTATCAGCAACAGCTACTACGACTCCATTAACATAATTAATCATCCCGATACTCCTTAAATCACCAAATTTTAAACTTTTGAACGTTAAATATAGCGAATTTGTTTATTTTTCGACAAGCATTTTAATACTTTTAACACACTCTAAATTCCAAAATACGTAAAATATATGTACCACAAAAAAGATCCTATTTAACGAACGATTACTCCCACAATAGCCGCCTCCGCCAACACAAATGCAAGTTTGTGTTGACAATTTATCGCCATATGATACTTTTTCAATGTTTCCTTTTTGAAATTTATAGGTATGCGAGAATAGCTCAGTTGGTAGAGCGTTGCCTTGCCAAGGCAAAGGTCGCGGGTTCAAGTCCCGTTTCTCGCTCCATTTTTTTGTCTAATTTTAAAAAAACATTATTTTTGTTATACTTTTTGTATAAAATTAAATCCAAAATATAAAAATTTTACTAAACTTCGCCCAGGGAGGCATTATGAAATCAATAATTGAAGAAGGGTCAACACTTTTTAAGGCCATAGAAAAAGGCTGGGAAAAAGCAGGAAAGCCCGAAGAATTTACAGTTAGAGTTTTTGAAAAAGAGGAAAGAGGCTTTTTAGGTTTTTCAAGCAAACCTGCAAAAATAGCCATCCTTTTCAACGAAGTGGAAGACGAAGAGCTGGAGCCAAGAGGGTCTAGGCAATACGGCCAAGGCAAGCCTTACCAAAAAAAACAATACAACCAACCAATGGAAAACAAAGAAATTCAAGAAGCTGTCAAACCTATTATTAAAAAAAACAATGTTCAGCCTGATCCTGTAAGACAAGCAAGACCTCAAAAACAAGCTGAGAATACACGTCACACAGAACCTCAAAAAAAACATGAGCCATTGAAAAGCACAGAGCAACCAAAACAACCTGAACCTATAAAGCAAACTCTTGTTCAACCAATAGCTCCTCAAAAACAGATTGAAGACGAACAACCTCAAACCACACCTGAACCAATAAAAAAACAGGTATGGTCTGATGAAATGGTGACAACAGCTCAAACATGGCTACAAACTTCTTTAGAAGCTGCTAATCTTGAAGCATTCAAATTTAAAACTAAGGTTGATAAGTTTCATATCAAGTTTACATTTTTGGAACCTGTACTTGAAAGCAAAGATAAAGAAAAACAATTGTTCAGCAGTTTTGCATATCTTTTAATGCTAAGCCTAAGACACAAATTCAAAAGAGAATTAAGAGGCTATAAGGCTGTGATCACTTCTAATGGAAGTCAAACTCAAAATTAATATAAAAACGAAATAACATGATCAACAACACAATAATAGCTCAATGCACACCTAAAGGTTCTGGCGCCATAGCATTAATAAGAATCTCTGGCAACAAGGCCGTCACCATAACAGATTCTATTTCCAAACTCGCGTCAGGAAAAAAACTTTCTGAACTTGAAAGTCACACTATTCACTTTGGATGGATAACAGGCTCTAATGGAAAAAAAATAGATCAAGTGATGTTTTTACTAATGAAGGCTCCTAAAACCTTCACCGGTGAAGACACGGTAGAAATAACCTGCCATAATAATCCATTTATAATTGAAGAAATAATAAATTTAGCAATTCAAAATGGCGCAAGAATAGCCCAACCAGGTGAATTTGCAAAACAAGCTTTTTTAAATGATAAACTCGATCTTATTCAAGCCGAAAGCATAAACGAATTAATTCATGCTCAAACACAACAAGCTTTAAAAAAATCGCTCTCTCAAACAGAAGGAAGCCTTTCTAAGTTTATTTGTGAAATAGAAGAAGATATTATTTTGGCGCTGGCACATTCTGATGCAAGCTTTGAATTTCTAGAAGAAGAAGACATTGCATTTGCACCACAGATAAAAGAAATTTTAAATACAATTCAAAACAAAATCGCACGCATTAAACAGAATTTTGAAAAAAGACAGCTAATTAAACAAGGTGTAAAAATTGCTCTGGTTGGCGGTGTAAACGCAGGCAAATCATCTTTATTCAATGCGCTTATTGGTCAAGATAAAGCAATAGTCACAGATATTGCCGGCACAACTCGAGATACCGTTGAATCAAGTCTCTATAAAAACGGATCTTTTTTAACGCTAGTGGATACAGCTGGAATACGAGAAACAACAGATATTGTAGAACAAAAAGGAATAGAAAAATCTATTCAGCAAGCCGCTCTAGCTGATATTATATTATTAATAACTGATGCCTCAAAAGAACCTTCTGACCAAGAAAAATCTTTATTTAATGAGCTTTTAACAAAATACCCATCAAAAATAACAACTGTTTTTCATAAAATAGACCTAAAAGACAATGCGGAACTTCATGTTGATATCAAAACATCAATAAAGGATTCAAACAGCATAGAACATTTAAAAAAACACATTGATAATAAAATAGTCAACTTGCTTACTACAGCAGATTCACCATTTTTACTCAATGAAAGACAAATCGAATTGATTGAAGATTTGGAAAAAAATATAACCGAAATTCAATCAATGTTAAAAACCAAAAGTGTTGAATATGAGCTTGTTTCATATCAACTAAAAAAATCTTTAGAAAGCCTTGCCGAAATAACAGGTAAAACCGTATCTGAAGAATCAATGAATAAAATTTTCAAGCAATTTTGCGTTGGAAAATAATAACCCCTTCATACAAACAAAGGAATATCATGAATTATGAACGCATAACATCAATATTGCTAACTTTTTTTATATTTTTAATAGCAGCAGGCGCTCTTCTCTTTCAATCTTTTTATATTGTACAACCAGGATACTCTGCTTTACAATTGCGCCTTGGTAAAATTGTAAATATGCAAAATGCAGCCGGTGGATACTTAAAGGTCCCTTTTCTTGATAAAGTAATTTTCATAAATAATCGAATATGTAAATCCGTAATTGAAACAACTGCACTCTCTAAAGACCTACAATCTGTTTCTATCGGTGTAGCAATAAATTATCAAATTGAAAATGCATTAAAACTTTACGAAGCTGTTGGTACAGACTTTGAAAAGGTGATAATTGATCCATTTGCGCAAGAAAGCATTAAAGCTGTTGTGGCTAAATATACAGCAGAAGATTTAATTCAATTCAGACATGAAGCAAAAGAAAAAGTAAGTCTTGAATTAAGAGACAGACTTGGAGTCCACAATATACGCTTAATTGATTTTAACTTTGTTCACTCAGATTTTTCTCCTGATTTTATAAAAGCAGTTGAAGATAAACAAATTGCAGAACAAAGCGCAAAGATGGCTAAAAACTTAACTGAAAAGGTAAAAGAAGAAGCCATTCAAACAAGAGCCAGAGCTGAAGCTGAAGCTTATGCCATGAAAATAAAAAAAGAATCCGCAACAAAAGAATTAATTGAACTTCAAAACATAGAAGCTCAATTGAAAGCAATCAACAAGTGGGATGGCAAATTACCACAAGTCTCTGGTGGAGCAACACCATTTATTAATTTAAATAGATAAAACTTAAAACTATTAACTTATTAAACAACAAAAAACGAGCCGAAAGAATTTCCGGCTCGTTTTTTAATTAAATTTATACTTATTTTTTAAATTACACAGACAATGTAAAGAATTCGCCGCGACGATTTCTCCATTGAGCTTTGCGATCCTTAGAAACAAGCGGTTTGCCATCAATAATTACTGGCATATCCTTACCACGTCCAACAACTTTAATATTAGACTTTGGTATTCCAGCTTCTATAAGTTCATTAGCTATTGCACTTGCTCGTTTTTCAGATAATGCATAGTTATAAACAGAAGATCCAGCAGAATTGCAAGCGTGTGCTTCAATTACCAATGAGCCACCTTTTTTTACAATTTCTTTAGCCGCTTCTATATTTTTATTAACAACATCGGCTTGATCTTCTTTTACCCCATATTGATCAAAGTCAAAATAAACTGTCTTAAAAGAATCTGATCTTTCAACATCAACTAAATTATCTTCTACAGAAAGCTTATCATTTGATTTTTCCAATGAAGCTACATCAAAGGCTGCGCCACCTGAATTAAGTGCTTTTGAATCAGCATCTTCTTCCAAAACAAAAGCATCTATATCTTCGTCAAAAAAGCTTTTTACTTTTTCATTATTTGTAAGAACTTTCTTTTGCTTCATCTTGTCTTTTTTTTCAACTTTTGCTGATTTGCCAGCTTTAGGCGAAGACTGTTTTTTCTTACCCCAGCAACCAGGGAGACATAGCAACATTGCTAATGATAATACAACCAATTTCTTCATAAAACTCCTTAAGGTTTTTTGTAATAAAAAATTTCTATTATTACTTACAGAAACGGAAGTTACCACATTTTTAAAGGTTTTTCTACTCAGATTGCGCATTATTTTATATATTAAGTTAAGAAAGATAAATTTTTTAAGGGAGAGTAAAGGGTTTTAACCCTTCAAAAAATTTTTACGGGAACGATATGAAAAAAATTTTAATAAGTCAAAATACATGGCAAACAAAAATAGCCATCTTGCGGGACGACCTCCTACAAAATATATATTTTAAATCCCACAATTCTATTAACCTGGAAAGATCTTTCTTTAAGGGAACAATTTCAAAGGTTCTTCCTGGTATTCAAACAGCTTTTGTTGATATCGGACAAGAACGTTCTGGTTTTTTACATATCTCTGAAGTGGATCGTATTTCAGGATTTACAAAAATGGAAGGCCTAGATGCCTTAGATGAGGTTGAAGAAAAAAAAGTAATTCACCACCCAATGGATATAAGCAAAATATACAAAGAAGGTGAAGAAGTTCTTGTACAAGTAAGTAAAGAACCAATATTTGAAAAGGGCGCAAAACTCACAACATGCTTTATTCTTCCAGGTAGATTCATTGTTTTAATGCCCAATATTCCAAAAATTGGCGTTTCAAAAAAAATAGCCAACAGAGATGAGCGCACAAGACTCAAAGAACTTGTAAAATCAGCACTTCCAAAAGGCATGGGCGCAATTATTAGAACAACATCAGAAGGGCGTCTTGAAAAAGATATTTCAAAAGACATAGCCTTCTTAGTAAGCACATGGCGATCAATAGAAAAGAGGTACAAAAACGCAAAGCCTGCCGAAATGCTTTATGAAGATATTGATATTTCATTCCAAGTTGTTCGAGACAATCTGGATGAAGATGTTGAAAGCATAATTGTTAACAATAAAGACGATTTATCAAAAATATACAAATTTGTTAAAAACATAGCCCCTGAGCAGGCCTTTAAGGTCAAATTTTATGAAGAGCCACCACAATTATTCGATCACTTTGGTGTTAATGAGCAAATCGAACAAGCACTAAATAAAAAAGTGGCTTTAAAATCTGGCGGATCATTAATAATAGAATCAACAGAAGCAATGACTGTTGTAGATGTAAATACAGGCAAGTTTATTGGCAAAAAAAATCAAGAAGACACTATTTTAAAAACAAATCTAGAAGCGGCAGAAGAAACCGTTAGACAACTTAGATTAAGAAATATTGGCGGATTAATTGTTATAGATTTTATTGATATGGGATCATCTTCGAACAAACAAAAAGTTTTTAATCATCTTGAAAAAACACTTAAAGAAAGAGATAAGTTCCAATCTGTTGTTCTAAAGATTTCCGAGTTTGGACTTGTACAAATGACAAGAAAACGTTCTGGCAAGACCCTAATACAACAACTCATGGAAACATGTAACAAATGCAAAGGCCTTGGCGTTGTAAAATCAATTCAAAACATCAGTTATACAGTCTTAGAACAAGCAAAATCCCAAATGGGGACATATAAAAATAAAGAAGTAACTATTTCTCTTGGAAAACGAACCTTTGAATATATAACAAACAAGGAATACAATTCTATTCTTGATTTGGAAAAGAAATTTAATAATAAAATCACTCTAGCTGAGCAAGACAATTTATCCGACAGTCATTTTATTATTCAATTAAGCCAATAATATTACAATATATTAATACCATACAGTACTATTTTATTTTACCTGTATGCTAAATCTTTAAAGCCTATGAAAAACAAAAGGAATCGGAATGTCCAGCAATAGTATTTTAGAAAAATATCCAAATTACAAAACTGATATTGGTATTGAAATTCACGTCCAATTAACAACCAAAAGTAAAATTTTTTGTTCATGCCCCAACACAATAAATCCTCAGCCTAATTCTACTATCTGCCAGGTTTGTGCGGGGTATCCAGGAGTTCTTCCTGTTTTAAATAAAGAAGTTGTTAATATGGCAATTATGGCAGGACTAGCGACAAACTGCACAATTAATAAAATTTCTGAATTTGATAGAAAGCATTATTTTTATCCAGATCTTCCAAAAGGTTATCAAATTACCCAAGGCAAAAAACCCATATGCAACAACGGCTACATTGAAATTACAAAAGAAGATGGAACAACTAAAAAAGTTCGAATAAATAGAATTCATATAGAAGAAGATGCGGGCAAAAACACACATTCAGATGCAAGCCTAGAAAGTTTTGTAGATTTAAATAGAGCCGGAACACCTTTACTAGAAATAGTTACAGAACCAGACATAGAAAGCGCGCATGAAGCAAGAGAATATTTAAAAAATCTAAGACTCATTGTTCAACACCTTGGGATATGCACAGGCAATATGGAAGAAGGTGCATTTAGAGGTGACACAAATATATCCGTTCGAAAAAAAGATAGCCTCAAATTAGGTACTAAGTGTGAACTTAAAAATATTAACTCATTCAAATTTATATCTGATGCAATAGAATATGAAATTGAAAGACAAATTATAGCAATTGAATCTGGTGAAAAAATTCTGCAAGAAACACGACTTTGGGATTCAAAAGAAAAGAAAACATTTGTAATGCGCGTTAAGGGCGAAGCAGCCGATTACAGATATCTAAACGACCCAGATATGCCTATATTAGAAATTCAAGAAACATGGATAAAAGAAATTCAAAAATCAATGCCAGAGCTTCCGCAAGAAAAAAAAGAAAAACTAAAAAAAGACTTTGGTCTTTCTGATTATGAGGCAAATATACTTTTAAATGAACGAGAAATTTCTACTTTTTTTGAAACATGTTTTAAAATTAATCCAAGCAAACAATTAATAAATTGGATATTGCGAGATCTAATTGGTTTTTTAAAAGAAGAAAAAATTCTACTCGCAGAATCTAAAATCACACCAGAATTAATGGCAAATTTCACAAAGCTTCTTGATGATGGAAAAATAAATTCTAGAGTTGCAAAAGAAGTATTTGATGAATTTATTAAAACAGGAGAAGTCCCTTCAGATATAGTTAAAAACAAAGGACTTGAATCTATTACTTCTGTTAATGAAATAGAAAAAATCATAAAACAAATCATCGCCTCAAATCCAAAACAACTTGAAGAATATAAATCAGGCAAAACAAAATTATTTGGATTCTTTGTTGGAAAAACAATGGAAGCCACTGCTGGAAAATGTGATCCTAAAATACTTCAAGAATTACTACATAAATATTTAAATTAAAATATCACATGTAAATTTAAAACAATAAAAAAGCCGGATATTTTATCCGGCTTTTTTATTTTATTTTCAACCTATTAAAATGCCCTTGCTTCTGAGCAAATTAAAATAATCTTTATCCGCACCTTCAGGCGCCAGAAGTTTACCATCCTCATTTTCTTCTAATAAAATTTCACTTGAATTAGGATCAAGTTCTTTATAATTCATTCGAACCTCTTTAGCATCTGATTTATATATAGCACCCTTGCTGTTCCTAAATTCAACATCTAAACCACCAGCTCCATTATTCAAAGCAGGATGATATTTACACACAGCAAACTCTCCACCCGCACAACAAATAACTGGAATGTTATGCCATGTATCATAAAAAGTTTCATGATCATGCCCAACAACCAAACCTATCACATTAAAATTTTCTATAACCCTATAAAATGCATCTTTTTCTTTATTAAACCACCAGTTACTCATTTTACCAACAGGTGGATAATGGAAAAAAATAACAATAGGAGTTTTATACTGTTTTAAATTTTTATTTTTCAATTGCGCCACTGGTTGTTTTAATAAATCTTGAGCAGCTACTAAAGCCAAATCAGTCTTTAAAAAATCAAGCGAATTTATATTACGTTTTTCATCAACCCATGTATTATATGGAGCTAAACCGCAACAAACAAAATGAACACCGTCTATATCAAAAGAATAAAACAAATTGCCATGCTTTTTTAAAAGAAAATCTACTGCAGCAGTTGTACCGCCAAACCGTGGTGAACCCAAATACACATCATGATTTCCAACACAAAGATATATACTACAATCTTTACTAAAGCACGCTTTTTCAAGAGGATTAAACCAATACTTCTCAAACGCCAGCAAGCTATCATTTTTACCCATCTTATCTGTATGAACTAAGTCGCCCGTCATAATAATAGCTCTACAACCATTATATTGCTTCATATAATCAATTATTGCGCCAACGTTTTCTATTTTGTTTTGACGACCAAGACATTTGGTTGGATCTAAAATATCATCCCAACATTTTTTTGCATTATCACCTTTTTTACCCAAACAAATAACTTCTGCCTTAGCCTTTAAAACGTTCTTAAATGCAATCTCTTTATCCTTTTCACTCTTAGATCGATCATATGCTTTTAAATCACTTGCTGCATGAACATCTCCCACCCCAAAAAAATAAAAAGGGGCATCTGCTAACATAAAATGCTCAACCAACAACCCCTTTAAAATGTTTTTTATTTTTTGTAAATCATTCTGAATTGAGTTAGCTATTGTTAATTTAAAATCCGATAGTTCATCAAGTAACGATAAGCCAGAATTTAAACTTATATTTATAATTATTTCACCATCTTTTGTCTTAACATCCACAACGTCATCGCAATAACACATACATGATGAAAACAAAAAAACAGAAATTATTATTTTTAAATTCATATTTATCTCCTATTAAAAAACAACCCAATCTAAACTTTTTAAAAGTTTCATTTTCTCCGTATTTAAGTCAATAGTTTTTATATATACATTAAACAAACGCTCAACATTCACTTTAAAATAAACTTATTTTTACAAACTATAGATCTCGGCCAAAGAAAAATGATAGACTTTTTTAAATCAAAAAATTTATTACAGGGAGAAAAAAATGATGTGGGCCCAAAACTACTTATTATTTATATTATCTTTTTTCTGCACAACATCATTTGTAGGCCTTGGCTATTCAATAATTACACATCTAAAAACACAAATTAAATGTAACAAACAAGAATTAAAAACCAATGAACAATCTAAAAATAAAACTACCCGCGTTGAAATGAACCTCGCAAACCAGCTTTTACAAATAAGTAATTTTATTGATACATCTCTATTAAAAAAGGAAGTACATGAATACAAAAGTATATTATCGAATTAAGTCTATTATATTTTTAGCAATAACATTTACCATTTTGGCATCATATCAATTCCGAAAAAAGAGTAGTCCACCAGAAAAACAAAAAATAGATGTCGTAATAAACGAATAAAAAAAGAGCCGCTAATTTCGCGGCTCTTTTTCTACAATTTTTTTATTTTCTAAGCCAACCAAAACTCCAAAAACTTGGTTTTAAATTAATTTTCCAAAAAGAATAATTCCAAAAACTTGCAACAGAAATCCACAATAAATATGGCAAAAGCAATAAAACAACCGTTTTTGAGCGCTTATAAGACAACAACATTATAAAAACCAATGATAAAATCAAAGCAAGAACAATGTAAAAAGAAAGGCAGAACATTTGAGCTCTAAAAAAAACATAGCACCAAGAAAAATTTAATATTGCGTTGACTGATAACAAAGCAATAATAGTCCAAAAGATTTTGTCTCTTTTAAAATTATTCCAAATTAATAAAGCGGCCCAAGAAGTCATAAAAAATATCGCCGCCCAAACAAAAGAGAAAACCCATGAGGGTGGCACACCGGCTGGCTTTGTAAGAGCGGAATACCACTTCATACCACCCTCCGTGAACAATTCTCCCAAAAGGGGAACTAACACGCCTATTAATGGAATTAAAATATAATTTGGCTTAACAACCAAGCCTTCAGATTTTTTCATAAAGAAATCTCCTTAAGTTAAAAACACAACGCTTTTATCCTAAGGAGATCATATTTATTAAGTCAATAGATCAAAATAAATTTAAACTCGACCAACTTTTAATTCGATCATATTATTAGTATTCAAAACCTTCTTTGCTGCATCAAGAACCTCTTCTTTTGATATTTTTTCAAGTTTAGAAATTCTTGTATCAAAATAATCTGCTGGAAATCCAAACCTATCTAAAAATAAGAAAGTCGAAGCTATACTTGCATTTGATGAGAAGAAATTTATCAAAGCACTTTCAACAGCACGCTTGGCTTCTTCAAGCTCTTGATCTGTCATATTGTTTGCAGACGTATTAATAGTAGCCTTAATAACATCAACTGCCTCCTTTAATCTATCATTAGAAACAATTGTCTTAACTATGCAAATACCTGGTTGAATATCTGCGCCAGAAATTAAAGAACCCGCAATTGTATAAAATAAACCTGATTGTTCGCGAAGATCAAATAATCGTGAACTCATAGATCCAAGGGCGCCACCACCAAAAACCTGATCAAACAAAAGCAACTTTTCATAATCCTTATTTAATCTATCAATAGAAAGTCCCGCAAAAGAAAGAACTGTTTGATCCCTATTAATTGGATAATTAATAACCTTAAATTCAACCGGTTCTAATTTAGGGAAATGAACATCTTCAACTAAACCGCCTTTCCAAGAAGACAAACATTTATTCAAAGATTTATTTATATCATATTTACCTAAATCACCAACAATGGATATCTTTGCTCCCCTTGGTGAAATATTCTTATTATAAAAATCAACCAAATCCTTTTTTGTAATAGAATTTATACTTTCAATCGTTCCTAGAGAACATTTACTATATGGATGATTCTTATAAATATGTTCACTCAATATTTGATTGCTAAATTTTGTAGGTGTATCCCAAAAATATTTAACATCAGAAAGAATTTGTGCTCGAACTTTTTCAACTGATTTTTCATCAAAAATTGATCTGCATAAAATTTCTTCCAATATCTCTAAACCCTTTTCAAAATCTTGAGAAAGCATGCTCAAATGAATATAGCCAGGTGTTGTTGCAATAGTCATTCCATATTGTTCAATTTCCTGAGCAAGTTCTGTTGCTGTATAATTTTTTGTACCCTCTAGCAACATTTCACTAACAAAACTTCCCAGCCCTTGTTTATTTTCTGGATCATAATAGGATTTTGCTTTAAGTTCGAGAACCAAACAAATCTTTGGTATATGCGAATCATTATAATAAAAAACTTTGGCTCCATTTGATAATTCAAACTTGCTTGCTTTAGGAAAATCAAACCTATCTAATTGTTTAGGATTAACTTTATTTGCATAATTAGGTTCTTCAACCAATGATTCTCTTTGCTTATCAGATAAAAATTCAGTGTCCTGTTTATCTGATTCTTCCTGCATCTCAAGCCAAACAGCCTTTTCTTTTTCTTCTATAGGTAAAACAAAACCCTTATGCATCATAGAAGGGCGCAAATATTTAGAAGCTATAGCCTTTATTTCTGCCTCAAGCGTTGATGAATCATGGTTCATATAATCAAACATATAGTTTTCATCACCTGTTGCTAAATAAGTTCTGCCAATAAATTGAGCCTGACTTTGATTATTTTCTAAAACAGATAAAAATGAAGAAAGCGTTTTTTTAATAGCTCGCTGCAATTCTTTTTCACCAATTCCCTTTTCTACTATCGACCTAATTTCTTCATCGATAATTTGTTCAATTTTTTCAACATCTTTTATATCTTTTGGCTGGAAGAAAATTAAAAACAAACCATAATCAAATAAATCTTCTGAATATGTATCCAAACTTGTTACCAACTGAAGTTCATCAACAAGCCTTCTTTGTAATCTAGAACTTTTACCAGAGCCTATAATTCTATTCATGATGTCTAAAACATAATCTTTTTTAGACTTAGCGCCAGGAACAACAAAAGCGAATATTCCCACGGGTTCATTAATATCTCTATGTAAAACAATTGTCCTAGAAACCAAATCAGGATTGTGATAATAAGTTTCGCGCTTGTAATTATGGTTAGGTTTAATATGCTTAAAGTTGCGTTCAGCCTCGTCAAAAACAACATCTGGTTCAACGTCACCAACAACAACTAATGTTGCGTTATTTGGAACATAATGTTTTTTATAAAATGCGTCCAAATTTTCTCTAGTCAAACTCCAAAGATCCTGTTTGTAACCAATTATTGGATTATGATAAGGGTGATCCGGGAACACTTCTGATATTAAATTATCTATCAATGCGTGAGTTGCATCGTCCTTATACATTTTTAATTCTTGAATAACGGCCTTTAACTCAGAATTAAGCATGTCTGTTTTAAAAGTGCAACCAGTCATGCAATCTGCAAAAACCGGCAAAGCTTCTTTCCAGTTGCTTTTAGGCAAATCGAATAAATAACCTGTGTAATCATAAGAAGTAAACGCATTTGCAGAACCAGAAAGTTTATGGGTCAACATATTAATATCAGACTCTGAAAGTTTTTTGGTGCCCTTAAAAATCATATGTTCAATAAAATGGGCCAAACCCTTTTCACCCGACTTTTCATCTTTGGAACCAACCCCATACCACAACTGCAAAGATACCTTTGGAATTTTATGGTTTGGATAAACCAAAACAGTTAATCCATTTTTTAAAACCTTTTTAAAAACCTTTTGGTTTGCAACCACTGGCATAGGACAAGACCCTTCCAAATAAAAAAATCCAATTAAACAACAAAAAAAACAATTAAAAAAACGAAGCCTCATAATTCCAACTCCCCAAAAGCTAATGTTTAATTTTAAGAAAAAACTGATATATTAAAACAAGTTTTCATATAAAGTATAGAAGTTAGACCATAATGACAAGACAACCAATCAATTTTAATGCTTTTTCATTTAACCTGCCCTGGGTTCCTCCACTTATTATTGAAGCGAGCAGCTTAATGCTTGGAATTTCAATAGGGCACTCAATGCCTTCCTGGATAGGTATGTTAACCGCTTTGCTAAGTTTATATTTTACAATTAAATTAAGTACATTTTCACAACCGTTAATTTGTGCCTGCTGTTTTACGTTTGGTGTAATTTCTCTGCAAATTCAAAAAGATTATTACTCAAATCTGTATACAATAACCCAAAATAAAAACTTTAGTATTGTTGGTACAGTAGAAGAAATTTCAGAAAACATAGATAACAAATTTCCATATTTAACTGTAATAACAACAAAAAAAATAAAGCCTTATAGTGTTAAAAAGTGGTTAAACTCTGAGCACAAAATCCAAATTTACTCAATAAACAAACCCTATGTTCAACCCGGTGATAAAATATTTGTAAGAAAAATAAAAATAAGTAAGCCTAAAAATTCTTTTCTTAACCACTTAATAAAAGAAGGAGCATCAGGAACGTTTTTTACGAATACCTTCTATGCAAAAAAATTAAAAAAAGATGAGTCCTATCTTCAAAAATTAGAAAAATTCAAAAAACAATTGTTGTTAAAACTAAAAAATAAAATCAATCCTGAAAGTTATTCTCTAGTTAGTTCTGTTTTTTTTGGACAAAAAAGTGAAAACAAACAACAAACTATCGAACAAAAAAACAATTTTAAAACCTGGGGGCTATCGCATCAGCTAGCCAGATCAGGACTGCATTTGGCAATTTTTATTTTATTATGGCAAATACTGCTTTCTTTTATTCCCATTCATATCAAAATCAAACAAATTACAGTTCTTTTAATGGGATCAATATATGGCCTATTAACCTGGTGGAGCATCTCATTTTTTAGAGCTTTTTTATGTTTTTTTCTTTATAAAACCAATGAACTTTTTGAACTTCAATCAAATTTTACATATCTACTTACTCTAACGTGCTTAATTTCCCTAGTTTTTAATCCAATTCAATTATTTTTCTTGGATTTTCAACTAAGCTTTGCGCTTACTTTTGCCCTTTCTACAACAGGATTGTTTAAGACTAATCAAATATAAATTTATTCAAACCATTGACTCATAAGCCAACAATAAAATAAACTTAAATTTGAGTATTAATAAAAGGGGATCTTTCTTTAGGGGGAAATAATGAAGAAAACCATATTCTGTATATCTAATCTTTTCTTAACGGCCGCATTTTTTGCAACGGTTCATTCCACAGACCAATCATTTGAAAGTTTTTATCCTGAAAATTACAGCACAAAAAACATAACAGACAAGGAATGCACAGAAGAAATAAAATCACCAAAACAAACAAAAAAGTGGACCATAATGGTTTATATGGCGGCAGATAACGATTTAAGAAGATACGCCATTCAAAATATTGAAGAAATGTTAAAAATTGGATCAACAAACTATGCCAATATGATAATTCATTTAGATATAAGAGAAAATCAAAAGAAAAAAGTTACACACAGATACTTTGTTGAACCAAATAAACTAACCAAATTAAATACACAAAGTAATGAACAGTGTATGGATAGTGGAGCGCCAGAAACATTTATCGGATTTTGCAAACAAGCCATCCAATTATTTCCAGCAGAAAAATATGCTGTAATATTCTGGAATCATGGAACTGGTCCACTGGACCCATATAGAAGTAAAATTTTAAATCCAAATAACTTCTTTAAATACAACCCTAATAATGATGTGCTAGAAATTGACAGGTCTTTGGCATTCTTTGATTCAATAGAAGAGGAAAGCACACTATCTGCCATCGCGCCTAAACCAGAAGGACGAGGAATTTGTTTTGATGACTCAACAAGAAATTATATCACAAATGCAAAATTAGATACCTGCTTAGAACAAGTTAGAAAAGAAGCATTGAATAATGCAAAGTTTGATATAGTTGGCTTTGACGCTTGCTTAATGAGCGGAATTGAAATTGCAAATATTGTAAAAAAACACAGCAAAATTATGATAGCCTCTCAAGAAATTGAGCTTGCAGCAGGATGGAAATATGATAAAATTCTCCAAGCTCTTCAACAAGCAAATGTTTCAGCAGAAAGTCTTTCAAAGACTATAGTTGATATCTATAGACATGCGTACAATCCAATAACAAAAGACCTAACTCTTTCTGCTTTAAATATGGATGCCATACAACATATCGAAAACAATATTAACATCGTCTCTCAATTGCTAAATAGCGCACTAGATTTAC
This sequence comes from candidate division TM6 bacterium GW2011_GWF2_32_72, assembly GCA_000989525.1. Classification (GTDB taxonomy): domain Bacteria; phylum Babelota; class Babeliae; order Babelales; family GWF2-32-72; genus GWF2-32-72. Next base: position 52,249 of record LBON01000001.1, read on the forward strand.
AAAATGAACAAAGTGTTATAACGCAACTTAAGGATTGTAGAAACAAACACAAATGCACACAATTTGAAGAGCCAAGCTATGTTGACCTTGGACATCTTTATAAAAACCTTGCTGCCGCCACAAACTCAATGAAGTTAGTAGATGCAGAAAAGGAAAAACAATTCCATAAAGATTTTAAATTAGCTATATCAGAAGGCTTAAAATTGATTGATCAAAGCATTATAGATATATACACAGGGGGCAACATCAAAGAGGCCAAAGGTATTTCAATATACTTCCCTGAAAAAAGAATTCACAACTCATACCCGTACACACCATTTGCAAAAACAAATAATTGGATAAACCTATTGCCTAAATATTTTAAATAATAAAAAACAAACTAAAGGGATACTTCTTAAACGAATTTTTTTCATGTAATCTTTTTTATGCAATCTTCAAAAAAAGAAAGTTAATTCCATGAACAAAATAAATGAATTAGAAAAACTTAAACAAATGTATATAAATTGCACCTCCTGCCCGCTCGCAAAACTTGGCCGCACACAGGTTGTTTTTGGCTGCGGCAACCCTAATGCCAAATTAATGTTAATCGGGGAAGCACCAGGCAAAAATGAAGACATTCAAGGCGAACCATTTGTTGGCAGGGCAGGAAAGCTTCTTGCACAAATATTAGAATCTTGTGGAATTAACCGCAAAGACATTTATATAACAAACATTGCAAAATGCAGACCGCCACACAACAGAACTCCTCTGCCAGAAGAATCAAAAGCCTGCAAAACGCTTATCTTGGAAAAGCAAATAGAAATAATTCAGCCAAAAATAATCTGCACACTCGGCTCATGCGCAACACAAGCCATTTTGGGGCGTCCTGTTCAAATAACAAAAGAAAGAGGCCAAACTATAAAAACCAATCTTGGCCTTATTCTTCCAACATTGCATCCGGCATACATTTTACGCAATAAAACTAAATATAAATTATTGGCAGAAGACATTGAGTCTGCGATAAAATTTTCAAAAAGCTAAAACATTACTCCAAAGAACACTAAATACAAATAGAAAATGTGGATAACTTGTGGATAACCTGTGGATAACTTGTGGATAACTCAAAAAACAATAATTTTAAAATATCTAGAAACGTCTAGCCAGAGCATAATTCGGCAAATCAGAAAAACCAAAATGTCGGCTGGAAAGAGTTATTCGACACGTCAAAAAAGTTATCCACAAGTTATCCACAAGTTATCCACAGGTTATCCACAGGTTATCCACATTGCGCAAAAGTCTGGATTTGACGTATAGAAGAAAGTATACACAGAAAAGACTCGCCCAAATTTCCCCAAAAAGACGCTCACCTATTATTATTAATTAATAATATAAGATATATATATATAAATAATTACAGACCATTTAAAAATTTGGTTTATATAAAAAAGCGATAATCTTCCATTTTCTAAAAAATTATATAAACTAAAAGGCATGACTTTAAAGCCATATATTAATTAATAACTAGTTAGGTCTTATGAAAAATACTATAAATTTATTAGAAGTGATCCAAAGCTTAGAAGAAGAGCGCGGTCTTGATCGAGCTGTTCTTGCGGATATTGTTTGCGAAGGCATGCTTGCAGCATATTCAAAAAAATATCCAGATTTAGAGCTTAAAGTTTCCCTTGATCAAAAAACAGGCGACCTTGTTGTAGAGGTTAAGAAAAATATTGTAACATCAGTCGAAAATTCTGAATCTGAAATTACTGTGCGAAAAGCAAAGGGTTTTGACACTAAGGCTGAGGTGGGCGGAGAAATCTGGCTACCATTCGATGAAGAAATTGGCCGAGTCGAAATCTTGCGAGCAAAGCAGGTGATTACCGGAAAAATTCGAGCCGTGGAAGCGCTTGCCGTTTACAACGAATTTATTGGGAAAAAGGGCACCATTGTTGTTGGCGTTATTCATAAATGCGAGTTCGGTGGAGCCTCAGTGAAGCTTCAAGATGATGCGATGGCGTTTTTACCAAAATCTTTAACGCTACCATCAGACAAATGTGTTCCGGGACATCCTGTGCGAGCATTGTTGAAAGAAGTTTACGAAGAGCCTAGAAAAGAAAATCAACTTATTCTTGATCGAGCATCTGCTGAATTTTTGCAGCGATTGGTTGAGTTGGAAGTTCCAGAGGTTTTTGAAAAGATAGTGGAAATAAAAAAAATAGTTAGAGCTCCTGGCTACAAGTCCAAAATGGTTGTTGCTTCGAATGATAAAAACATTGATCCTGTTGGAACATGTGTTGGTGTTGGTGGTGGTCGTATAAAGCCTATCTTAAAAGAAATTGGCGGAGAAAGAATTGATATAATTTCTGCTTCCGGCAGTCTTGAAAGCTTTATAAAAGATGCCCTTAAGCCTGCAGAGGTTAGTCGGGTTGAGATTAAAGGCGATGATTCTGTGAATGTTTGGTTAGAAGATGATCAACGCTCTTTGGCTATCGGTAAAATGGGCCAAAATATTTCTCTTGCCTCACAGCTTGTTGGAAGACATATTAATTTGGTTCAATCACAGGAATCTGCGGAACGAGATGCTTTGGTTGATGATGAAGCGAATGGCGCTTTTGATGATGAAGAATAATTTTTAGTATTTAGAGTGGGCCCATGCGAATATATGAAACGGCAAAACAATTTGGTGTGACAAGTAAAGATTTGATAGAAATTCTGTCAGGTGCAGGATTTGATGTTCAGACTCACATGTCTGTAGTTTCGGATGACGCATTGGCTTTTTTAAATAAAAAGTATTCTAAAACAGCTCCTGTTACGCCTAAGTCTTTAGAAAAAAAAGAACAAGAAAAGACTCCTGAAAAAAAATCTTCGGCTAAAAATAAGCCTGCTGAGAACAAAAAGTCGGTTGCGCATAAAGCTCCTGCTAAAGCTTCTATTGAGAAAAAAATAGAAGTTAAAGAGGTTGCTCCGGTTGTTATTTTAAAAGCGATGACTCTTTCTGAGTTGGCCGGGCAAATGCAAAAACCTGTTACCGAATTGATAACGACTTTGTTAAAGCAAGGCGTTGTTTATGGCATGAATCAAATTTTGCCTGTTGAATTGGTAGAAACTTTGGCTGAATTTTTTGAGATACCTATTCAAAAAACAGAAGAAGCGTCTGTAGCTGTTAAGTCAGACATAGCAGCTGAAGAAAATTTTAAAAACTTAAAATCAAGAGCTCCAGTGGTGGCCGTTTTAGGTCACGTTGATCATGGAAAAACATCCCTTTTGGATTTTATTAGAAAAACTCGAGTTGCACTTAAGGAAAAGGGTGGAATTACCCAGCATCTTGGTGCATATCAAGCAACCACTTCTCATGGCCCTATAGTTTTTTTAGATACACCAGGACATGAAGCTTTTTCTTTAATAAGAGAAAGAGGTGTTCGGGCTGCAGACATTGTTATTTTAGTAATTGCTGCAGATGATAGTATCATGCCTCAAACAGTTGAGGCTATTAAATATGCTAAATCCATGGAAACGCCTATTGTTGTTGCTATAAATAAAATGGATAAAGTGGATGAGGCTCGAATTGAAGTTGTTCGTAGGGGCATGTCTCAATACGATTTACTACCAGAAGAGTGGGGCGGGGATGTTATTAGCGTACCTGTATCTGCAAAAACTGGAAAAGGCGTAGACAAACTTTTAGAAATGATTTCCCTTCAAGCTGAAATGATGGATTTAAAGGCGGACGCTTCTGTTCCGGCTCGTGGCTTTGTCCTTGAATCTAAGGTTGAAGTAGGTCGAGGTGCTGTTGCGACAATCATTTGCAAGCATGGCACTTTGCAAGTTGGAGATTATTTTGTTTGCGGCAAGACTGTGGGCAGGGTAACTTCGATGACCAATTCTTATAATGAAAGACTCAAATCTGTTGGGCCATCTATACCAGTTTTAGTTGCTGGATTTGAAGCTCTTCCTGCTGCGGGAGACTTTTTTGAGGTTGTTTCTGCTGAAGAATATAAAAATAAAAGATTTGAAAAACCGGCATCTAAGCCATTTCTCGGCTTTGATTTTGGTCAAGAGTATTATGGTTTAATATTAAAAGGCGATACACATTCTTCCGTTGAAGCCATTGAAGAATCGATTAATAAATTAAATCCAGATCTTGAGGGCGACAAAAAATTTAAAATCCTTGAAAGAGGTGTTGGTGGTGTCACTGAAGGCGATGTTGCCATGGCCGATAGCACTAAGTCTTTGATTGTTGCATTTAATGTTAAGACCGATCCGGGTGCTATTGCATTAGCCAAAAGAAATCATGTTGTTATTAAGCACTATAATATTATTTATAGGCTGTTAGATGAGCTTCAAGAAATAGCAAAGGCTGGCAAGACAATCGAAATGGAATGGAAGAAAACTGGCGAAGCTGTTATCCGAAAAGTATTTGCTATAAAAGGTGTGGGCGTTGTTGCTGGAGCTTATGCTAATGAAGGTGTTTTGCGAGCAAAAGGCTCTAAGGTTATGGCTTGGAGAGGTAAGCAAAAAATAGGCGAAGGCACAGTTGATAGCCTTCAAAGAGACAAAAAAAATGTTAAAGAAGTTCATGCTGGTTATGAATGCGCCTTCTTGATTAAGGGCATTGATGATTGGCAAGTTGATGATAGAGCCGAATTTTATATAGAGGTTCCAAAACTTGATTGATTAGCGCTTTAAAGGAGAGAGAAGTGTCTGATTTTTTGTTATCTATATTCTTTTGTTTAATTAATTCATTTTGGTTTGCAGCGAGTTTTGCTCCCATTTGTATTTATTTTGCAAAAAAATTTAATATAGTTGATGTTCCAGATGGACGAATTAAAATACATAAACAACCAACCCCTTATTTAGGCGGGTTGGTTGTTTATTTTGGTTTAATGGTTGGTTCTTTTATTTTTTTACCAAATATTTCTACATTTACACTGATGTTGTTTGCATTATTTGGGTTAGTTTTGTTATTGGGTTTGCTGGACGATTTAATATTTTTACACCAAGGGATAAAGTTTTTGGGAATCGCAGTCCTATCCTTTTTTTTCTTATTAACTATTAATCATTTTATAGGCTTAGGCGATCATTTTTGGATTAAGTTTATTATCTATTGGGTTTGGATTATGTCTATTACCAACGCCTTTAATTTAATAGATATTATGGACGGCCTGTCTTCTACATCTGTGTTTTTCCCGGCGGCATTTTTTCTTTTCGTGGCTATTTATCAGGGAAATTATCTTGCAACAATTTTGATTGCTTCTTTTTTGGGTGGAATTTTAGGCTTTTTCATTTTTAATGCGCCGCCTGCAAAAATATATATGGGTGATTCTGGCTCGCTTTTGTTGGGTTGTTTTATCTCAGTTGTGCCCTTGTTGTTAAATTGGGAAAGCTTTGGATTGACAGGCTATTCTTTACCGATAATTGTTTTGGCAATTCCATGTCTTGAGGTTTTTGCATTAATTATTATTCGGTCTTATAAAAAGATTCCATTTTATTTAGGAAGTCCAGATCATTTTGCGATTTATCTTCAAAAAAGTGGCTGGTCAAAGTGGGGAGTGTTGGGTTTAGTCTCAATCCTATCTTTGGTTGAAATTTTTGCGTGCCTTTCATATGTAATTTTTAACTTTAACTTTTTTGGGCTTGTTGTGGCTGGGGTTTGGTTTTTAATTGCATGGATCTTCTTAATATTCATTCTTTAGCTTTTTGTTGCAAATTTTTGTTTTTGTTGTTTTTTGCATCACAAAAATAAAAAAAAGCTTTATTTAAGGCGTTTTTTTATGTTGCGTTTTTTTCTTTTAATAAAAAATTGTTTTTTGTGTTGTCTAGTTCATATTTGACATAGCTTACATTGATTGGTTGTAATTGAGGTTACACTGTATACCAAAATGGAGGGGTGCAGATTTTAGTTAAAGGGTTTTAAGCTACGGTTTTCTTCCCAGCTCACCTAGAATCTGCACTTTTTTTATGTGTTTTTTTTATTAATTTTAAATATCTATTCAGGTTTGTTTTTATAAAGTATCTGTTAAAGAGGGTCAAACTATAAGTTTTTTTAATGTTTTTAGGTTAATTTGATCTTCTTTTAGATCTTTATCTTTAGGGGTTTCTAATATTTTGGGAACATTAATTAAATTTTTATCGTTCATAATGAGCCTAAATGCTTCAATTCCAATTTTGCCTTTACCGATGTTTTCATGGCGGTCTTTTTGTGAGCCTTGGTCGAATTTGGAGTCGTTAACATGTATTGCTTTAAGGTTGGCAAGGCCCAAGACGTCATCAAAATGTTTCCACATTATTTTATATGATTTTGGATTGCTAAAGTCATACCCAGCTGCAAACGCGTGACAGGTATCAAAACAGAAGCCTATTTTTTCCTTGTGTTTTATGTGTTTGCGAATTTCTGCAAGTTGTTCAAATGTTTTTCCTAAAGAGCTGCCTTGTCCTGCCATAGTTTCAAGAAGAATATTGGTTTTCGTTGAAATTTGTTCCAACGCGTTATCAATATTTTCTGCAACTATTAATAACGCGTCCTGAATAGAGCTCTCCAGGCTTGATCCTGGATGTAAAACTAAATAAGGTATGCCAAGTTGCTCGCATCTTTCTAATTCAATGGCAAGGGCTTCAATTGATTTTTTTTGAATGTCTTTGTCTGGCGATGCTAAATTTATAAGATAAGAGGCGTGTGCTATTACTACTTCCACAGATGAGTTTTTCCAGGCTAATTTAAAATCAGATATTTCTTTTTCAGTTATTTGTTTTGCCCTCCATTGTCTATTGCTTTTTGTGAATATTTGAATTGCGGTGCAATTTATTGATTCTCCTTTTTCAATTGCTTTGTCAAATCCATCAGAAATTAACATGTGTGCGCCAAGCAATGGATTTTTTAGGTTATGTGACATAAATTCTCCATAAAAAGTTGAACATTTTTTTATTCCATTTAATCGGTTGTATCAGTTTTTATTGACAAAGGCCACTCTTATTTTAATCTATTCGTTTTGTTGTAAATCATTACAGTTTCGAGGGTTATATGAGTTTTAAAAAAGGCGGTCTTTTTGTATTAACTGCGTTGTTATTTAATTTTATATCTGCATCTGAAAAATCTAATAATGAATTGATTATACCTTTTCATAAAGAAAGTCCTGTGCATTTTAGAGAAAATGATATTGAATTTCAGTTTAAATTAAATCAAAGAACAGAGGCTTTTTTGGGAGAGTGGACGACTTACTTCAATACCCATGAAAGCTCAGATCAAATTTTTTATATACAGCATACTTTAGATGCTGAAGCCTATGCGGCTTATGGCTGTGAACGATTTGGTTCGAAGGTATTAGAGCTTGTGGGTGGAATGAGAAATCAGGCTATATTTGGTACGCCGGATTCCATAGCTCAGACAACAGAAAATGAAATAAATGCAATAAACATGAATTTTGGCGCACATTATCATTTTTTACATAAACATTTAGTGTGGATGAAAGAGGCTTGGTTAAAATTTTCTTTGGATCATGCTTTTAAGTGTGAACATTCGCCGATTGATCCTGCTTATTTTATAAAGGCAGGTTATTTTTCGTTTGAGTTGGGCAGAGGTATTTCTTTGGGCGATGCATTTGCAGTCAATTCAGAGGTATTGGGCTTTTTTGGAAAAACATCGATTGTTGATCAGTTTGCACCAGGTTTACTTATCAGCGGTAAATGTTTAAAGGATCGCTGCACCTATGATTTTTATTTGTCTACTATTGATAATCAAGATACTGATTTAGAAAAAACATCAGAAAAAATTTATTCACAAATGTATAAAAAAAGGAATCAAATTAATGGTTTATATAGAGGGCCTTTTCATATAGCAACCATTGCTGCAAGTAGATTAAAATGTAAAGTAGTTGATCAAAAAGTAGATAGTGGAGTGGCAGAGCTTTATGGTTTGTGGTTATATGATCCTGAACAAGATGTAGAGACTAAAGCTGATGCTAAATCGAATTTGTATACAGTTGGTGTTTCTGGAGAATTTCATTTAGGAAAAGTGGAGTTTGGTTTTGATACAGCTAAAAACTTTGGTTCACAATTTGTTTTCGCTCTTGATCGAAATAAAAAAAGTTTAGCTGAAAATACAGAATATGTTGGGGCAGCAACTGTAGTGAATAGCCATATTGTTTTAAATGATGATTCTGGAAAAGAAGTGTTGGGTGCACCATATGGTGTACAAACCTCAAAAAATAGAAGCGTTCAAACACTTGTTAATGATTGTGAGGTTGGGGAGGCCTTTAATGGTAAACAATTGGGGCTTGCAGATGAAACGGTGACCATTGGTGAGGATCAATCTTATAAAATTTACAATGCTGAAGATCGCTTTAGGAATTCTTATTATAATAAATTTTCGGGCGTTATGTTTGTCTCTGATGTTTGTTATTGGGTCAAGCCGGAAGATTTTTTTGTGGCCGCAGCATTTGGCTATGCTTCAGGTGACGGAGATCCTCAAATAGAAACTAAAGACAAGACATTTAAAGGATTTATCCCGGTACAGTCTGTTTATTCTGGCGGGGATAAAGTTCGAAGCTTTTTTGTTTTGGGTGGAGGCGGAAGTCTTAAGCGTATTATTTCGATTCAGCATAAGAGCAATGAAGCTACAACCATATCAGGGCTTACGGATTTGATGTATGTAGGTATTAGCGCAAAGCGAGCACCGGCAGATTGTGAACAAAAATGGTATTTTAATCCCAACGTTTTAGCTTATTGGAAGACACATCCGCTCAAAGAATATTTGAATTGTTTCAGTATTCCAATTGATGATGAAGATGCTAATCCATGTACGGATAGACAAATAGAATTGAGTCGTTTTTTAGGAATAGAACTTAATATCTTTGCGGGTTATTCAATATTTGAAAGTATCGAAGCCTTTTTTGCTGGTTCAGCGTTTATTCCAGGACATTTTTTTGAGGAGAGAAAAGAAGATTTATTGGGCGATTATGTTTTGGGTGATGATATTGGATTCAGTTTAAACTTTGGTTTTAACTATCATTTCTAATTGACAAAGATGCGTCTTATTTTAGTCTATCATTTGCGTTTAGTTGTTATATTTCAAGAGGGATTTTATGGATATTAAAAATAATTATTTTTTAGGGTTAGTTTTATTGGCTTCAAATTGTGTGTTTGCGCAAGAGCAGAAAACAGAAGATAAGAAGACAGCTAAAACAGTTGTTCCCTTTAATAAAATATCGCCAGCTCATTTTTTTGATAACGATACTGAATTTAAATTTAATTTAACTAACAGGTCAGAAGCTTTTTTTGGTGAATGGACAACCTATTTAAATCATAGTGTACCTCAAGATCAAATGTTGTTTGCAAGGCATACGTTAGATGCAAAAGTAACAATTGGTTATGGACAAAATCGTTATGGCTGTAAAGTTGTTGAAATGGGTGCAGGTATGCGAAACAGGGCTATTTGGGGAACTCCTGATTCTATTGCGCAAACAACAAGAAATGAAATTCCAAGTATGGGTGCAAATTTTGGTGCTCACTTCCACTACTTACATAAACATTTTATTTGGATGAGAGAGGCTTGGTTGAAATTTTCTTTAGACCATGCATTTAGATGTATGGATGATTCACAGCCTCAAGTAGATCATTTTATTAGACTTGGATATTTTTCATATCAGTTAGGTCGAGGTATTTCTTTGGGAGATGCTTTTGCCGTTAACTCTGCCTTTTTAGGTTTCTATGGAAAAAGTTCTATTGTCGATCAATTTGCTCCTGGATTACAAATTAGTGGTAAATGTATAAAAGGTCGTTGCAATTATGATTTTTATCTTTCCACAGTAGACAATAAAGACACAGATTTAGATAAAACAGGTCAAAAAATTTACACTCAAATGTATGAAAGAAGAAATCAGACAAATGGTGAAATTAGAGGAGCATTCCATATAGCAACAATTTTAGCAGCAAGATTAAAATGTAAAGTTATTGATCAGCCAAAAGATAAAGGCAATGCAGAGCTTTATGGTTTATGGTTTTATGATCCAGAACAAATGGTTGAGCTTCCTGCTGATACAAGATCAAATCTTTACACTATTGGCGCTGCCGGTGAATTTAATTTAGGTAAAATAGAATTTGGTTTTGATTGTGCTAAAAACTTTGGTTCGCAGTTTGTATTGGGAATTGATCGTAACAAAAAGTCATTAGAAGAAAATAAAGATTCAATAGGCGCTGTAACATTAACAAACAGCCACGTTGTGTTGAATAATGCATCAGGCACAAAAGTTTTGGGCGCTCCTTATGATGTAAAAACAAGCAAAGACAGAAGTGTTCAAAGACTTGTTACGGATTGCGATACTGGTGAATATTACAACGGCAAACAATTGGGTTTTGAAGATGAAACCATGGTGACTGTTGTTGGAGGAACCCCATATAATATTTATAACGCAAGCGATAGATTCAGAAATTCTTATACTAATAAATTTAATGGGGCAATGTTTGTTACAGATGTAAGTTATTGGGTTGTTCCAAAAGATTTTTATATAGCAACGGCTTTTGGTTATGCCTCTGGTGGAGACAATCCTCATACTCGCCACAATGATGAAACATTTACAGGTTTTATTCCTGTGCAATCTGCTTACGCTGGTGGTGATAAAGTTCGCAGCTATTTTGTTCTTGGTGGTGGTGGAAAATTAAAACGAATTCTTTCTTATAAACGTAAAAACAGCGTGGCTGCAACAGTTTCTGGTTTTACAGATTTGATGTACATTGGTATCGGTTCCAAGTGGGCACCCGTTAAGTGCAATAAAAAATGGTATATTCATCCAAATGCTTTGATCTATTGGAAGACACACCATATTGCAGAATATGTTGATTGTAATACTAATGTTGCTTCAGATGAAAGAACCAATTCTTGCACCGAACAAGAAAGGCTTGCAAGTAACTTTTTGGGATCTGAACTAAATTTATTTTTGGGATATCATACATTTGAAAGTTTAGAGTTCTTTTTTGCCGGCTCTTTCTTTATTCCGGGCAATCATTATACGGAAAGAAAGGGTGATTTAGCTGGTGATTATCCATTGGGAGATGATCCTGCATTCGCCTTAAACTTTGGTTTTAACTATAGGTTCTAGTTATAAATTATGTAAAATGGGCCAGTTAATCTGGCCCATTTTTTGTGCACAATTTTGATTTGTGATACGCTTTAAATTATATTTTTAACATTTTTGTGTTGAAATTGAGATTTGTTAGTTTGTTTTTAGCAAAACATTTTTAACAAAATATAAAGTTGGTTTTAAAAAGATTTTTTAAGGAACAAAATGGCATTTTTTGAAAAAACTATTGCTTGTGGTCTGGTCAACAAAAGTTTAGTTGGCAAAGAAGTTACCCTTGTTGGTTGGGTTAATAAAAGAAGAGACCTTGGAAAATTAATTTTTATAGATTTAAGAGACCGTGAAGGTTTAATGCAAGTTATTTTTAGTTCAGAGTTTTCAGAACCTGCCCACGAACTTGCACACTCTCTTCGTCCAGAGTTTGTGATTCAAGTTACAGGTAAAGTTGTAGAAAGAGTTGGTGATATTAATAAAGATATGCCAACTGGTGCCTTAGAATTACAGGCAACATCATTAGAAATTTTAAATGAATCAAAGCCTTTGCCATTTTCTTTAACTAGCGCAGATGAAATTGATGAAGAGTTGCGATTGAAATATCGTTATCTTGATCTTCGTCGTCCAGAAATGCAAAAAAAATTAGCGCTTAGAAATAAAGTTATTTTTGCAATGCGAAAATTTTTAATTTCAGAAGGTTTTTATGAAGTTGAGACTCCTATCCTTAGTCGATACACTGTCGAGGGAGCTCGTGAATTTTTGGTGCCTTCTCGTGTGCATAAAAAATGTGTTTACTCTCTTCCTCAATCGCCACAAATTTTTAAACAAATTTTGATGGGTTCCGGAGTTGAAAAATATTTTCAAGTTGCTAGGTGTTTCCGTGATGAAGCTTTGCGTGCAGATAGACAGCCAGAATTTACTCAGCTTGATTTAGAAATGTCATTTGCAAAGGATGGTGATATTAGAAGCATTATAGAAAAATTATTGACGTTTGTTTTTGAAAAAGTTTTTACAACAAAACTTAAGACACCATTTAATTCGATTGCATACGATGATGCTATGTTTAATTATGGCTCAGATAAACCAGATGTTCGCTTTGAATTAAAAATTAGAGATTTTACATCTTGCTTTAAAAATACAGAAGTTAAGTTTTTAAAATCTGTATTAGAGTCTGAGGGTAAAATTGGCGGTATTTGTGTGAAGGATCATAATTTTTCTAGATCCGCATTAGATAAATGGACCAAGCAAGCACAGGAGTTTGGGGCAAAGGGTCTCCTTTGGATTAAGTTTTCTGAAGACGGAAAATTTGAATCACCTATTGCTAAATTTTTACCAGCAAATTTTTTTGATTTGGCAAAGAACATTTGTCCAGAGTTAAAGATGGGTGAAACCTTATTTTTGATGGCTGGCGAATATGTTGATACTTGGGGCTTGTTGGGTCGTTTAAGATTAGATTTAGCAAAAGAATTAAATTTAATTCCTGCAAATACATCAGCATGGTTGTGGGTTACAGATTTTCCTCTTTTTGAATTAGATAAAGAAACTGGCAAGTGGAATCCTGTTCATCATCCATTTACAACACCAGCAAAGGGTTGGGAGAACTTAGCGCCAGGACAAATGAAGGCAATTGCATATGATCTTGTTTTGAATGGTGTTGAAATTGGTGGTGGTTCTGTGCGAATTCACAAACCAGAATTACAGGCTAAAGTTTTTGATTTATTAGGTTTAAATAAACAACAAATGGAAGAAATTTTTGGTTTCTTTTTGGCGGTTCAAGAATCTGGTTTACCTCCACACGCAGGGATTGGCTTAGGTTTAGATAGATTATTAATGTTATTAACAAATTCACCATCAATACGAGAAGTTATAGCATTTCCAAAGACCTTAAAAGGTTATGATTTAATGACAGGATCTCCAACATCGATTCCTGAAGAAAAGTTGGAAATGTACGGACTAAAGTTTGTTCCAGAAAAAAAATAGTTTTTAGGAGAGAGTAAATGAAGATTTCACGAATCATAGCAAGAGAAATTTTTGATTCTCGTGGATTGCCAACTATAGAATGTTCATTGTTTTTAGAAGATGGAAGGTTTGTTAAATCTTCTGTGCCTTCTGGGGCCTCCACTGGAAAATTTGAAGCGCATGAATTGCGTGATGGCGGTAAAAGGCTTTTTGGAAAGGGTGTATCTAAAGCAATTAACAATATTGAGTCGATTATAGCTCCTGCGTTGATTGGAAAAGAGGTTGACGCTATTTCCACGGATTTGATTTTATTAAATTTAGATGGAACAGATAATAAAAGTAAATTGGGCGCTAATGCAATTTTGGCTGTTAGTATGGCTGCTTTCCGTGCGCAGGCCTTGGTTCAAGATATGGAACTTTATGAACTTATAGCCCACCTTCACGGCACACCTGCTGTTTCTATTCCTTTTGCCATGATGAATTTTATTAATGGTGGAATGCATGCAGATAATTTTTTACGCATTCAAGAATTTATGATTTTACCAACTAAAGGTTCTTCTTTTAGGCAGTCTGTTGAATCTTCCATAGAGGTTTATTACAAGCTTAAAGAGTTATTAAAAGAAAATGAACGCAGTACAGCTATTGGAGATGAAGGGGGCTTTGCGTCAGAATTTGCAAACGACTTAGAAGCACTTGATTTTTTGGTTGAGGCAATTGCAGCAACTCCTTCTGCAAAAGAAAATGAATTTGGCATAGCGTTAGATGTTGCGGCTTCGGAATTTTATAATTCAAAGAAAAAGATATATGACTGGAATGGTAAAATTTTTACATCAGAAGAGTTAGCTAATTTTTACATTAGTTTGGTAAATAATTATCCAATATTATCCATAGAAGATGGTTTTGCTGAAGATGATTGGAAAGGCTGGGAGACATTTAACAGTTTGCTTGGCGAAAAAATTCAAATTGTTGGTGATGATCTTTTTGTAACCAACCCAGAAAGAATACATAAAGGTATCGAAAAAAAGGCTGCAAATGCTTCCATTATCAAACCTAACCAGATTGGCACCATCACAGAAACGTTACAAGCAGTAAAACTTTGTCAAGAGAATGGTTTTGCAACTGTGATTTCACATAGGTCGGGTGAAACAAATGATAGTTTTATTTCTGATTTAGCTGTTGGAACAGCTGCGGGTCAAATAAAGTCTGGCGCCTGTGTCAGAGGAGAGCGTTTAGCAAAATATAATCGTTTATTGGAAATAGAAGATAGCTTAGTCTTGGGTGAATTAGATAGATTGATATAAACGTTTTATAAAATTAAATAAGGAGCAAATGTTTTAATCTTTGCTCCTTATTTTTTTATAAAAATAATCAGGCATTTAAAAAATTGTCATCTTCATCGGCTAATAATTTTTGCAATTGAGCCAACCTTAAATCCTCGGAGTTGCTTTTTGTTTTTTGAGGTTGTGTTTCGGTTGAATTTTTAATTGTTGATTGCAAAAATTCATTTTCAGTAACGTTTTCTGAAAGCAATTTTTTTAATTGATTTTCTTTAGCATCGTTTTTTTGTACTGAATTTAAAGATTGTATGGTTGATGGCCACTCTGTATTTAACGCGATATTTTCGATTTTATCTTCAATTTTTTGAATTGCTTCAATATCTTGCATTTTTTTTACAGAATCAGAGGCGGAAGATTTTTTTGTAGTATTATTTTTATTGTTTATTTTTTCAGCTAATATTTCTGATTCTGATTTTTCTATATTTTTTTTCAAATGTTTTTCTGTAGACTCTAAACTTTTTTTGAATTTTGTTTCACTTAATCTTGCTTGTTCTTCTCGTGTTTCTTGAGCAAAGAAATCAAGCCCTGTTTTCATATCAGTTGTTTTTTTGAAGAATACGCGGGTTATTGGATCTTTCATCCCATTAAATAACCCACCTTCATTTTCAGCTTTTAAAATATTTTGGGTGTACATTTCGGTTGTATTTTCAATGCCGGCTCTAAATTGAGGTAATATTACAGTTGGGGATATAAAGAGAATTAAATTACTTCTGGCAACTTGTCGTGCCTTATTTTTGAATAAGTATCCAATAATTGGAATACTTCCTAATATTGGGGTTTTGTATTCAATGCTTGTTTCTTTATTTTCAATTAATCCACCAATCATAATTATTTCTTTATCATTAACTGTTAGGTTTGTTTTGATGTTTCTATTTGATTGTTCATTATTGGTTGTGCTTAAAAATTGACTGATTTCTGCAGCGATATTTAAGTTGACTCTGCTTGAATCAATTCCAGTTGCTTCATCTTTATAAGTAACAATTTTAGGTATGATAGTTATCTTTTGTGATGCGGTAAAGTCGATGTTCGGAATTAAGATGTTTCCTGTTCCTATTGATGTTGCTTCACCTTTAACACGACGACTTTCATAGGATTCAAAATAGGCTTCTTCATTGTGTGTAGCTATAAAATGTGGATGTCCTAAAATTTGAGAATTAGTTGTTTCTTTAAAAATATTAATTAAGCCCCAAATGCCACTTGGAAATTGGCCACCAGGTCCATTGTCATTTAATGCTAGCATAGCCGATGTGCCCCAAATGCTTTCTGTTAAGCGTGCGGCATCAGTAATTGGTGTACTTTGTGTTGCAGGAATTGTTTTGAGTTCATCTGTAGAAAGAGGTACAAATGGTACATCTGGAGACATTGGTTGAACGGGAAAATCCTGCGCAGCCGGTGGTACAAGGTGGGATGTTTGATAATCAAATCCGCCTGGCAATTTGATATTATAGTTTTTTCTGATAGCAGCTCCTAATTGGGCCTCATCATCATTGCTTAAATCTACAATTAAAACTTCTATAAATACTTGAGACTTCGGTGTATCGATTTCTTCTAATAGGTTTTTTACTATTTGCCAATCTTTATTATTGGCTGCAACAATAAGTCTGTTGCCAACAAGTGGAATGTCTGTTAACACAAATTCTCCACTTATATCAGCAGATTTGACTTGTTGTTTTTCTATTCCTTTTGCTTCTGATTGAATTACGACGCCTTCAAAGTATCTTTCTGTTGAGCCTGTTTCTTTTGTCCCTTTAGCTTGCCCCGCCGGAGATTCTTGCTCAGATTTAACTATTCTGTCTAAAATAGGGATTATGTCTTCAGCTTGAATATATTTAAGTTCATAAACATGTAAAACGGATTTTCCGGAGTCTAAAGGTACATCAATTTGTTTAGCTATAAAGTTTTTAATTTTTTCAAGTGTTTTTTCTGAACCTAAAACTAAAATTGAATTGAGTCGTGGTATGGCTGTTACCTTTGTGTTCTGTGAAAAATATTGGTTTTCTTGGACCTTTTTACGTTTTATAATTGGTCCAAATTGTTTTTCTTCTTTTTGTCCAAGAAGGTCTTTAAATAATTCTTCAATATATTTGGCATTGATGTAATTTAATTGGATAATATCCATTGATTCAGGTAAGTCAGATCTATCCAGTTCATTTAATATTAAAATTACATTTCTAATGCTTGTTCCCCTGTCTGTTATTATTAGGCTGTTAGATAGATTATCGGCTAGAATTGAGGTATTGGGTAGAACATTGTTTAGAATATTTATTAGTTGAGCGCCACCATTTCCTTCTTTACCTAGGTTGATGTTGTTTAAGTAGAACAAAACTTTGATAATCTCTTCTGTGTTTGGTAAATCTTCGGGTGATTTGGGATTTATATATATGTTAAAAGTTTCTCGCGCAAGTTGATCTTTGGCCGTTATTTTGATTTCAAAGGTGTCGCCAATATCATTTTGGGGAATCATTTTATAACCAGACATTTCAAGGGCTTGATTTAGAATACTGGTTGCTGCGTCTAATGTTATTAAGTCTTTTTCTTCGAATGTAAATTTTTGCATGATTGGTTGTTTAGGAAAAATTATGTTTAAATTTTTTTCAGCGGCAATAAAATTTATGACATTTGTAAGCGGTTCATTTTTATATTCAAATTTTATTTTTTTTGCTTCATCTGTTTTGTTGATACTGTTTTGTTCAAGATCTGCAGTTGTTCCGAAAATAATTTGGCCAAAACAGACGCACAGTCCAAAGTAAATTATTTTTTTCATTCTTTAACCTCTGTTTCTTCGGAGGATTCTTGGCCTTCAGTTTTAATTGTTCCAATAGTTATTTCAGCCGTAATTTTAGAACTTCCTTCTTTTTTATTTATTTCAAACTCTTTGGTATAAGCCAGTTTGCTTTTTTTTATGGCATCAAGGATGCTAACAAATTGTTTTGTGGTTATGTTTTCAATCGAGGCCTTTAATATAACTTCACTAAATCCATCTTCAAGCTCATTGACAATAGGATTAGTATTTATTTCAGATAAATTTAAACTTTTTATAATTTCATTAAACTTTTTCTTAATTACAAAGTCTGGGTTTTTACGCAACATTTCTTCTATTTGATCTTTTTGTGTAAGAATTAATTTGTATTCTTCTATAACTTTTTGCACATCCAATCTTTGTTCATTTATTTTTTTTAAATTTTTTGTAAGTTTAGATGCACTATTATTATTAAAATAATATATTGTACTTATTAATATTAAATTTATAAGTATCGTTATGATTATATATTTTTTAGTTTGTTCTTGGTCCAAGTCGTATATTGAGTCAATTAATTCGTCGAATATCTTCATAAATATTCCTTGTTGTTTGGATTTTTAAGGGGCATATCTAGTGAAAAACTTTCTTGTTCAAGTGAAATTGGAGTTTTGAAAAGCTTTGTATCATTTAATTCTTTTTGAAAGTTTTTAATAACACTAAGATCTTTTACAGATCCTTCCAATATTATTCTTTCTTTAGAGATAGCAAGTTTTGTTATATTAAGTCCGATGCTTTCTTTATCTATATTTGCACAAAGTTTTTCCCAATATTTTAAAAGATCGTTTTGTTGAGAATAAGCAAACCATTTTGTGTTTTCAGTTTCTAGTTCTTTGGTTGCTTCTTCTAGGGCGCCTTTTAAATTGTTTTTAGAAATTGTTATATTATTGCTTTTTAATTGAGTTAAGGCTTCTTGAGTAGATTTTTTTATTTCCGCATTTAATTTACTGCTTTTCCAAAATCCGTTAAAAATAATTAGCCCGTAAACCATAATCATAACTATAAAAAGTGTTATTAATTGATTTTTTAGAGTTGTCTTTAAAATTTTTTGTTCTTCTATTTTGTTTAAATTGAATTCATTGTAGGTTCTATCTGAAATAGCTGTTGCAGCACTTAATAAACCTCTTTGGTTTAATGAAATATCTTTTTTAAACTTAATCCATGTTGCATCTTGTAATTGTTTGAGATTGAAGTGATTACACGTTATTTTTAGATAATTGGAAATAAAATTAGTTATATTTTTTATCTCTGCACCACCACCTAAGAGTAAAATTTCTTGAGTTTTGCCAACCAAATTGAGTTTACTTTCAAATGTATCAAGAGTGAATTTTAGTTTATTAAGAAGCTCTTCGGAGTGTTTTTTTATACTTTCAAATTCTTTATTAGAATTTTGTTCTAAGCCAAATCTGATTATTCGTTCCATGGCTTCATTTTTTCCTAGCCCTAAATCTTTACCAACAAGTGTTGCGATTAAAGAAATTCCGGTGGGAATAGTTCTTATAAATCTTAGCGTATTATTTTCTATGTAGGCGATTCTGGTTGAACTAAGGCCCATATCTATGAGAGCTCTGGGGCCAGTGTAATTAGAAGAAGATGTTTTTTTGAGAATGCCATATAAGTCAAAAAGATCTACGGTTATTTTAGCGGGTTCTATCCCGGCTTGGCTGAATAAATTTATATGCTCAAGAATGTATTTTTTTTGTACAGCGGCCACAATAATATTTGTTATTTTGGCTTTTTTATCTTGTTTGGTTATTAAAAAATCAAAATAAGCATCATCAATTGGAAAGGGTAAAGAGCCTTCAATTTCACTGCCAATAACTTTTTGAATTTGAGAGTTATCTATAAAGGGTAGTTCTAATTCTTTAAAGATCATTATAGAGCTTGAAATTGAAGAATAAATTTGTGCATTTTTATTTGATTTCTCTAATGAATGTTTTATAGCTAGTGCTATTTTTTCTTCATAACTTTGAGCCTCAAATGATTCAATTTCTAATTCTGTGGAGTTTAAAATTGTTGTTGTTGTTCCGCTAAGTAAAACATCTGTTGAATTAACATGTGTTTTACCAATGTCAAAACCAACTATTATTTTGTCAAATAGGTAGTTTTCATTAATTTTTTCAGGAAGGAATGGATTTCTTACCATATGAGATTTCCTTCATCATTTTGACCATTTTTAGTTAATTTTACTTTTGATTTTGAAGAAGGAAGTTTGTATTTTTTCTTCTCTTTTTCTGCTTTTATATTTTTTGCTTTTTGCCCGAGGGATTCAATAGCTTCTGGATGGTTTCTGAAGAACATGTCATTGAAGGCGGATTCTTTAGGGAAGAAACCTTTTGTTATAGGATCATGTTTTTCAGCCTTTCCAAAAGATTCTTCAAAGGCCTCTTGAGCTTTATCAATATATTTTTGTGTAAAATCTGTAATTGTACCTTTTTTATCTTTGGTTACTATTTTTGCTTCTAATAAAACTAGCA
The DNA here is from genome assembly GCA_000989525.1 of candidate division TM6 bacterium GW2011_GWF2_32_72. Classification (GTDB taxonomy): domain Bacteria; phylum Babelota; class Babeliae; order Babelales; family GWF2-32-72; genus GWF2-32-72. The sequence continues at coordinate 71,855 of LBON01000001.1, forward strand.
AGCTTTCTTTTTCTTTTTCTTTTGATTTGTTTTTAAATAACCATCCAATTAATGGAATATCACCCAAGATAGGCACTTTTTTAATAATATCAGATGTTCTTTGTGAAATTTGTCCACCAAGAGCTAAAATTTCTTTATTTGCCAAGCTTACTTGTGTTTTTAATTTTTTACCGGCCTTGTTACCACTGCTTGCATCTGTGCTTGTAAAATCTTCCATGCTTACGGCAATGTTTAAATTTATAATGCCATCACTGTTGATTTGAGGTATGACTTCACCCTTTAAATCTGCAGTTACAGAAGTTTCTGTTGATTGATCTGTGGCACCCGCTGTAACCGTACCAGCTGAAACACGACGAGTTTTACCAAGAATAATTTTTGCAGGAAATTTGTTTGACGTTAGTAAAAATGGTTGAGAAACCAAATTAACTTGTGTGACTGTTTGTAAAATTCTAAGTAGTCCCCAAACTCCATAGGCATCACTTCCTAGCGCAAGCACAGTTGAGCCAAGTTGAAGGCCAGAAGCAAGTGCTGCAATGTTACCAAGAAGTTTGGTTGCGCCTGCAGAAAGGTTGTTTGGCCCGAATGTGGAATCTTTATCATATTCTACTAGTCCGCCCAACATAGAAGTTTGGCCGCTTGCCTTATTTCCAAACACCTTAGAATTTGCTTTGTTTCTAACTTGTGCACCAAGTTGTTTTAAGTCTTGAAGTTTTACTTGTAAAATTAAAATTTGCATAGCTACTTGGGGTTGTTCAATATCTATTTCATCCAATAAATCTTTGATTCTTGAATAATCTTCATATTCACCTTTAATGATTAATCTGTTTCCTATATCATCCGCATAAAAAGACATTGGTTGAAAGAATTTATCACCATCAATTACCCCACCATATTTTGCTGTTTCATTTTTATTGTCTGCGTGACCAAATTGAACCAAGTTTGTTAAAATTTCAGCCATCATTTTTGCTTGATTAAATTTTAAGTTATAAACATAAATGGGAGAGTGTTCACGTTGAATGTCTTGATCAAGTTTTTGTATAAACTCTTCAATTTTTTTAATATCTCTTTCTGATCCAAGCATTATTAAGGAGTTGCTTCGTGGTTCTGGAATGAGCTTTGCATTTTCAGAAAAATAAATGCTTGTTGGTGGCTTTTGATTTCCAAATATTCGAGCTGTTATTTTATTTGGGTCATCTACATTTTTTATTTGAGCGTACAGATCGGCTATTTCTTTAGCGCTAGCCCTTCTTAATTTATAAATGGACATAGTTTCTGGAACATTTGTGCTATCAAGTTCATTAATAATTTTCATCATCATTTTTATATTGTATGAACTATCAGCTATTATGAGCGCGCGCAAATCTGCATAAGGTATAAATTGTGCGGTACTAGAAGCTAAGCTTTGCGCTATTTTTGAAATAGACTCAAACTCTGTATTTTTAACAAAATATATATAACGAATTTTTGTATCATCATTTGGCAGTTCTTCCATTGGAGATGCCATGTAAGTTGGCAATGGTGACCGTTCAATTACTTCTCTGGTTGATATTCTAAATATTTTCGGTGTTGCCGTTGGTCCAACTTGTAAATCGGCAATATTTAAGAATTTTAAAAAAATATTCCAAATTTGATTTTTTGAAAGAGGATTATATGTTTTAAATGTTATTTTTTTTCCTTTAATTTGGCCTTTGCTTTGGTTTGGCTCTATTGAGTCATCTGTTAAAAAGACTACATCATGCATTTTTGCTACATAGTCAACTAAATTTTGTAATGATACATCTTCAAAGTTAAGTTCAAATTTTTCCTCAGAATCTACTTCTTGATCAGGAGATGGTTTTTTTATTGTTGGCTTGGCAGGTTCTGTTGCTGCGGTTTCTTTATTTAATTCTGATTCTAAGACGGGGGAAGATATTTTTTGAATCAACAAGCTTTCTTCAGGTTTGTCTTCTATTGGTTTTTCTAAGACAGGCGCAGAATTTGTTTGAGGCATAGAACTTTGTTCCATTAAGGGCGTGGTCTTCGGGGTGTTTGAGATTTTTGTGGGTGTATTTTCCGAATTTATTTGTGTTAATGGCATTGATTTAACTGAAGCAATAGTTTGTGGTGCTTTGGGCATCTTTAAAATATTTTTTGGGTCTATTGCTTTTGTTTGAGCAAAGTTTTCAACGTTTTCAGAATCAACAAAGTTTGTTTTTAAATTTGTTTCATTTTCAACTGTGGCAGGTATGTCTTCAGATGTAATTTGGGCATCGGTTTGATAGTTTTCAGTTAAACCGGTTAATATTTTTTTTCTTTTTAAACTTGCGTGCAACCCATTGCTTGTAAAGAGGTTTAGCAAGCTGAAAATTAATATAATTTTAGTTATATTAATTGTTTTTTTGTTTTTCATGCTAGGCCTTATCGTTTAAGTTTTTCAAAAAGTTCGCGCTTGCCCTTGTCAAACATGTTGCGTTTTTCTTGTATTCTCATATCCCTTAGTGTTGGCGCTAAATCATACTTGCTTTTTAGTATTTTAAGTTTTTCTTCCCGGATAGTTTCAGCTAAATCCATAGGTTTCCCTTCTTGAACGCTTGTCTGTAGGCTTATGGAGTCTTCTTTTTTTGTCGGAATTTCTTTAGCTTGCTTTAAAGTGATTGAGAGGTCAAATGGAATTTGTTTTCTTTGAGCTTTTATTTTAATTTCATCATTTGTATTTAGTGATGTAATTAATTTATAAATTTCAAATCTATTATTTGTGTTGTTGGCAGGGATATCATTTATAGAAATAATTATGTCCCCTGTTTCAAGGCCTATGGTTTTGCCAAAAGACTTATCGGACATTTTACCAATGCGTGAACCAATGTTTTGAGCTTTTTGTGTTACTGTGCTCAAATCAAGCATTTCAATAAATTGAGCAAGATTATTTACTTTTGCTTTGAATTCAACAGGGTCTAGATAATATTTGTTTTCTTCAATTCTATAAACAACTTTATTCCAACCATCTGTTGATGTAATCAGATGATCTAAAGAAACATCTCTATGGGTTAGATATGTTGTTTCGAGTTGTCCATTTGAGCGAATAAACAGTACTTTGTTTTTAAATATTTTAATAATTTGAGAATCTTCAATTTTATCATTTACCTTATAATTTTTTTCAACCTTACTTTTGTTATCGGCTATGATTGCAATATTTTTAGTGTCATCCGAAACGGCTATTACGCCTTTTAAAGTTATATCTAAAGGATTTAAGAATTTAACTTCCGGTATTTTTGGGGTTTCTGGTTTTTTTGGTTCTGGGGCTGGAGGTATTTGAATTTCCAGCTTAGGTTCTTCTAGCGGTTGTTCTATTCCCGGTTGGTACGTGCCAAATAGGTCTAGTTCATATATTTTTTTTATATCCGGTTCTTCCGTGCTTGTTATGATTGCCTCTGGTTGACTAGATTCAATTCGCACACGCTTTGGAATTGGTGATTCAAAAAATAAAGTGGCAAGCACGACCAAGATGAATGTAATCAAAAATAAAATATTTAATATCCAAATAGGAGCTCTCATATTTACTACCCAGACCTAATCTATAGATTCTATTAAGTTTATTGTGACACGATACATATCACGCATAAAACATGTCAAGACAATTCTTGTGTACAACTTAGTTTGGAGTTCTTTTTTAATCATTTTACGGTGTTGGGACCTTGTCTAAAATCTGGGCAATAATAGTATCAGTAGAAATATTTTCAGCCTCAGCTTCGTAACTTAATAAAATTCTGTGTCGTAAAATTGCTTTAGCTACAGATTTTATATCATCGGGAATTACAAAGTGACGTTTTTGTAAAAAAGCATGTGCTTTGGATGCTGAAAATAATGCAAGTGTTGCACGAGGAGAAACACCATATTGAATTAAAGATTTCATACCTTTAAGATTAAATTTTTCTGGATTTCTTGTTGCAAAAACTATGTCAGAAATATAATCAATTATTTTGTCATCAACATAAATTTCTTTGACTAGTTTTTGTGCCGTAAAAATATTTTCTTTGTTTAAAACTTGTGAAATATCTGAAATGTTTAATTTGCGTTTTAAAATTTCTTTTTCTTTTTCTTGATCTAAATATCCAACAACTAATTTAAACATGAATCGATCAAGTTGAGCTTCGGGTAGCCTATAGGTGCCTTCTTGTTCTATTGGGTTTTGTGTTGCAAAAACAAAAAAAGGTTCATCAAGTTTGTAAGTTTTTGAACCAATTGTTACCTGGTGTTCTTGCATAGCTTCAAGTAAAGCAGATTGAACTTTTGCTGGGGCTCGGTTGATTTCATCGGCTAGTACTAAGTTGGAAAAAATAGGACCTTTTTTTGTTTCAAAGTCTTGTGTTTTTTGATTATAAATTAGTGTTCCAATTAAATCAGCGGGCAATAGATCTGGTGTAAACTGAATTCTACTAAAATCTAAGCCAACAGCTTTGGACATAGCTTTAATCATTGTTGTTTTGGCAACGCCAGGAACACCTTCCATTAATATATGGCCATCAGAAAGTATAGCCATAATTATGAATTCAATAATGTCTTTTTGGCCTACAATAACCTTTGAAACTTCATAAGTGAGTGCTTGAAACCTAGCGCTTTCTTCTTTTATATGATCTATGATTTGTGATTTGTTTTCCATTTTGTTTCCCTTTTGGAGGCTTGTTTTTCCCTTTTTTACTTAAATGATCAGATCAAGCTAGCAAAAAAAATAAAAAAAATCGCGCATTTAATTAATTTTTTTATTTTATTTAATGGATGGTTTAATTGACCAACTTATTTTTATTTTATAGCCTCCGATTCAAAATAATTTTTAAAGGAGCAATTATGCAAATAAAATTTTTTGAAGAAAAAAAGTTTGTAGACAGGCTAGTTTTGGATCCGCTTGGCGATGGAATAAGTTCCCTTGAATTAATAAGAGTTTCTGGGTCGGATTTAGATATAGTAAATGCAGCAAGAGTATCCTTTGGCAAAATGGCAGATGAGATTTCGCCTAAAGATGAAAGTTTAATTAAGTATTTATTGGAACATGATCATACGAGTCCATTTGAACACAACCAGTTTTCTTTTAGGGTTAAGGCGCCAATTTATGTAGTTAGACAGTGGATGAGGCACCGAATGGCTTCTTATAATGAAATAAGTTACAGATATGTTCAGGCGCCACTTGAATTTTATGTGCCAAGCAACTGGCGCTGGCAAGATAAAGATAATAAGCAAAGTTCTTTTGGGGCTTATAAAGATTCCGATGTGTTGGATGGTTATAAAAAAACTTTGAATTTTGCTGCAAAAATATATTTAGAATTAATAGAAAAAGGTGTTTGTAGGGAGCAGGCGCGGGGTGTTTTGCCTGTTTGTACATATACGGAGTTTATTTATTCATGTAATTTACATTCGTTGATGCATTTTTTAAAACTTAGATTGCATCCACATGCTCAATACGAAATCCGTGTATTTGCAGAAGGCTTATTGAAATTGGTATTACCTCATTTTCCCATAGCTTTACGAGAATGGGAGAAATTGAATAATATTAATTTAAGGAATTGATATGAAAAAACAGTTGATTTTGGCGTTAGTGTTTTCAGCTTCTTTATTATTACGGGCTTCAGAGCGATTTGAGTATATTGATGGTCCTTTGGGAGGGCGAATTGAAATTGAAGGTTTTGAGCAAAAAACTCAAAAATGTGACGTTTGGAATGTGCTTGGTTGGGTTGGCTGTTGCCCCTGCCTTGCGAGCTTATTTTGTTATTTAAATTTAAAAAAATGTTGCATTGATAATCCAAGAAAGCCTCGTCAAGAGGTTTTGACTCGATTGAATCAAGGTTTTGAGTGGCCTTCAAGTGAATCGCTGGATCTTTCTGATGATGACTATTAATTTTGGGTGTTTAATGGGTAAGAATTGTTCAGATGCTTCGATGAATATTGGCAAACGGGTCAAGGGCAGAGTCTTTTGACATTTGTTTTAAAATCGTTCATAATATTTGGGTCTTCTCTCAGAAAAAGACATAAATTCTAAGGAAATCCCTTAAAATATCAATAAATTCGTCAAATAGGTTTAACAAAAGCTTAAAATAAGCGAGGAATAACAATGGCAACGAGTAAATCGGGCGGTTCAACGTCCAACGGTAGAGAGAGTCATAGCAAACGACTAGGCGTTAAAATTTACGGTGGTCAAGCTATACAGTGTGGTCAAATAATAATTAGACAACGCGGAACAAAAGTTCATCCTGGTGATGGTGTTGGTCGCGGTGGTGATGATACACTATTTGCATTAAAAGACGGTGTTGTCGAGTTTCATTTCGGAAACAAAAAGCGTCAATACGTTTCTGTTCTATAAAATTTGAGCATGGCAAATAAATTTAAAATTTGATTTATTTGCCATCTCTTGATAAAACCTTCACATAGTGTGAATTTCTCAAACAATCCTTCGCTCTGGAGAGTGACATGTTGATAAATGTATTGAAATATCGTTATGTATGTTTTGCTTATTCATTTTTATTGATAGCAGGTTTTTTTGTAACCTATGCGTTCAAATCTTTTAATTATAGTGTCGAGTTTGCTGGTGGCACGCAAGTTATGATGCGTTTTAGTAAGGCTGTCACGGCAGAAGGTTTAAAAAAGATTTTAGAACAAAATCCTGAAGAATTTAAAAACCCTGATGTTCGTGTATTTAATGCCAAGAGTGATTCTTCTGAACAAGATGCTTTAATTAGAATTAAAAGCTATTCAACAGATGCAGAAGGTCTTGCAGAAAGAATGAGACAGTTGTTTGAAAAAGAATCAGACGGTGTAAAGGTTTCTGTTTTACAAACTGATAGTGTTGGTGCCGGCGTTGGTAGTTCCCTTTGGTGGAATTCCTTGGTTGCAGTTATTATATCTCTTATTTTAATGCTTATTTATATTGCATTTAGATTTTGGTCGTTTGGTTACGCATTGGGTGCTGTTTTAGCGTTGTTTCATGATGCCATTGTTATTTTGTTCTTTTTCTTGTTATTTGATTATGAAATTTCTGCCAATGTTATAGGTGCTATTTTGGCAACATTGGGTTATTCGATTAATGATACAATTGTTATTTTTGCAAGAATTCGTGAAAATATAGCAAAAATGGCTGGGGTTGATGTTGAAACAGCGGTTAATATTGGGATTAATCAAACTTTAAGAAGAACTGTTTTGACTAGTTTTGCGACCAGTTTGGTTGTGATTTCATTGATTATTTTTGGTGGAGAAACCCTCAGGCCGATGTCGATTGCATTGATGTTAGGCATTGTTTTTGGTACATACTCTTCCATTTATATAGCAAGTCCTGTTATGCTCTTAGTAAGAGGTTCAGGAAAATAACTTGTTTTATTAAGTTAATTTTTAATTTTAAGTATTTGATATTTCGTTTTTGATTGGGCGCCCTGCATTTGCGTGGGGCTCCTTTTTGTCTATCTTTAAATCTTTTCAAATAATAGGAATTTTTCTTGTTGTCTAATTTTTCTAGGAGGTTCGCATGAGCGCTAAAGATATTAAAATAAAGAATGTGGCTGAAGATTCTGCTAATGATGATGGGCAGACCTCAGAGTCTGAGTTTGTATCTAAAAAAACATCTTTAAATTCTACCACTGTGGTAAAAAAACCTACACGCGGTTATTCAAAGTCTGTTAAGACTGATAAAAAAATGGAAAAAAAGCTTGTTTTGGATGAATCAGAATTAAGTTTGAGTAATGTTGATTCTGGTTCTGAAAAACCAAAAAATGTGCCTAATGAACTGGTTGAAAAATCTACAAAGGCCGAAGATTTTGTGCGCGTTGAGCATAAAGAAAATCCAAAACATATTAAGCCGGATGTAGTTGTTGTCACAAGAGAAGAGCTTTCTAAAGAAGAAGGTCAACATAAAAAGTTGTTTCAAGAAGGTTTGGAGCCGGTAGAAAGTTATAAAAAACATTCTAAACTTGATGCAAATAATGAAGATTTTGTGATTTCTAAGAAGTCAGATATTGTAAAGCAGGAAAGCGATGTTTCTGAAACAGATTTATCATCTTCTACAAAAGATTTAGAATCCTCGTCATTGCCTTCTGATAATGCGCCAGCTATAGTCGATTCTTCGGCAACCTCTTATCAGGGTTCTGATCAAAATCGTGGTTATGATAAAAATAGAAATGACAGAAGAAGTAATAACACTGGATCTCAGAATAGGCATAAAAGAGACCATAGACGAGATGGTAGTGGTCAAGCATTACCTGGTGGTCAATCGGGAACATATAATAGAGAGCAGTGGGTAAAAAAAGATATTAATGAAATGAATTTAGCTGAGCTTATTCAACATTCTAGAAAATATGGCATCATAGGTGCGGGATTGATGAATAAGGCGGATCTTATAGCAAAAATTAAATATTACGAAGCAAATCCAGATGAAGAGATTTTTGTAGAGGGTGTTTTAGAAAAATTACCAGATGGGTTTGGTTTCTTAAGATCACCAGGTTACGATTATGTTTCGGGTCCAGATGATGTTTATGTTTCTCCTTCTCAAATTAGACGGCTTGGTTTGCGTACTGGTGATACAATTACCGGGGTTATTAGAAAGCCAAAAGAGGGTGAAAAATATTTTGCACTTTTAAAAATAGATAAAGTAAATTTTGATGATCCTGCAAAATTAATTGAACGACCTTATTTTGATCGTCTTGCGGCGTTGCACCCAGATGAAAAATTTAATTTAGAATATGACCCAGAAATTATTTCTACTAGAGTTCTTGATATTTTCAGTCCGATTGGTAAAGGTCAGCGTGGTTTGATTGTTGCGCCTCCAAAGGCTGGTAAAACTGTTTTCTTGAAGGATATTGCACAAAGCATTACTCACAACCATCCAGATACTTATTTGATTGTGCTTTTGATTGATGAGCGTCCAGAAGAAGTTACAGAAATGAAGCGTTTTGTAAAAGGTAAACATGCAGAAGTTGTAAGTTCTACCTTTGATGAAGCCGCAGAAAGGCATGTAACAGTTGCAGAAACAGTTCTTGAAAAGGCAAAGCGCCTAGTTGAATCCGGTAAGGATGTTGTTATTTTACTTGATTCTATAACGCGACTTGCTCGTGCTTATAACACGGTTGCGCCTGCTTCTGGTAAAGTTCTTACTGGTGGTATTGATGCTAATGCACTTCAAAAACCAAAAAGATTTTTTGGTGCCGCTAGAAACACAGAAACTACAGGTTCTTTAACAATTATTGCAACAGCATTAATTGAAACTGGTTCTCGTATGGATGAAGTAATTTACGAAGAATTTAAAGGTACGGGTAATATGGAAATTCATATGACCAGAAAACTTGCAAATCGACGTGTTTATCCAGCCCTAGATTTATTAGTTTCTGGTACTCGTCGTGATGACTTGTTACAAACCCCAGAAGATTTGAACAAAGCCTGGGTTTTACAAAAGTTCTTAGCAACTATGAACACTGTTGAAGGTATGGAATTTATCATCGATAAGATGAAGAAATTTAAAACAAATGAAGAGTTTTTAGATTCTATGAATAAAAAAGAGTCTGCAGGTGCTTCATCTGGAACTAGTTCTAGTTCAAGCTCTAATGGTAAAAATTAACCTATAAGTTGAGATTAAATTAAAAAAAAGGCTCTTGATTAATGCAAGAGCCTTTTTTTAATATCTAAAATAGAGTATTTAAATAGAATTATTTTGATTTATTTTCTGCAATCATTTGATTGGCTTTTTTATTTAATTTGTAGCCCATGTAGGTTAAGGTGGATCTAACTAGTATTATTGCATTTACAGCAGCACCTATTGCGATAATTTTGCTTGAGAGTTTCCTGGCATAACTGTCTTTGGTTTTCCAGCCATAACTATCATCCCTGTTTTCCCAAAACTTGTGTGTTGCTACTGAGCCAACAACTCCTAGTGTAGCACCGCCAAACATCAGCCCATACGCAGCTATCGTTGTTAATAGCCCTAAGATAATATTGAGATTTTTTTCATTATTTGTTCCCTATTCAATTTATGGGTTAATAATATTAATATGTAACTTTAATTTATTATATAGAATTACCTCCTTCCACGTCAATTGGAAGGGCTTTTTAGAAGATATCTAATTTTAGGTTGTCAAATTTATTTTTTTTAGCCTTGTAAGTGCCAACAAATTCAACCATTGCCGCATTGTCTGTACAATATTTTGGAGATGGAGTGTAAAACTCAATTCCGCGATTCCAGCAAAATTGTTCCAAAATTTTGCTGATGTATTTATTGCAGGCAACACCGCCCACAAATGTTACCGCACGGATACCAGGATGTTCTTTGAGCGTTAATTGGGTGAAAAATTTACTTATAGTTTATTGAAGTAATTTATTGGCGCCACAAGAATAGTTTTTAGGTTTTGACTTTGGTTGTTTGAAAAAAGTTTAGTTTTTTTTATGAATCAGCTTTATGAGTTGCGAAAAAGAGCAGCGATTTTAGACATTAAAAAGGGCCGCATATTTTTGTGCGGCCCTTTTTAATGTTTTAGAAAATTATTTTTAGTTAATTTGTTTTTTTAGCTTTTCACTTTCTGCGAGTTTTTTATTGGACCATTTTCTTAATTTTTTTGATAGTTCCCAAGTGCCGATTGATAAAGCGCCTGAAAGTGCCGTTATAGAAAGTATTTGAGACCATACAAGTGTATTACCAGAAGGTTTATGAGACCATGCAACATGTGTATTACCAGAAGGTTTAATTAGTTCTGCAGCTAATAGAAGTGTTAAGACTTGCACTACAGTTGCACTTGCCAACATCCCGCCTGCACCAAGTGCCCATGTGCCATAAAGTGCGGTCTTTTTGGAGGCTCTTTTTGTGTATGTACTGAATTTGCCTAAAGTTTCTTTTTTTGAATCAGAAAGCTTTAGATATTCAGGTGTTTTTAGGCTAAGGGCATTTGCTTCGATTGCTGCTAGAAGTCCTAGACATAAAATTATAGTTTTTTTCATTGATTTCCTATTTTGTTTTGGTTAAAGGTTATATATTACTTTTACTTAGTTTGTGATTTTTCTTGTGTTTCGTCAAATGGGGTCACTATTTAGAATATATCTAATGACAAGTTGTCAAATTTACCTTCTTTAGCCTTATAGCTGGCCACAAATGCAACCATTGCCGCATTGTCTGTACAATATTTTGGGGATGGGGTGTAGAACTCAATTCCGCGATTCCAGCAAAATTGTTCCAAACTCTTGCTAATGTATTTATTACAGGCAACACCGCCTACAAATGTCACCCCTTTTATTCGAGGATTGATTTTGAGCGCAAGTTTTAGCTTTTGTAGGAAGATATCCTTGATACAAACAAGTAGGGAGCTTGCAACCTGTTTTTGGAGTTCTTTGTCATTTTTGTTTAAAAATGTTTTTGTTTCTAAATTGTAGGCGCCTTTGGTTACAAGATCGTAAAGAACAGCCGTTTTTAAGCCTGAAAAACTAAAATTTATTGAATTGTTTTTGTTGCGAGGATATTTAAAGAAGTCTTCAAAGTTTGCTTCTTGACCAAGCTTTTCAATGACTGGTCCACCAGGGTAAGGTAAATTTATAAGCTTTGCTACTTTATCAAAACATTCGCCGGCGGCATCGTCTAGTGTTTCACTAATTACTTTATATTTTCCGTAGTCTTCTACCAAGTATAAAGAAGTGTGCCCACCAGATGCTGTTATGCAAAGATGAGGGAATGGGGGTCTGTTTTCAATAAAAGATGAAAATATATGTGCTTCTAGATGGTCTATGCCAATAATATTTTTGTGCTTGGCAAATGCAAGTGCCTTGGCAAAACAAACCCCAACTAACAGAGATCCAGGAAGCCCCGGCTTGTTTGTTACCGCTATAGTTTCTATTTCATCAAGGGTCACAGAGGCTTCATTTAAAGCAGACTGAACAATTAAATTTATTTTTTCAAGGTGGGATCGAGAAGCAAGCTCTGGAACAACGCCGCCAAATTTTTTGTGAAGTTCTATTTGTGAATAAAGTTTGCTAGAAAGAACGCCATGTTCAGGTGAATAAACAGATGCGGCGGTTTCGTCGCATGAACTTTCTATTGCTAAAATTAAATTATTTTTAAGCATGGTCGTAAATTGAATTGTTTTGGGTTAATTGCATGGAGGATTTTCCTATGGTTTTTTCTTCTTTGGCAACCTTTGGGTGTGTGTTTTTAAATTTAAGAGATTTGAGAGCTCCCATTGTTTGTATATCTTGTAGCTCGCTTTGGGAGATATCGTGGTTTAAATATATCTTTGGAAGTTTTAAGATTGTATCATCTAGGCAAAATTTTTCTGTTTCTACTTTTTTTATAGTTTTGCTCGGCATTAAAAAAACAATTGCATTTTCCGGTATTTTTATGCCGTCAGAGGATTCAATTTTGGTTATATCCCAAATCATTTTTTTGTCGATCAAGTCTGTCTCTGGTTGCGGTTCTAATTTGAAAAGTAATGTTTTGCCACAAGTTTCTAAAAATTGAACAGTATTTTCATCCGTTTTATGCTTAAAATCTTCTGTAAAAATGTAATATAGGGTGCTATTTTTTTTGGATTGAATTAGAAATGACTCATTGTCAAACTCTATCTGATTGCCATTAAAATAAGCATATAGTTTTAGGGGTGATTTGCTTATTGAATCAACTGATCCTAAAAATGTTTTTTGTTCAAGAAGTTCTGATCTTGTGGCTCTTGCGTAGCTGGTCAAGAAGAGTGATGTTAATATCACCAGGGTTTTGATTTTCATTATAAATCCTTTTCTTTGATACAGATTTCTAAGTTCAACACTTTAGTTTTGGTTTATATTTTATTTAGGCCATCAGGATAAAATACATAGAATATCTGTTAATATTGGTTTTATTTCAAAAAATTAATTAAACTTAAAGAATACTTAATTTATTATTTTTTTAAAGAATTTACCATTTAATTGATGGGAAAATGAATGTTTGATTGGTTTAAAAAAGCAGTTCATAAGGCGGTGTTAAGCGAACAGTCAACGACAAGGTTGGCCGTTTCTTTTTGTTTGGGCGTTTATATAGCGTTTTCACCATTCTTTTTAATGCATACATGGATGGCAATAGCTTTTAGTTGGTTGTTTGGTTTGAATTTTGCAATGATGTTCGCAGCTTCTTTTTTGATTAATAATCCTTGGACAATGGTTCCAGTGTATTTATTAAGTTATTTTTTTGGCCATTACTTTTTATTTTATATCTTTAACATTGAGTCTTGCGTATGGAATCCTACTTTTTTAAATGGCCTTAATGCATATTTAAGTAGCACTTTTGGTATACCTGAATTTTGTATGACCACATTTTTTGTGGGTGGAAATCTGTTGGGTGCAATTGTGGCATTTGCGAGTTATCCTTTTGTAAAATTGTTTTTTGAAAAAACGGCAATAGCTATTCAAGAATTTAAATCTAAAAAGAAAGGCCTGGATGAAGATATTGGCTCAGAATAAAAAAGCTCTTTTTGATTATCATATTTTGGAAAATATTGAGGCTGGAATTGTTTTAACGGGTGATGAAGTTAAATCTTTGCGTGCGGGTAAGGCAAACTTAACAGGATCTTTTGCAACGGTTCACCAAGGTGAGCTATTTTTATTAAATGCTCATATTTCTATTTATTCACATGCTTTTGGCCCTCAAAAAAAAGACGAGGAGGCTACTCGCAGCAGAAAATTACTTTTGCATAAAAAAGAGTTGCACAGGTTGATGGGTGATATTTCCAAAAAAGGCATCACAATAATTCCCTTAAAATTATATTTTAATGAAAAAAATCGCGTTAAAGTTGATCTTGGCATAGCAAAACATAAAAAAATGGCTGATAAACGAAGTGCCTTGCGTGAAAAAGATATTGCGCGCGATACGGCTCGTGAACTTAAGAATGTCAGGGGTATTTGACAAAAGCCCTGAAAAGTTTACAGTTAGAATTAAATCTAAAAAATCTTTGAAATTTCTGGGGGCGTACTGGCTTCGACGGGGTATAGATGGTTTTGAGAGCATGTCGAGCTTTGATTGGGTGCTCGTTAAAAAATCGGTCAAACAAAATAAATGCAGAATCTTTTGTTTCTGTTGTTAAGTCCTTCTTTAGTTCGCTATTTGGCGGATCCGAAATGGTTCCTTCAGTAGCTTAATTTAGGCACTTAGCCTTGTTGCAAGGCTCACCTGTTGGCTGAGTAACACGTATAACTTAGACGGGTCTGTTGAGTTAGGATTTTTGGTTTTGTAGCTCAATTAGTATCACCAAACCGACTTGCAAACTGATCTTTGCTTTCAAGGTGGCTTGCACAGTATAATTGGAAGATAAGCATGTAGCGCTTGAAGCTTGACATATTTCGGACATGGGTTCGATTCCCATCGCCTCCACCAGATTTTATTTAGACGGCCTTGCTGGGCCGTCTTTTTTTGACTTAATTTAAAGTGTTTATATACTTTAAGCATTAAGTTATATTTTTAATTCCCCAATAAAAGGTTTTTATGATTAAAATTAGTAAAGCTTTCGCTTTGATTTTATGTTTGATTTCTTGTTGCCCCGTGTTGAATATTATTGCTACCGAGCCGGATTTAATAAATTCCGAAGTCACCATAGAGAACAAAAACGTGTCTGTTGGCACAGACTTTCTAAAAGAACAAAGGTCTATTTATGCTGGAATAGGAGAACAGGTCCTTAAGGGTTATACAAAATTGGCCCCAAAAGAAAAAGAAATTATTGATCTTGGCAATTCTCAACAAAATTTATTTGGGCATCTTAGAAAAGTTGGTCAGAATTTTGCAAAGTTGAATAAAACAAAATTAAATGATCTGCAAAAGCGTGACCTTGTCTTTCGAATGTTTGATGAGCATGAAATCGGCTTGCCTAAACTTTCAAGAATTATGCTGGAATCAAGAGTACAATCAGATTTGGGAATTTTAGTTGGTGATGATATTACAAGGCCAGAGCTTAATCTTCTAAATAGAATTAAAAGAACGAGCACTGTTTTGGGTGAAGCACAATTGGCAAGAAATTTGATTGATCCATTCAGAGACTTTAATACAATAAAACGTCGTCAAAATTTTTTAAAAGTATTGGTTGAAGATAAAGAACTGTTTAATACATTGGATGGACTCTTAGGTGAAATTGGATCATTTGAATCTGATTTTCTTAAAATTTGGATGGACATAGACGAGGCTTTGCGAAAATCTCTTGAGCAAAATGTTTTTTATTCTCAGCCTTGGCTTAGGTGGATGAATAAACGAGTAGTCCCTATGGAGATTTTTGGTCGAGAGCCAGAAGTTAAGCTGCTTGTAAATACTTCAGTTTTAGCTCTTTTAGTGGGTTGTCTTTATTGCTTAAAATACGATAAGAGGTTTTTTAATATTTCTAAACCTACGATACTAGCCTCATTACCTGCGCTTTCTGGGTTTGCTGCAGGTGGGTTAGTCGACAGCATAGATTATTTTTTTGGATTAAAAGGAGAAATGGAGATTTTTAGTTACTTGCAGAGTGGTTTAATTGAACTTTCTAAACTTGTTCGTTTTTGTAAAGAAATAGAGAATCAACTAAAAGGTTTTGATGAATTTAAATTGTTTGATGGTTTTGGGGATTTAGAAGGATTGGCAAACAAGGCGGCTTACCTTTCAGATGAAATTTCAGACTTAACACGATTGCTTGAAAAAAATACTTTTAAAAAGTCTGGATCATATTATTTTACTTTACGCGCAAGAGTTTTGGTTGCTTATAAAAAAGCAAAAGAAGTTGAAAAAGAAACTGTTGCTGTTCTAAAGGGACTTGGTGAGCTAGATGCCTTTTTATCTATGGCGCGTCTTTATAATGAACACTCAGATAAGCCTAATAAGTTTACTTTTGTAGAATTGGTGGAGCGCGATTTACCATATTTAAAAATAGATGCTTACTGGAATCCATTTTTGGATTCGAGCAGAGCTGTTTCAAACAGCATTGAACTTGGTTATGACTGTAAGACACAAAATGCAATTGTAACAGGTGCAAACGCTGGTGGTAAATCCACAAATTTAAAATCTATTGTTATTTCAACAATTTTAGCTCAATCATACGGAATTGCTCCAGCAAAAGGTATGACTATTACACCATTTAGCAATATTCAAACTTATTTGAATATTACAGACGATATTGCCGCAGGTCTTTCACACTTTAAGTCTGAGGCAAAGCGTGCTAAAGAGATTATGCAAGGCGTTGAAACATTTAAAAATAAAGGTTTTGTGCTTTCTGTTGTGGATGAAATGTTTATTGGCACCAGCCCAGAAAAGGGTTCAGAATTATCATGTAAATTTATGGAAAAAATGATCTCTTTCCCTTATAACATGTGTATTTTTGCGACTCATTACCCAGCGGTTACTCTTTTACAAGAAAAACAGCCTGAAAATGTTATAAATTTCTGCGTTGGCACACCTATAAAAAATGAAAATGGCAAATTGGTATATCCATATACTTTAGCTCCTGGCATAGGCCGTGTGAATGTGGCGGATGACATTATCAAAGAAGAAGACATTTTTAAGTTATAAAGGAATAAGTTATGTTAATTAAAATTATAAGAAATTCAGTGCTTGTTTTTATTGTTGGTTGTAGTCCTTTGTTTGGATTTACGGAGGATAATTCAGGCTTGGTGCAAACGGAATTTTTCAGGGCAAAATCTTGCAATGGTTTAAAGAATAAAGAGAATTTGGGTTATAGCTTAGTAGACAAACAAGTTTCTAGGCGGGATTATTTAGGTAATAAGAAGTTAACTTTGGGGGAGAGCCAAAAGTTGATTTTTGATTTATTGAAAAAAAATAATTCTAGCTCTTTAGATGCTGAGGCGTTAAACGATTCAGGTGTTTTTTTCAATTCAACAAATCAAGGCTCCGGCTTTATTAAAGCCTTAGATTGTATGTCTAAATTAGGGTTCATTTGCTTAGCAAATAAATTAGCAGAGCCTATATCTGATATTAAAAAATTAAAGATGAGACAACTTTTTGTAAAGGCACTTGTTGAAAACGAAGTTCTGTTTAATTCTTTGAATGAGAATCTTGTTTTAGCAGCAGCAAATGAGCAAGGAATAATTGAACTTTGGTCGGCTGTTGACCCTATAAAAAATAGACTTTTACGCAATGAATACTTTGGTAAACGTTTTTCTGGCGCAAATAGTAGTTCTATGGCTATGGAGTTAAAATTCAGACTTAAACATCTTAAGGCTCCATTGATTGCAGGATCTCCATGGATTGTTGGTATAATTGCAGGTTTAGCCGCAAAAAAGATTTTACCTTCTGAGCAGGGTATTTTTTTGAAGTTGTTTTTTGGTAAAGATTTAACAACTATTAAAGGCTCTAGTGAGTATGTTTCAGAATATATGGTTACAGGGTGGCCTAAAGAGGTTAAAGATTTAAAGAATTTAAATATTTTGAATGCTATTCCGCACATTATGGAAAAAGGAACTCGTGTTGGGGTTGTTGCGGCTTGGGCTTGGCTAACTTTGAGTAGCCTAAATTCTGATAAAAAACGAATGGATGCAGTTGTTGCGGCTCAGGAACAAATGATAGAGTTAGCAAGGTTTACAGAAGCTGCAAAAGGTTTAGCAAAGACTATAGAAGAAGTGAGTTTGATTGAAGCCTTTGATGGTTTTGATTCCTCGTTTATAAAAAAATATTCAGAAATTACAGTAGAGCTTAAAGAATTATTAGAAGAGCTGGGAAGTCTTACTTTCAAGGGCTGGGCTTCTTATTTCTCAAGAGCCGGTAAAGTCTTGGTTGTTTATAAAAAAGCAATGGTTTTACGAGATCAATTGATTCCTATGATGGAATTTGTAGGTGAAGTTGATACCTGTGTTGCTGTTGTAAAGATGATTAAAAAACATCAAAACAGCGAAAGACAGTTTACATTTGTTGATGTGAATCAAGCGCCAACTCCATTTATGAGTTTTTCAAATTGTTGGAATCCATTTGATAAAGATGATAAATCTTTGTCTTCTGCTCAGTTGGGTGGTGATTCAGTATGTGGTCAGGCAAGATCCTCTGGTTCTGAAGCAAGTATAAACTGCACGGCTGTTACTCGCGCATTGATGTTGGCTCAAAGTTATGGTGTTGCGCCGGCAAGCAGTTTTGCCTTTACTCCATTTACAAGAATTATTCCATCCTTGCATTTGAATACTGTTGGCATGTCAGCAGAAGTTGCAGAACAAAAACGCGTTGAGAAGATCAATAAAAAAGCTTTTGAAAATAGCACAGGTTTTACATTTATAGGGTCTGATAACTTTAGTGATAATGTAGGTTACGATTTGGCTCAAGCTAATTTAAATAGCTTGAAGTCTGTTTTGAGCAATAGACAAACAAACATTTGTTTATTGTCATCAAAGCATGCTTTAAATTTTTAAATCTTTATTAAATTTACAGTTTTAAAAGAGCGGCCTACGAGCCGCTCTTTTTTATGTTCAAAATCCAATTTACGAATTGATTAAAAGTATTTATATTGGGTACTTATCTTTTTTTTAATCAAAGCGTTTCTAGGAGTAAAAATGGTATCTAAGTTGAAGTTATTAGCGTGTTTATTTGGATTTTCTCTTTTGGGTTGGATTGGTTGGAATAGATATAATTATTTTTTCGATGCATCCGGTACAACTTTAGCCCTTGTTGGAATTGAAAATGGAATGTATTACTCCGGAGAAGTTGACTGTAAGTTGAATGGTCAACATAGTTTTAAGGTTTACGCTGTATCTGTTTTTCTTGATGATCATCAATTAATTAAAAATTTTAGAATAGGCTCTCGTGAATTTGAACATTCAATTCCTGTTGATACAAGAACCTTGGAAGATGGTAGGCATATTTTAAAAGTAGAAGCTATCGCAGGGACATCTCAAGGAACAAAAACTTTTTTAGAAAGAGAATTTTTTGTTGACAATCAACCAATTCAGGCCGCTTTTGTGAATGTAAATGGAGAAAGTTGTGTAAATCAAGGAAAAACTTTACACATTAAATTTAGGGTTAATAAACCTGTTGATAGTGCTATTGTTTCTGCTCTTTCGCAAGAATTTGTTGCGGTACCGGAATCAAAAAATTCTTTAATTTATGAAAGTTTTGTTCCCGTTGCTTGCGAAGAAGAGCCAAAAGATGATGTTTTGAAAATTTCAATTAAAGAAAAAACTGGTGGCGTTTGTAGTTTAGAAAGTAATCTTAAAGTAGTTCAATCTCAATTTAAGCGTCAGCAAATTAATGTTAGCGCTCAAAAAATGGATGAAGAAGCCAAGGTTGCTGCAGATAATGAAAGGCTTGAATCACTTTTAGCCGAAGCATTAAAAAATTCTCCAAAAGAAAAATTATGGAGTGGTTCATTCTGTACTCCGCTAGAAATCAAAAATGTTTACACAGATTTTGGTACAATTCGAACAACTCAATTAAAAGGTCGTTACTCACATAAGGGCTTAGATGTGGCAGATATGCCTAAATCTGCCGTTTGGGCAACGCAACATGGCAAAGTAATCGTTAAGGATAGATTTGTATTTTCTGGTAATACAGTTGTTTTGGATCATGGATGTGGTGTGTTTTCATTGTTCTTCCATTTAGAAGATATGAACAATAAAATTGAAGTGGGTCAATTGGTTAAACAGGGAACACCATTGGGAACAACTGGAATGACCGGTTATGCAACTGGATATCATTTACATTGGGAAATGCGCGTGAATAATATTTCTGTTGACCCAAGACAATGGGTTGATACAAAGTTTTAATTTAATATTTATGGCTTTAAAAAAGCGCTTGCAAGACCGCAGGCGCTTTTTTTATTGTGTAAAATCTTTAAATTAACGTTACATGTATGTAAAAATAGAATTGTGTGTTTAAAAAAGGAGTTTTTATGAGACGAAATTTTTGGTTTAGTCAGGTGCATTTATTTTTATTATCATTAAAATCTTGGCAGCGGTATGTATTTACCATTAGTTGTTTAGTTGCAATTATTTTTTCTTGGGCTTATTTATTTTATCAACCATTAGTGTTTGAAATTAATGTTTTGGAATCGAAAATAAATTCGGTATCAAAACGAAGTGAACTTTTTGATAAGTTGATACTTAAAAATCAGGAACTTTCTGATTCTATATTTTCGTCTAAAAAATCTTTAGAAAGAAAATATTTTGAGGATAAAGATAAGATAGTGCCATTTGTACTGAAGAAACTTGAAAATTCAAGATTGAATTTAAACAGTTACAATTTTATTTGTGAAAAAAATAAAGAAAATAAAAAATCAATTTTATTGGGTTTAAAGTTTTCTGGTCATATGTTTGAAGCGTTACAGTTTTTTGAATCTTTAAAAATAAAAAATGTTTTTTTTAGGTTTAAAAAAATTGATTTAATTAATTCAGAAAATAAAAAATTAGAACAATCTAATTTGCAATTTGATTCTTTATTAAAAGTTACGTGGTTTGAAAATATTGCGAAAAAAACCCTTCAACTTGAAAAGCTGAAGGGTTAGGGGGGTGAACAATACTTTAGTATTGTTCGTTTAGGGACTTTTGAATTTCAATAATTTTAGATTAAACAGCAAGGTATCAACATCTTCTTTTTCTGTCAAGCAGTATGTGCGCCTACCGTTTGATTTTGTTGTCCTGTAAGGCTATTCCAAGGGCTGCTAGTTTGTCTCGTATAGCATCGGCTGTTTTCCAATCTTTATTTTTTCTAGCGTCTTCTCTTTGTTTTATTAACTCCTGAATTTCTGGAGTGATTTTGATTTCTTCTTCAATAATTGGTTCAAGTGTTAATCCTAAGACATCGTGTAAAAAATTAAACACAGCACAATTTTCTGTTGTATTGTTTTTTATTTCATCAATGTTTTCAAAAATGATTCCCCACATTCCAGGTGTGTTGAGATCATTTTCGAGTTGATCTTCAAGCAAGGATATGATTTTAGAATTTTTAGTTTCTGCCCCTTGGCATTGTTGCTTGGAATTTTCAAATAGTTTGCACAATCGTTTATATGTTTTTTGTGCAACTTCAAGATCTTCGAAGGAAAAATCTAAGGGTGCTTTATATTGATGTTGCAAGAAATAGAATCGCAACACCATGGGATCAAATTTTTTGAAGATCTCTTGTAATGTGAAAAAGTTTCCAAGGGATTTTGACATTTTTTCTTTATTGATTTGTACAAATGCATTATGAACCCAATGATTAGCAAACGTTTTTTGGGTGAGGCTTTCTGTTTGCGCGATTTCATTTTCATGATGTGGAAATATTAAATCCATTCCTCCGCCATGAATATCGATTGTGTCGCCTAAGAATTTTTTTGCCATTGCAGAACATTCAATGTGCCAACCAGGTCTGCCATAGCCCCAAGGACTTTTCCAGAAAGATCCTTCTGGTTCTCCTTTCCAAAGTGCAAAATCTAGAGGATTTCTTTTTTCTTCTAGAATTTCAACTCGGGCGCCAGCTTGAAGATCTTCAAGATTTCTTTTGGAAAGTTTTCCGTATTCTGGAAAACTGGAAATATCAAAATAAACACTGTTTCCGGCAACATATGCTTTGCCTTTTTTTATTAATCCTTGAACAAAATCAATAATTTCTGAAATTGTTTCAGTCACTTTTGGTTGATGTTGTGGTTCTTCGCAATTTAGAGCTCTTACATCTTTTTTAAATTCATTAATAAAGCGTTCAGAAATTTTTGAGAAATCACTTTCTTTGCCAAATTCCGCGACTGCCTTATTAATCGTTTTATCGTCAACATCTGTAAAGTTCCTGACATAAGTTACTTGATATCCTTGGTATTTTAGAAATCTGTTTAAGAGATCAAAGGTAACGTAGCATCGGCCATGTCCAAGGTGTGCAAAATCATAAGGCGTTACTCCGCAAACGTAGAGTTTGACTTTGTTTGGTTCTATTGATTTGAATTCTTCTTTTTTGCCCGTTAACGTGTTAGAAATTTTTAACATGTTAAAATCCTTTATTTATTAGGCTTTTTTTGAAATTATCGTACATTATATCATCAATATGATTTTAAAAAAAATCTTCTTTTCTGGAGAAATTTTCTAAAAATAGTATCCTGTTCATTTACTTTGCTTATATCCTTATGGGAAGCGTTTTTAGGAGCAGTAAATGAAATTGATAAAAAATTATATTTGTATAAGTATTTTGTTTATAGGGTCTCAACTTTTTGCTGAAGAAAAAAAGACTGAAAAATTTGATGTGGTTGAAATTCCACAAGATTCTTTAATTGATAATTCTAGTTCGAAAAAGGATTTATCTGTTAATGCCGATAAAAAAATTAACTTGAACGATATACAATCGAATGGTATCGATGAAAAATCTACGTCTTTAGAATCTCAGGAAGAAGAAAATCTGGATGATGTTAATCCGTTTGATTCAGAAGAGACCTTGTCTGATGGTTCAGGTGATCAAAGTGCGTCTGAGCCTGAAGATGAAGTTTTAAATCCCAAGATTGAAAAAATAACGATTATTGGCAACGTGTATGTAACAACAGACGCTATTCTAAATAAAGTTCCATTTTTGGTGGGTGAAGATTTTGAAATTCAAAAAACCGATAAAATAATTAAAAATCTTTTTGGAACAGGGTACTTTAAACAAGTCCAAATTGCTTTGCGTGAGTTAGGAAAGAAAGGCCTTGAACTTATAATTTTGGTTGATGAAAAAGAACAAGTTTCAGAAGTTAAATTTGAAGGCAATAAGGCTGTTGGAGCAGATGAGCTTAAGAAAAAAATTGATGTTTCAAAAATTCCAGCAGTTGATAATTTAGAGCTAAAAAAATACGCTCAAATGATTAAAGAAATTTATATAAAAAGAGATTATCATCTTACAAACGTTACCCCTGAATTAAGAAAAGAAAATGGTAAAACTGTTGCTGTATTTAAAATTGAAGAAGGCACTAAATCTTTAGTTAAAAGAATTTTCTTTAAAGGGAATAAGACATTTACGGAAAAAGAACTTCGTAAAAAACTCTTTACAAGAGAAGATTGGTTGTTTGGATTTATAGATAAAGGTGGCAGTTATCAACCAGATATGATTGAAGGTGACAGACATGTCATTGAAACTTTTTATCAAAGTAATGGTTTTATGACGGCTAAAATTGCTGATGTAAATGTTGTGATGGATCCAAAAACACAACAATATAATATTACTTATGTTGTTTCTGAAGGTGAGCGATATAAAATATCATCTGTATCTGTTCCTGGAAATAATGTTTTCCCAGAACAATTTTTAATGAATTTCGTCAAAGTGCGTGCTGGTCAATATTATTCAAGAGAAGCTATTAGAGAATCAATAGAAGAGCTTAAAAAGCTTTGGGGGGCTCACGGTTATATTTATGCTGATATTGATCCTTCAATTGAACCTGATCCTGAAACAAAAACTGTGGATATTGTATTTAATTCAGAGCTTGGGGACAAAGTTTTCTTAAATAGAATTAATATTGTTGGTAATGAAAAGACTCGTGACAAAGTTATTCGTCGTCAGTTGATACTAGAAGAAGGTAGTTTGATTACAAGTCAACTTATGGATGTTTCAAAAAGTCGTGTGGAAGGTTTAGGATATTTTAATCAAAGAGATGGTGTTAATTGGAAAACGGTTCGAGTGGATGATAAAATAGCGGATTTAGATTTAATTGTTAAAGAACAGAAATCTGGCAAACTTGGTGCAGAAATTGGTTTTGGAGGTGTTCCTGATGAACCTGGCAAAGGTAAAACTAGCTCCAAAGCTTCACCTATTGACGGCGTAAAAGCTAAGGCCTTTTGTTCTGATTCCAATTGGCTAGGCCTTGGCCTGGATGTTAAAGGTTCTGTTGAATGGGCAAGGCATGAATATGGTGCATTCTTTAATCTTTTAGATCCATATCTTTTTGATAAACCAATTACGGGTGGTATTGAATTGTTTGCCCGTCATGTTGATTATATGGATATGAAAAAAATTCAAGGTGGAGAAGTTAAAGAATGGACAGTTGGTGGTTATGGGACATTGGGTTATATGTTGCGAATGTGGGGCGGCACAAATTTAATTGGTCGCGCAGGTATGGAAAGTATTAAATACAATCCAAAACCAAGGGTAAAATTAGATAGAGAGGATTGGCCTTACGCCCCATTGTATGAGCGAATTATTTATAAAAATTATCAGGCAGGTGAATACGTTTCGTTTTTGGGAATCATGTCTCAAGATTTTAGAAATCACCCTATGCATCCAAGTACTGGATATAGATGGGAGTTTGTTTCTAAACTTGGTATTCCTAGTTTGGGTAGTAAATTTGGTTTCTTGAAAGTAGAAGCTGATGTTGCATGGTATACGCCATTAATTGGATCGTATGATTTAATTTTGTGTTTACATGCTCATGGTGGTTCCATTTGGCAGATGCATAATAAAAATATTCCGTTTAAAGAATTATTCCATACAGGTGGTCCAAGTAATATTAGAGGTTTCTTGTTTGGGGAGATTGGTCCAACATTATTAGGTGATTCAATTGGGGCAAAAAAACAATTTTATTGGAATGCTCAATTGATTTTCCCAATAATGCCTGATTTTTCTATGAAGGGATATGTTTTTTACGATGGTGGTGCAGGATGGGACGCTATAGATTCAAGAGAAATTACAGATTATTTAGCATTTCATAATTTAAATAAACATGTATTTAGAAATGATCATTTTGATTATAGGCATACGGTTGGTGTTGGCATGAAGGTTACAAGGCCTCAACCATTTGAAATTAGCTGGGGTTATAAAATTGACAGGCGCAAAAAGCTTGGTGAAACGCCATCAGAAGTTCATTTTAGTATGTACAGAGAGTTTTAATAGATTTAAGAATTTAAGATATGAAAAAAGCCCGCAATTTACAGCGGGCTTTTTTATATGGACTTTTAACTTTTTACTTTGTTAATTCAGATTCTTTAGTTGATTTTAATTTTTCAAGATATTCTAATTTTCTTTGAATTTTTTCTTCTTTTTCTGAACTGCCATTCAAGTAAGGCAAGTATGCCAATACCTGCGCCAGTTAAAGCACTCGCTAAAACTACTTTATAGAATGTTTGTTTGCCCATAAATACTTTATAAGCGCAGTATTCTAGGGCGCCAAGTGATGCACCATAAAAAGTTACTTTTACGGCTCCTCCAGCAAAACTCATTGTTTTCTTTGCTTCTGAGCCAGCATTAATTGCACTTGTTGCAAATAGAGTTATTAATACACTTACTAAAATTAATTTTTTCATAAACTTCCTTATGTTTAAAATAAATAATTAGAATTAATTTAAAATAAATAAATAAATAAATCAACTTTAGCTTATGTCTCCAGCTACAAATTTTTTAAGTTTTGGAAATTTATTTTGATTTTCGTAAAATTCTTTTGAATTTGTTGTTTCTATAATTTGACCTTTTTCCATTAAATAAATTGTGCAGTTTAATTTTTCTAATAGTGTCGTGTCATGAGTTGCGACTAAAACTATAAAATTATTTTTTGCAATATCTTGAATATTATGAGCCACGTTTGTTGTAAGCATAGGGTCTAGTGCTGAGGTTGGTTCATCTAGGCATATTACTTTTGGCTTCATGGCAATTGTTCGTGAAAGAGCAAGCCTTTGTTTTTGCCCTCCAGAAAGCCCTGAAGGGTATTCATTTATTTTTTCTTTAAGACCATATTTTTCTAAGAGGTTCATTGCTATTTTTACAGCTTCTTTGTGCCCTAATTTTAAAACTTTTTCTAAAGGAAAAGTAATGTTTTCGAGTACCGTCATATGTTCGAATAGATTGAATAATTGAAAAACCATTCCAACAGAGTGACCAGATGTGCTCAGTTCTTTATTATCAAGTAAAATTTCACCAGAATCGATTTTGTCTAGTCCATTTAAAATGCGGATAACGGTTGATTTTCCAACGCCAGATTCACCAAGAAGAACTGCAATTTCTGATTCTTTTACTTCGAACGAGATATTATTTAGGACTTGTTTGCCACCATATGATTTTGAGATATTTTTAATTTTTAACATAGGTATTCATCTTTCGGTCTACTTGATTCAATATAAGTGAAAGTGTGGTTGTAAGTACAAGATATATTGCCGCAACAGCTATATAAATTGTTATAGCATCATATTTTTGAGCAATTATGTTTCTAGCTTGACCGGTTAATTCCATGACACCAACTATATAAGCAAGTGAAGAGTCTTTAATTAGAGTAATAAATTCATTACCTAATGCCGGCAATACAACGCGAATTGCTTGAGGTAGTACTATGTAGCGAATAGTTTGCATTGTGTTTAGACCTAAAACCGTTGCAGCTTCAAGTTGCCCTGATCCGACAGATTTGATTCCAGAGAGCACTGTTTGGCTTATGTAAGCACTGCTATTTATGCCGATAGCTAATGTTGCTGCGGTGAAATCATCCATATGTAATCCTACAAATGCGGGAATGTATTTCCACATCAAAATTTGAAGTAACATAGGGGTTCCACGTATAATTCCAACGTAGATGGTCATAAGAATTTGTAATAGTTTGCCAGCTAAATGAGCGTTGAGTTTTTTTGAGTCTTGAATTAAGGCAACAAGCGTACCAATAGCTAGCCCCATGCAGCATGCCAGTGCTGCAATTTCTAAAGTTAAAACTGTTCCCTGTAATAATGCAGGTAAACTTTGTTCTATTAAATTAAAATTAATATTAATCATTTAGACCCCACTTTGTTTTAATTTGAGCAAGTGTTCCATCTTCTTCCATCTCTGTTATTGCTTTGTTGATTTTTTCTAAAAGTTCAGGCTTGCGGTTGCTGATACCAAAAGCATAGGAATCAAAGATTTCGGGGATTTCTACGATATTGAATTCATCCTTGCCATATTTTTGAAAGAATGGAGCCACGGCAGTTTTAGCGGTAACAAATGCAGCCGCATCATTATTTCTTAATGCTAGGAATGCATCGGCAACTGTTGGGAGTCGTTTTAGATTGATTCCATTTTTTTTACTCATAAATAGATCTGCTGTATATCCAGCATTTACTAAAACATCTTTGCCTTGAAGCTCATTTATGTCGTTGATAGGTTGATTTTTTGGCGAAATTATTAACAAAGGATCTTTGTCTAAAGTTGGTTTGGAAAAATTCATTTGCTGACTGCGCTCAGGAGTAGGAGTTATTCCTGCTGCAATTATATCTAATCTACCTAATTGAAGGTCTGGAATTAGCATCTCAAATTGCATATTTTTAATTTGAATTTTAATGTTTATTTTTTTGCTAATTTCTTTGATAATTTCCATTTCAAATCCTGTAAATTCTCCTGCGTCATCGATGAATTCAAAAGGTGCGTAATCAGCACAAGTTCCTACCATTATTAAGTTTTCATTTTGAGCAGTTTTTTTGAATGAGCATTTTTGCAAAACAAAAGGTGTTGCTATGACAACTGCAACAAGTATTATTAATGTTGATATTTTCATTTCTTTTTCCTATTTATGATTGGTTAATTTATTTATTTTGCTTACAACTTTTTTAATATTTTTGACTGACTTTGGTGCAATAAACACGGTGTTTTCACCCGCTATTGTTCCTAAAATTTCAATATCTTTTTGATTGTCTAAAAAATCTCCAATAAAGTCGGCCAAGCCAGGCCTTGTTTTTACCACAATTAATGATTCATTATGTGTAACTTCTAGCATGCCTAACTTTAAAATTTGTAGCTGAACATTTGTTTCTGGTATTTCATAAACAAATTCTTCTCCGATTTTTTTCTTTGTTACACCAATTTGCTGCAGATCCCTAGATATTGCTGGCTGGCTCGCTACAATACTATATTTCTGTTTTAAAAGATCTTCTAGCTCTTGCTGATTTGCTATTTTGTTTTGACTAATCAGATCTTTAATTGCCTGAATCCGTTTTTTTCCTACATTTGTCATTCATCCCTCTCTTGGAATAAATATTCATAATTTTGTATAATAATTCATAAAAGTTGTGTTGTCAACCGGCCCTTGTTTTGTTTTTGGCACAGGTGATTTTTTTGGATGTTAACAATGGATAAATAAGTTTTTTGGTAATGGAAAAAAGCTTTACAAGGATTCTAGGCTTTAAATTTATAATGGATAGTCTAAACCGATGTTTAAATGGGTTTTAGGCAAAAAAGAACCTCGGAATTTCTTCCGAGGTTTAAATTTGGTGGCGGGGGCTGGATTTGAACCAGCGACCTTTGGGTTATGAGCCCAACGAGCTACCAAGCTGCTCTACCCCGCGATCAACAATATCAATGTTAAAGCTTTTATTAGCTTTGTCAAATAAAATCCTGAATTCACGCAAATATTCGAAATTAATTTGTTTTTGCTTCCAGAATAACGATCACAGAGGCGCTTGTTCGCGTGTGTGTGATTGTAATATGTGAATTAATCGGAGATTTAACGAGAGGTTTTAAATTTATTTTTGGTAATCCGTTTATATCTTTTATAACTTCAATGTTGCGACACAGGCTAAGAAATGGTTGTTCTGGTATGCCAAATGCCTGGCAAATAGCTTTAAAGGCGGCTTCTTTGGCAGCAAATCGTGCGGCAAAGCGCTCAGACGATTTGGTAGGCTCTGAAACACAGTATTCAACCTCTTCTTTGGTGAATATTTTTAAAAGCTGGGGCATTGATTTTTTATGCCAATCTTTGAATCTTGCAATTTCAACTGTATCTAGGCCTATTCCTAAAATCATGCGTAAAGTTTTTCTTGTTTAATTTTTTCCATGTTTTGATC
The DNA here is from genome assembly GCA_000989525.1 of candidate division TM6 bacterium GW2011_GWF2_32_72. Lineage (GTDB taxonomy): Bacteria > Babelota > Babeliae > Babelales > GWF2-32-72 > GWF2-32-72. Next base: position 100,475 of record LBON01000001.1, read on the forward strand.
CAATGATCTGTACATAATGGCTTCTCGAATGTGTTTAGTATCAATTAAATCAAAGCCTTCCAGGTCTGCAATTGTTCGTGCAACCTTTAATATTTTGTGGTAGCCACGCATGCTTAAATTTAATTTTTCAAAAGCTTTTTTTAGAGTTGCTTCGGCTTGGTCTGTTAAGTGACAATATTTTTCTATTAAATCTGGTGTCATATATGCATTGCACGAGCAAGATGTATTAGCAAAACGTGATAATTGTTTTTCTATAGCCTTTGCAACAGGCTCAAATAGTCTGGCAGAGCTTGTGCTATTGGCATCGGCTTGCTTAATTGTATCATATTCGATTGATTGAATATTTATTTGAATATCCATTCGATCAAGCAAGGGCCCTGATAATTTGTTTAAGTATTTTTCAATTTGATTTTTAGAGCACTTGCACGCCTGTTTTTTATCGCCTAAAAAACCACATGGACATGGGTTTAATGCTGAAACGAGAAGGAATGATGCGGGGAAAGAAACAGACTGATTTACTCGCGCAATTGAAACCGTTTTGTTTTCGAGCGGTTGTCTTAAAACTTCAAGAGTATCTCTTTTGAATTCTGTTAGTTCATCTAAAAATAAAATCCCATTATGAGAAAGGCTTATTTCACCCGGTTGCGGATTGCTTCCACCACCAACAAGTCCGGCTTGAGATATGGTGTGATGTGGGTTTCTAAATGGTCTTTTTAGAATCAAAGGATGTTTTTTTAGTTTTCCACTAATTGAATAAATCTTGCTTGTTTCTAGAATTTCTTCAAATGACATATTAGGCATAATTGTTGGAAGTCTTTTTGCAAGCATTGTTTTACCAGCCCCTGGGGGACCAACAAATAAAATATTATGTCTTCCAGCAGCAGAAATTTGTAGCGCGCGTTTTGCTTGGTATTGACCTTTAACTTGAGAAAAATCGACATCCATTTTATTGGTTTCAAATTTTATATCTTTAATGGAATTTATAGTTGGTTGAAGTTGAATTTCGCCTTTTAGATAAGAAATTAATTGGGGTAGACTTTCTATTCCAATTACTTCTATTCCAGGGATAAGCGCCGCTTCAAAAGCATTTTCTTTGGGTAAAATAATTCTTTTTTTATTTAAATTTTTTGCACCATGAGCAATAGGCAATGCTCCCTTTATAAATCGAACATTTCCATCAAGAGAAAGTTCGCCTAAAAAAATAGTTTCATCTAAAAATTCTTTTGAAATATACAATTGTTGTGCCGCTTGCAAAATTCCAATAGAAATTGGAAGGTCAAAAAGAGTGCCTTCTTTTTTTAAATCTGCTGGCGCTAAATTTATAGTTATGGTTTTATCGGGTAAGCGAAAACCACAGTTTTTTAATGCGGTGTTGATTCTAAATTTACTTTCTTTAATTGCTGTGTCTGGCAGACCTACTATATAAAAATTCATCATTCCAAAAGAAAGATCAGCTTCTATTTCTACAAGGTGTGCATCTACGCCAATAGTTGTTGCAGAAAAAATCTTTGCATGCATGGTTTTCATTCTGTTTTAAATTTGTTTAAAAAAAAGTGTTATAAATAAAGGGTTATAGCATATTTTTTTATATCTGCAAATTTATTGTAAAGTTTTACATCACCATTGATCTTTAAATTATGTGGCGCTTTTTTGAAAATTTTTTAAGCTATTGGATTGCTTAACTTTATTCAATAAATTGAAGGACTCTTATGAATCACAAATTTTTTTCTTTTGTTTTGTTAATAAGCTCTTTATTTTTTCCAGCTACTATTTTTCCTAGATATTTACTTTTAAGTGATAAAGAAAATACTCAAACAAGTTTTGCTTTTAAAATTGGCCCATCTCATTATTTTAATGGGCCCAGTTCAACCGCTATAGATAAAGGCGGCACCTTTTTTGTTGGCGCAGATGAAGCTGTTTTGGATGAAAAACAAAAGCAGTTTTCTATATCTTTTATTTCTAATGATAACACTGAATTTTCTGGAATGGCCCGTGAAAAAGTTCGTTTAAATGGGGCGGAAGAACAATTAAATCCACTTTATGGTGCGGCCGTTTTATTTATAAATTCAATTTCTGATAATCAGCCGATTGTTGTTTTGCAAAATGATAAAAAAGTTTACCTTGCTCAGTATCTTTCTGGGAATACGATTTATTCTTCTTCAGATATTAATGATGCTGCCGGTGTTGTTGCAAATACAATACATAGTTTAGTTGCTGCTCCTAGTATAAAATCGGCTTTTTTTGGTGTTTCAGCGGTGGGTGGTTTTGGAGAAGCTGGTAGCGGTATTGCAGCAGTTTTGGTTAATGATAATGGTAGTATTGGGAATCTTAATGCCACAACGGGATCTAAAACAGAAAATCAGGCAGCGGCTTTTGGTAAAACGTCAGCGGCCTTGAGCACTGGTAGCAATTTAAATTCCCTTGAATACGGTGACATGTATTGGGATAATGATTTGGGAAGGCTTTATGTTTGTGGAATAGCAGATCTTCCTTCTGGTTCTGGTGCTGGTATAGCAATGGCTAACGTTTCTGGAGGTCTTAGTTTTAGTCCTATTGTTTCTGATTTAAATATCTTAACAGATGCGGATAAGATTGTTGGAGCAACAGATGCAAATATAATTTCAATATATAAAGTCAGAACAATGAAGACTTCCACTTATTTAAAGTATTTGGTTTTAGTTGGCCGTGTTGGTGAAAATACAAATAATAAAGTTTTTGCATTACCCGTTGTTGATAAAAGAGTTACAGTTGGCTCAAATTTAGGTGCAAGTACTGGAGATCCTGATAATGGTAAGTTGGCTAACGTAAATGCAAATCCTGTAAATTATTATTTATCTGATTCAAATCGGTTTATTACTCGTGGTTTTTCTGATCTTGCTACAGCAGCCGATCAGCTTTATAAACATAATGATATTCAAGCGATGGTTGGTGCCGGTGATGCGCCTGGCGCAATTAATGATATTTTTATAGTTGAAGATGGTGTGTTTATCTCTTGTGAAGATGGCGAAACAGACGCGGCAGGTATTTTTAGTTCACAACCAATTTTTGATGGACGAGGCGTGATTGCTTCTTGGTCAAAGTGGAAAAGGGTTGCTGGGTTTTCTGAAAAAATTAATGCTGTTGCATTAGAACAAAAATATGGAAATTTTGTTGTTATGCCTTATTCTGATGTAACAAGAAATGGGGCATCCACACAAAATGTTTATAGAACAAAATGGGGTAGCTTGGATACCACAAATGGCATGGGTTTATTGTTGGGTGAACTTCATATAGAATATCCTCAAAAAAATGGTGGCATACAAGGATTCTTTGATTTTAGTAAATATACACAAGGATTTACTGACCCATCTTTAGAGGGAAGTTTGTCTTTGGCTGTTGCAACCGGCTATGAAAAAATTTCAATAATTCAAACAGGTAAATCAGAAGATGGTACAATTTTTTATCCTGTTGTTGGGAATGATTTTTTAACTGATAAATTTGTTTCAAATAATGGCTCTTTATCTGGTTTAGATGCTTCTTTAAGAAGTTTAATTACAGTTTCTGGCGGTCAGCTTGAAAAAATTGGTTCAATAGTTGCGGCTGAAGTTTCTAGGTGTGCTGCTGGTACAAATTCTGGTTGGATTTTTGTTGGGGGCTCTGATGGACTTGCAGTTCTTTCTAAAGATAATGGTGCTGGCTGGAATACGTTGAGCGCTGGCTTACAAGGATTTACGATCGATATGTCTTTTAAAAGATTAGGCAATTATAAAAATGTAAGATCTTTAAAATCTGATGGAACATATCTTTATGTTTTAACAGATCAAACTTTAGATAGAATTGAAATGATTCCAGCTAATTTTGTTGGAACGATGCCAACAAGAGTTACTTTGGCAACACCAGAAAATTTGGGATTAGATTCTTATGCATCATTTTCGGATGTTTGTATTCTTGGAAAACTTGGTTTAATAGCTACAAGTAGAGGTTTATTTAGAGTTGCGAACGATTCAGATATTGCAGATCAAGATTTAACTAGCAACGAACTTGAGTGGGTTCAAATTTTACTTCCAGAATCTTTGGGAACTGATTCTAATGGTTGTATAACTCGACTAAAATTTCTTTCTAGTTTTAATGGAATAACAAACGGAACTTCTGAATTTAGCTGTGAAGGTCAGGTTTTTGTTATGAATGCAAATATAACTTATCATCAATCACGAATTTATAGGCTTTATGTAAAAAGTACGGCTTACGATGAAATTGAGAATACTACCGTTCAGTTATTACCAGATCAATTTATTAAAGATGTAAATACTCATTTTATTAATTTTCAAGATTACAGAAATTATTTTACAACCGATGGAGCGATGTATTACAACATGCGCTCAAGGTATTTAAGCACAGCCCCATTTGTTAATGTTTTGCCACGAGGTGTTCGTGCGGGTGTTCCAGGAATTGCTAGTGCTGGTGTTAATATCCCTTCATATTTAGGGGAATATTTAAGAATGGGTGATTTAGTAAGAAGTTCTGGAAGTGGAGCTTGGGTAACCAGCGGTGATTTTGGTTTGCTTGTTAACGATTAAGATTTAGAAGGTTAAAAACCATGTTGAAACAAAAAAAATTAAAAATTTCATTATTGGTATTTGCAACATTATTTGTTGTGGATACTTTTTCTGTTTTTCAGTTTAATTTATTTAAACCGTATGACATCAATTTGCGGCCAGCTGTTTGGAAAAACACTAAATGGCAAGTTTCTTTGACGGGGGAGTTTGGACTCAAGACTGTTGGTTATGGCGAAGAAGAAAAATCAGGTATTTTGCAAATTTGGCAAGAATGTCAGGATTGCTTGGCTATGTTAAAAGGGTTTGATCCATGCACAAAAGCTGCTCAACTTGCGCAAAAAATTAATGTTGATGATGATGATGGTATTCGTGGTCATGTTGTGCCAAAAGCCCATCTTGATTTAAATTATAATATGAGCGCTGCCTTGCGGTATCATTTTCCAAAAGATTTTACGTTGGATTTTTTCTTGCCCATAATGTCCATGAAAATGAGTAATCTTGAGTTTTGCGATAAAACAAAAGATGTAACATTTGATGATGTTGAAACAAAAAGGTTGTTGACTGATAATTTAGCTAAAAATTTAAAGGATTTAGGAGACCTTGATTTAAGTCCATGGGAACGAACAGGTTTTGGTGATTTTGTTGTGATGCTTGAATGGTTGCGTGATTTTCCTCAAGATAAATCTCTTTTGAAAAATGTTCGTTTGAATGTTCGTGGTGGTTTGAGTTTTCCGACTGGTAAAAAAAGAGATGAAGATAAAATTATGGCGTTAGCTTTTGGTAACGACGGTGCATTTGGTATTATTCCTGGAGGTGGTCTGGATTTAACTTTGTCCAAGTGGATCAAAGCAGGTGCAGATCTTGAATTTTTAATTTTATTTGGCGATGTTAGAGATCGTAGAATAAAAACAGATGTTGCTCAAACAGATTTGTTTTTACTTCAAAAAGCTAAGGCACACATTGACTATGGATTGACCCACAGATTTAATTTGTTTTTAGAGGCACATAAAGTTTTAAAAGGACTTTCTTTAAGAGCAACTTACCAATATTGGAAGCATGAAGATGATAAATTTATTTTAAAAGGCAATCAATTTATCGAAAGTACCGCTAATTCAGCTGTCAGTCTGGAAGATTGGACATTACATAATGCAATTTTTACGATGAGTTATGATTTTCAAGATTCGATGTCTGAAGATGCTAGGTTTAAGCCTTATTTATCTGCTTTTTATAAATGTCCGTTGAATGGTAAAAAATCTATTTTGGCTCATACAGCAGGGTTTGTTGCTGCATTAAGTTTTTAACCATTAATTTAAAAAAGTTATAGTAAATGTTTTTTAATAATAAGTTTTTTTTGTTTATTTTTTGTTTGATTTGGTCAAATAAAAATTTTTGTTCGCAAGATGATTTTCATTTGGGTAAAAGGCGTGCATATTCCTGTGAACCATTGTTTGAAGAAACACTTAATTGTCCGGTGTGTGGATTAGATTTTTTATTTGAAGAATCTTTGGCAAGTCATATATCTTTTTGGCATGAGTCTTTGGAGCAATCATCTGGCGATGTAATGAAACTTTTTATACATGATGATAATGATGGTAGTCATCAAATAAGCGAATTATTTGATGACTCAGAACAAGTAAGTTTACAGGAACAACAATTAATGACGGTTATGAGTAACCCATCAAATCAAGATGTTACAAGATACGAAGACTCATTACCTTATAAATGTTCTTTTTGTTCATTCGTGTTTGATTTTAGTTGTGTAAGAACAAGTCATGAAAATCGTTGTGAAAAGCGGAAGGGTAAATTGGTAAGAAGGTGTTCTTTTTGTAACGAGTGGTTTAAAGATTTTTATGCCCGTCGTACACATGAAAGAGAAGAACATAATCGTTAAAGTTTACAGGGAATTTTAAGAAATTAAGCAACTATTTGATTTCCTATAATTCCATGTTGTTTTGCAATTGCCCTTGCTTCCCCTTTAAAAATCGCCTTGGCTAAAACTTGTTTTTTGTTTTCAATAAAATCTTCTTTTTCTTCTAATTCTAAAAGTAATAAAGATTTTGAATCCATATCTTTTTTTACTTTCTCATAAAAATTTTTGAGGTCTAGTTCTTCGCCTGTCAACTCTATAAAATAACAAAATCGATGAAGAAGCGTTTGAAAAAGATCGTCTAGATCATCAACATTGGAGACTATTTTTTTATCAACTAATCCATAAAGTTGAGTTTGTATTTTTTTTACATTTTCCCATGTGCCAGCCTGATCTTGTGGTGTCCAAACTAGCTTAGTAATTGCATGTTCTAAAAATCGTAATGTAGCAGATCGCATACTTTCTATTGATGTTTTTTCTTCTAAAGCTTCTTCTGGATTCAAGTTAGATTTAAGTTCGTTTGAAATATGATCAAAAAATTGATCTGGAGATTTTTTAAAAAAAGAAAAATGGGATAAAAAATTATTGTATAAAATATTTTTAATATTGCTGGTAATTTTTTCAACTGAAGTTTGTTGCTTCTCTATAAAGTGTTGTTTAATTAAGTTTGGAAATTGATCAAGCATTTCTGTGAATGCAGCAGAATTTACATAACTACTATATTTTAGTTTTTGGTTAAATAATTTAATTATACCTTGGCTGTACTCTCTTGATTGGCCCGTGCTGTTGCCTTGCTCTAAAAATTGTAAAAAGTGAGAAAAGTTATTAGGTAAAAAATTTTCACCATATTCTTTGTGATTATAAGTATGTTTTAAAAAACATTTAATGCCGGCAGGTGTAAATTTTACAGGCTTACAGAGGTCTTCTAGTGATGCCTGATTTAAATTGGTATAATCTTGTTCTGCATCATTATTTAAATTAATGTCTGTTTTGGATTTTATTGTTTTGGATGCTTCTTTTGTATTTATATTATTGTGTTTATCTGGAAACTCTTGATTCTGCGATACTTTTAAATTAAGACTAGAAGAAGCTTGTTTTTTATAGTCGCTTATTTTATGTTGTTCTGCACAAAAACATGAAACTGGAATTAAAAGGGTGAGAAAAAAGATTAACTTTTTCATAATATTTGTATCCTTGTTCTTTTTTTTCTACAATATTTAAGACTTAGCATCCTATCATGGAATAAGAAGTTTAATCAAGATCAAAGGGTTTGTCAGATGGCTTTATATTTTTACCAGGCTTTGTCCCGAGATGGAAGTCAAATTACAGGTACGTATGATGCAGCATCTGTCACAGATGTACGCAAATATCTTGTGGGTTTGGGATCCTTCCCTACAAAAATTGAATTAGCGTCTTCTCGTAAATCATTTATTCAGGAATTTGGGCAACTTTTTGTTGGCAGTGTGTCTATAAAAGATAAATTAGTTTTTACAAAACAACTTTCCGTTTTATTAAAAGCGGGTGTTCCTTTGCTTCAATCTTTAGAGTTACTTTCAGATCAATTTAAGGGCCGCTTTCATCAAATACTTGTGGAGCTTAAGGACTTTGTTAAAGAAGGTAAGTCTTTGGCTGATGGTATGAGTAGGTATCCAGATGTTTTTGATGGGATTTATGTTCAATTAGTGAGGGCTGGTGAAGCTAGTGGCCAGCTTGAAATGATTCTTGAGCGACTTGTTGGCTTTATGGAAAAAAGTGAAGAATTTAAATCTAAAGTTCGTGGTGCATTAATTTATCCTGTAACTCAGCTTGTTATTATTTTTGCAGCGGCCCTTGGAATATTAGTTTTTATTGTGCCTAAATTAAAAGATGCGCTCTTGCAAATGACAAAGGATAAAGATATACCTTGGTACACACAAATTGTATTTGATTTATCAGATGGTATTCGCAATTATTGGTGGATGTTTTTAATTGGATTAGCGGTGGTAGTAATTGCGTTTGCATATTGGAAGTCTACTGTAACTGGTCAGTTAAGATGGGACAAATTAAAATTAAAACTTCCTCTTATTAAAGTTTTTACACGTCAGGGTGCAATTGTTCGTTTTTGTCAAACTCTTGGAATGCTTTTGAACTCAGGTGTTAATCTTTCTGAATCTTTGGATATTGTTGTGAAGGTTGTGGATAACAAAGTTCTTTCATTAACTTTAGAGGAGGCGCGAGACAAAATTTTAAAACAAGGTAAAATAGCCCAGTATTTGAATCAAACTAATATTTTTCCTACTATGGCTATTTATATGATAAGCACTGGTGAGCAAAGTGGTGAATTAGGTGGGATGTTAAATGAAGTTGGGGAAATTTATGGTAGAGAATTAAATGAACTGGCTGATAATCTTACAAAGACTTTAGAACCATTAATGATTGTTGTAATGGCTATAGTAGTTGGTGGAATTGTTGGTGCAGTTTTGATTCCAATATTGATGGCAAGTCAAAATATTCAAATGTAATAATTTTAAGGAGTTTTTATGGTTACATCAAAAAATGGATTCAGTTTAGTTGAATTCATGATTTATTCAGTTATAGTTGCTTTCCTTATTGTGGGTGTTTTTACTATGTATAAAAAGATCCAAACAACAATGAAATCTAGTCAAGCTGATACAGAGATAGGGATGCTTAAGGCTAATATAGAAAATTATAAGGCTCGTATGGGAAAATATCCTTCAAGCTTGGATGATCTTGTTAAAATACCTTCTGATCCAGCATTGAGAGATAAGTATCCAACTGGCGGTTTTTTGCCAGGAGAAAAAGAAGCTCCTAAAGATCCTTGGGGTAATGAATATAGATATAAAAATTTGGGAAAAACTTTTATGCTTGAATCAACTGCTGGGCAGGAAGAGTAAATGCCTAAATTAGGTTTTTCTTTAGTTGAATTAATTTTAGTCATCGCCCTTGTTGGGGCGATGATGATTTTTGTGACAAGGTTTTTTTGGTTAAGAGACCCTGATGCGCCAAGAAAGCAATTTGTAGTTGATTTAAATGGACTTGTGCAAAGTTGTTGGTCTGATGCACTTGAAACTGGTAAGTTGCATCGTGTTTATTTTGATTTGAAAAAAAAACAGATTCGAGCTGAAATAGAGGTTGAAAAATCTAAAAAAGAGGGCGGTGAATCTAAATTTAACATCCAACAAGGCGGGAAGTCATTAATAACATGGCCATCAAATTATGTGATTAAAGATTTTTTTGTGTCTGACCAAAATGAATCTAAAAATATAGATAAGCTTGAAAGTATATTTTTTTATATAACATCTGATGGTACTCAAGATGTAATTATTAATGTTGCAAATGAAGAAGATGGTATGACCATGGGTCTTGTTTTAAACCCTTTTGCTATGCAGTTCAAAGATTATGGAAACTTTAAAAAACCATAGTGCAAAATCCGGTTTTATGTTGATGGAGGTTTTGTTTGCGGTTGTTATTTTTGGCACTGTATTTACTCTTTTGCTACGCAATCAGATGAATTTAACTATCAATGTTTATAGAACTTCAGCAATTCGATCTCGTTTATTTCAGGTTAAAGATTTGTTGGTTAGAGCGTCCTCAGATGTAAATATGTATGATAAGAAAAAATATACAAAAGAAGTTAATTTTCCAGATACAGTTTTAACTTATAGTTTGGATAAAATTCAAAAATCTTCTTCTTTAAAAAGTTTTAAAAACCTTTTCATTCAAAAAGTTGTTGGAAAGTCTTCAGAGGGCTCTGAATCTTTAGTTACTTTGTTTTATAAAATGGAAAAAAAGAAAAAAGAGCCAGAAAAAACTTCTTTAAACCAGTCTGGTAAAAAACTTTCAGAGCGACAGAAGCCTGAGGTAGCCCAATGAAGTTTATAAAACCTGGTACATCAATGGTTGAAGCCATGTTGGCTATAGCAATTTCGGCTATGTTGGCAATTGCTATTTTTAGAGCTTTTTCAAATATTAAAGATGCCTCTATGATGCTGGGAAAGGCAATTGATTTTGATATGAGTGCATTAATTTTGCAAAATCAGTTGGATAAAGATATAGCCGGAGTTTTTGTTCCATTTATTTCTGGCCCAGAAGTAAATGATGAGAAAAAAAATTCTAAAAATAAAATTCAAAGTGATGATCAAACTAGAGTGGATAAATCAAAGGAATCAGATGGTGATGATAAAAAGCCGTCAAAAGATTTAGAGGGTAAAGATAAAAAAGAGTCTGTTGAGGGTAGCAAAAAATCTAAAGAAGATGAGAAAGATAAAGTTAAGCCCTTGGAAAAAATATTTTTTTCAGAAAAATCAGATAATAATATTGGGGTTTTAACATTTATTTCAAGTAATCCATTGCAAGTATTTACTGCCATTGGAAAAGAAAAAATTTTTGGAAAACCAAAACCTAGAATTGTGCGGGTTTATTATTGGTTAGAAAAAAGCGATGATGTTTTGGGTGCCAAAAAATTAATGCGTGGTGAATCGGTTGATTTAAATTATGTTGATCCAACAAAAAAAACTAAAAATATTCGAGCTTTCACTATAGTAGATGGTGTGAAAGAGCTTTCTTTTGAATACACATATGTTGAAGTAAAAAAAGAAAAAACAACTAAAAAAATAGATGAATCTATAGAAGAAACAGAAAAAGCAAAGATACAAAAAACAACCATGGAAGAAACAACTAAGACGCAAAAAACATTTAAACAAACAGATGTATGGCATTATGATGAAGGCAAACAACAAAAAGAAGACTTGCCTGCACTTCCCGAATTAGTTGCTGCAAAAATTAGGTTTATTAATGATATTGGTGAAGAGCAGACATTTGATTTTAGTTTTAAAATTTATGTTCCAGAACCAGATGTTGTCGCCCCAAGTATTAAAAAAAGAATGCAAACAGCTTTTAATTTTAACGAAATAAAACAAGAGCTTGCTAAAAGAATTGGTCCGCCTGTGCGTAAGCTTAATATAGCCACAAATGCAAACGGAGTAAGGGTTGTTCAATTTGCCCCTACCAATTCTTCAGGGCCAAGTGAACGTTTAAATAGTAGGTTAAAAATGTTAGATGATACTCTTTTAAAATCGCGACAATCAAGGGTGAATGAGGTGAAGAATGCTTAAGCGTCAATCAAAGCCTGGATATACTCTTATGTTGACCATGATTTCCATTATGGCTTTAATTGCGGTATTTGTTTTTATTTCTAGCCGCGCAACGAATTATTTTAGAACCTCGGGTGCTTTAATGGATAAAGAACAGGCTAAATTGTTGGCCCTTGGTGGACTGCAAATTGCATTTGCTCAGTTAAATCAAGATGTTGAAAAGAAAGCAGAAAAAGAAGAAAAGGGTATGCCAACTGATGTTGAAGGTAAAAAGTTAAAAGAACTTTTGCCTATTTTGAATCGGTGGCAAGAATTTCCATTAACATATAAAGCAGATGGGGTTGATGGGGAAATAAAAATTTGCATTTGCTGTGAAAATGGAAAAATCGATATTAATAGTATTTATGATTTTAAAAAACATAAATTTGTAGATGAACCTGATAAAAAATCTGATAAGCAGGGGGAAAATCAAAAAACACAGGAAAAAGAAAAATTTACTATTCGTAAAAGTTTAGAAACTCTTTTTAAGAACCTTTCTACAAAGGTTGGAGGAAAAGATTTATTTGCTTCTTTTGAAAAATTTCTAAAAGAACGTAAATACAGGTTAAATGATGTTACAGAGTTGTTTGAAATGCCTGAATTTATGGTTTTTAAGGATAAAATATTTTATAATCCAGACTCTAAAGATGTTGCACTTAATGATGTTTTTACAACTTGGAGTGTAGACCAAAAAATTCAGCCTTGGGTTCTTTCTCATTCATTAGTTAATTTGTTTGGTCTTTCTGAGATACAGGTCTCTAAGGATGGAATATTGCAAAAAAATGTTGAAAAAGCTTTGGGCTCATTTAAGCGAAATGCCAACTGGCAGCAGGATTGGGACAAAAGTTTAAAAGAAGTTTACGGAAAAGATTATAAAACTCTTTCTAAAGATTTTGGAGGTTGGTTAAACTCTCAATTTGAAGTTAACCTGTTTTCTGTGATATCTTGGGGAAAGTTTAGGAATATGACTCAGAAATTATGTGCTATAATAGAAAAATCTGACGATAAACAAAGTGATACAGGATTTAGAATTTTAAAGTTGTATTGGCTTTAAATTTTATTTGAGAAGGATTTGATTTTGGAAATTAAAACTGAGACTAAAGTTGGTCTGTTTATATTAGTTGCGATATCTATATTTGTTTACATGGGTTTTTCTATTGGGGCATTTCGCTTTGATAGGACTGGTTATAGTAAATATTATGTTAATTTTACAAATGTATCTGGCCTTTCTAGGAAGGCCGAAGTAAAAATAGCTGGTGTTGATGTTGGCTGGTTAGAAGATTTTGAATTAACAGAAATTGATAATATGGCTAAGGTCACATTGATGATTAAAAAAGGATACGTACTTCATAAAGATGCGTATGCAACAATAAAACAGGATGGGCTTCTTGGAACAAAATATATTGAAGTATGTCCTGGTGATCCATTATTACCAAAATTAGATCGCGGTGCAACGTTGACTCGTCCAAGTGTGTCGCAAGTTTCTTTTGATGATGCATTACAGAATTTTAAAAAGATTGTGGATAATGTAGAAGAAGTTACTGGGACATTGAGAGAAGCTATGGCTGGTCCTGATGGCAAAGCCCAACTTAAGGAAACATTTAATTCTATGAATGAGGCGTCCAGAAGACTTGCTTCTTTTGCTGAAACCATGGATAGAACAGTTTCTCGTAATGAAGAAAGTATCTCTGAAATGGTTGGAGACTTTAAAGAATTTGCAAGAGAGGCCAGAGAAAAACTCATTCCAATTGGAAAAGATGTTAATCGTGTTGCAGACAAGCTTGATTCTGAAGTTTTACCTGCATTTCAAGATAGCATGAACACCGTTGCCAGTGTGTTTGATAGAGATTTTGATAGGGTTGCTACCAAATTGGAAAAAACAGCAGGATCCTTTGAGGGTGCGGCCGTTGAAGCAAGAGATGGATTTAAAAACATTGGTAATGTGGCCGGAAAAATTGATGATGGCAAAGGTGTTTTGGGTGGCTTGGTTAATGATGATCAAACATACAAAGATCTTAAATTTGCTATTAGTGGTTTGAAAAATTATTTTGCAAAAATTGATGACATGAGTTTGATAATCGATTCACACTTTGAATCGATGTCGCGTGTAACTAAAGATTATAATGAAAAAGATTCTAAAGGTTATTTCGAATTAAAGATTTATCCAAATGATGATCATTTCTATATGATACAATTGGTTACTTCTGAAAAAGGTTTCATCGATAGAAAAGAAAAACGATTGAAGTGGGAAGATAATTGCGGCGATGAAATTTATTACGATAAAGAAAAATTTGATAAGTACAGGGATACAATTAGGTTTGCTCCAATAACCAAGAAGGCAACAAGGCACCGTGATTCGCTAAGAGTTGGTGCGCAGATGGGTAAAATTTTTGGCTCATGGGGTTTCCGCGCAGGTTTGATAGACAATACTTTTGGTGTTGGTGTGGATTATGACATTCCATTCCCAAGTGAAAAATTGCGTTGGATTACGTCTTTAGAAGCGTATGATTTTAGAGGTAGAAATCTTTGGGATGAGCGTATTACGCACTTGAAGTGGTTAAATAAAATTTATTTCTTGAGGAATGTTTATTTTGCGTTTGGTGCCGATAACTTTATTAGCAAGAAAGATGCTTCGGGATATTGGGGTGCTGGAATTAGATTTGAGGACGATGATTTAAAATATATCTTGTCCAAGGTCGGATTTACAGGCATGGGTAGTTCGAATTGATTATAAAGCGAATCTTTTGTTAAAAGATTGCAAGGATTGCGATGAGCGACAATATAGTTTCTATGGAAAAGAAAGAGGCTAGTAGGTCAACATTAAATGAAGGTTATATTGTTAGAATTTCGGGTACAATTATAGATGTTCAATTTCCACAGGATAATTCTCCAAAAATTTTTAATGAGTTAAAAATTGAATTGGAAAATCATGATAAAAAATATGCGAGTGTAGAAGTAGAACAAATTCTTGGTGACGGTGTTGTTAGGTGTATGTCGCTTGAAGATGCTCCTTCTATACGTAGAGGAATGAAGGTTATAGATTCGGGTGGGCCTATAACAGTGCCGGTTGGATCTCAGATTTTGGGCAGAATGTTTAACGTTTTGGGTGAACCAATAGATGATCTTGGTAAAGTTGAAACAAAAGAAAGACACCCTATTTTTAGAGATGCGCCACCTTTGATTGAGCAAAAAATTGAGCAAGAAATTCAAGAAACCGGTATAAAAATTATTGATTTACTTTGTCCTTACATTAAAGGTTCTAAAATTGGACTCTTTGGTGGTGCCGGTGTTGGAAAAACAATTATTGTGACGGAATTGATTCGTAATATTGCAACCGAACATGGTGGAGTTTCTGTTTTTACAGGAATAGGCGAACGAACTCGTGAAGGAAATGAGCTTTGGCTTGAAATGAAAAAAACTGGCGTTCTTGAAAAGGCCGTATTGGTTTTTGGTCAAATGGGAGACATGCCTGGAGCAAGGCTTCGTGTTGGGCTTACAGGTCTAACGATGGCGGAATATTTTAAAGATCAAGAAAAGCGCGATGTTCTTTTGTTTGTAGATAATATTTTTAGGCTTGTTCAAGCTGGTTCAGAAGTTTCTGCATTACTTGGTCGAATGCCATCCGCTGTTGGTTATCAGCCTACTTTGGCATCTGAAATTGGCGAATTTCAAGAACGAATCGCAAATACAATAAGTGGTGCAATTACTTCTATTCAGGCAATTTATGTTCCTGCAGACGATATTACGGACCCTGCTCCAGCTACAACTTTTATGCATTTAGATGCAAGTACAGTACTTTCTAGAAAGCAGGTTGAATTGGGGTTGTACCCAGCCGTTGATCCATTGCAATCAAATTCAAAAGGTTTAGCAAAAGACGTTGTGGGTGAAAAGCATTATAAAGTTGCGCGAGAAGTTCAAAACTTATTACAGAGATATAGAGAGCTGCAAGATATTATTGCAATATTGGGAATGGATGAATTGTCTGAAGAAGATAAATTGGTTGTAAATCGCGCAAAAAGAATTCAAAAGTTCTTAACTCAACCATTATTTACAGCTGAGTTTGCAACAGGTATTCCTGGCCGATACGTTTCACGTGAAAAAACAGTTAATGATTTTGCAAAAATTTTGAACGGTGATTGTGATAATATGCCAGAACAGGCTTTTTATATGGTTGGTGATTTGGAAGAAGCAGAGCAGAAAGCTAAAGAGTTACTAAAATGATTTTATTTGTATTAAGTCCTAATTCAAAAGAAACATACGAAGTTTCTTGGGTTGAGGTTGATACTATAGTAGGAAATTTTGTGATTCAGTTGGGTCATGCACCAATGATAATTAGTTTATCCCCTCATAGTAAATTGAATTTCTGTTTAAAAAGTGGAAAAGTTGATTTTATTTCTGTATCCTCTGGTGTTATCGAAGTTTCCAGAAGTTTCGTAAAGCTTTTTTTGAATTAAGTTTTTTGGGGAGTAGGGATGTCTAGCAAATTTTGTTTGCATCTGTTTTTGTCGTTAAATCCATTAAGTTTATTTTTTTTTCAGCAGGCGTCCAGTAATGGGTTGTTACGTAAAAGTGATCAACTTAGTAAATCTAGAGATGATTTATCTTTTCTTTATTTAAATAATCAAGATTTTCAAGAAGTTTTTTTGAAAAAGGTTGATGATTTTATTGAATCAAAAGATTATGACAAATTAATCAAGTGTCTTAATGAAAATTTATCATTTGTAAGCTCAGAAAATTTTGAAGAAGAATCGAACTTTAGATCTCTTAAATTAGCTGTCAAAAAGAAGGATGTTACAGTCATAAACATTTTATTAAAGCATTTTAATAATGTGTCTAAAAAGGTTAAACAAAGAGAACAATGGTGTGAGGTTTCCTGTGATGAAGACAATCTAAAAGAATCAAAATTTGATGATGATATTTGGAGATTAACGTGCGCAGTGCGCGCTCATGATTATGTACAAATGGAAAGAATATTGTCTTATCACACGCTAGACTTTAATAAAGTAGATTTAAATGGTTATTCAGCTTTGGCGGTAACGTTGGCGTTGCGAGATGCTACGGCTGTTATTATTTTATTATCTTATGGTCATCCTTGTGCTGTTCCTGTGAATGTTCTTGCGCAATATATGAATAAATATTGTTGTTGGAAGTTTTTGGAAAATTATGTTGATTTTTTGAATAAATTAATGGATGATTTTGATCGATTAAATGAGAGTTTAGAAAAAAAAAGAGATCTTGAACAAATAAATAGTTGTATTTCAAAAATTCGAAAAAAAGATTTTCAAATAATGAATTTGATAAAAATGGATTTTGATTTAAATATACGTGATAAACAGGGGATGACGACTTTGGAAAAAGCTATTTGTTCTGTAAATATAGGTGCACTTTTCTTTTTGATTCTTAAGAATGATGTAGATTCAAATGTTTCCAAGATTCGATTGAAAGAGCTTTTAATAAATATGGATCAAAAAAAATTGAACGATTTTTTTTGGATTTTACAAAAAAATAAAATGCGTCGGCCCTTGTGGGAAAAAAGAGGTCCAAAAAAAATTGATTTAATTTGCGACCCTACGGATAACAATGATATTTGTCAGGACATATTAGAAGAATTTGATGCCATTAAATTTGATTTATTATGTGACGCTGTTGAAAAAGATGATATTGAAAAATTAACTTTTTTATTGAAAATTGGTGATTTTTCTAAAATGGATATTTCAACAATATGTCTAAATAATTGTTCTGATCCAGTTAAAAGTTGTTTCAAATCGTATGAAAATAAAGCCATAGGGTTTGATTTGGACGAAGAAGATTGGCGGTCAAAGATATCAGCACAGGGAGCTAGCCTTTCAGTAGATGGTAGAAGTTGGTTAAAAATTGATGAATTTGATCCGTTTAAATAATTAAACTGAAAACATAGTATCGAATTAAAAACAATTTTTTAATTTTTCAATGTCTTGTTTATTAATATAGTTTTTTGTAAACCTGAATAAAGTTTAAACATACAGGAGAGTTGTATGAAAAAAATAGGAACTTTAATTTCAGGTTCGTTGACAGATGGCTTTGTTATGAAAGTAGATAGCAAAACTAATTTGGAAGAACTAAAAACTGGTAAATTTGTTTCTGTTAAGGGTAAAAGTTATAAGTTTTTTTCTATGATAACTGATTTAAAATTAGAAGTTTCGAATCAAGATATATTGCTTTTTCCACCAGATCCTAAAGAAAAATTTTTAAGTGAATTTATTCAAAAAAAAGATTTATATATTACAGCTTATTTACGGCCGATGTTAATGTTAGATGTAAATGGTGAAAGACTTCCTGTTAAAACTGTACCAACTCATTTTTCTGAAGTTTATGATGCAACTAAAGAAGATGTTGCTATGATTTTTGGAAGTGAAGAAAAAAATAATAAACAATTTTTTAGTGTTGGGTCGCCTCTTGATATGCAGACACCAGTTTGTTTGGATCTTGGTAAATTAACAGAAAGAAGTAATGGAATTTTTGGAAAAACGGGGACAGGAAAAACTTTTTTAACACGGCTTGTATTAGCAGGTTTAGTTAAAAGTGAACAAGCCATTAATTTAATTTTTGATATGCACAGTGAATATGGTTTGCAAGCAAGAAAAGAGGGTCCTGGTGAAAGTTTTGTTAAAGGTTTAAAAACATTGTTCCCAGATAAGGTTGTAATTTTTTCTTTGGACCCAGAATCAACACGTAGACGTGGTGGAAATCCAGACGTAGAAATAGTTCTTTCTTATCAATCAGTTTCTGTTGAAGATATTCTTTCTTTGCAGGAAGAGTTGAATTTGCACGCTACAGCCTTAGAGGCAGCGTATCTTATTGCTGCAAAGTTTAAAAAAGATTGGTTACAGGTTTTGCTTTCTCAAGGTGAAAATTTAAAAGAGTTTGCTCAAGATCTTGGAGCTCATCCAGAATCTATTGCTGCGCTGTATAGAAAATTAAAACGTATTGAGCGATTAAGTTTTTTTAGGCCCATTGCACAGGGTGTGGCGTATAAAGACGTTTCTGTTATAGATCAAATGATGGAATATATAGATAAAGGAAAACACATTATTGTTGAGTTTGGAAACTATACTTCCACATTTTGTTATCTTTTAGTTGCGAATATAATTTCAAGGCGCATTCATGATTTTTATATTCAAAAAACAGAAAAATTTTTAGGGTCGCAAAAAAAAGAGGATGAGCCAAAAAAGCTTATGATTACAATTGAAGAAGCTCATAAATTTTTAAATCCATCTGCAGCACGGCAGACAATTTTTGGTAATATAGCCAGAGAGATGCGTAAATATTATGTTTCTTTGCTTGTTGTTGATCAAAGACCTTCCGGAATTGATCAGGAGATTATTTCACAAATTGGTACAAAAATAATTGCTCAGCTAAATGATGACCGTGATATTAATAGTGTTTTAACTGGTGTTAATGGAGCTACAACTCTGCGCTCTGTGCTCGCTTCTCTTGATAGTAAAAAACAAGCTCTAATTCTTGGACATGCTGTTGCAATGCCTGTTGTTATTCAGACGCGCGAATATGATTCTAAATTTTATGAAGACATGTCTTTTAACTTGACAAGTAAGCAGATCGACGGTTTAATAGAAGAAATTTTTTAACTTTTATTAATTTAAGGAAGTGTTCCATGAAAAGTTTTATTTTTTTGACTTTGATTTTTGTTTCATTTTTATCTTTTGGAAGTGATGAATTGTCCATTCAAGGTTCTAATCGAGATGCATTGATTGAATTACAGCAACTGTTTGCCGAAGAAAATAGTGATGAAGAAAATAGTGATAATGATTCTCTGTATTTGGTTTGTTTGCGTCCAGGTGGTCATCGGGGTAATATGTTGGAAGTTCAAAAGATTAAAAAAGAATATTTAAAAGAGAGTTGTTACTTGTGTTTGGACAAATTGTTTAAAAATGATTTGGAATTGATAAAGCTTTTTGACTGTGACCATTGGTGCCATAAAAATTGTATGGAAGGTTATAGATTAGATTCTATAAATAGCTGCCCATATTGCAGAGACAAAATTAAATTTTCGGAACCGAGTAGAATGAAGGTGGTGTCTGAGCAGGTTGCTTTAGAATTGTTAAAGGATAAGTCTTCAACTGAGTTGGGTTTGCCAATAAATAACTCATTGTTTAAGGGGTTAATATTTACTCGTCACAAATTGGATTCATCTATACGTAATTTTGTTGATATATACGACTTTGTTCAGCGTTACCATTTAGTGTTTTTTTGCCTGAAGCTTGGGGTGGTGGTGATTTTGTTTGTTTTGAATCAACAACAAGTAACAGAACCTAAACTGCTAAGGTTTTACCATGACCTAGAGACTTTTGTTATAGTCTTTTTGGCCGGTGTAATTATAAGTGATATTTCTTCATTGTATATGGATCATGGGTTTAGAAAGTCTCAAGCCTTTATAAGACAATCCTTGCTGGAAAATTCTGAAAATTGAAGTATGGAAGTTAGGAAAAAAAGCTTTAATTCTTAGAAATGCTTTTGCAATGCCTGTTGTTATTCAGACGCGCGAATATGATTCTAAATTTTATGAAGCCTTGTCTTTTGTCTTGACAAGCAAGCAGATAGACGGTTTAATTAAAGAGATTTTTTAACTTTTTTTAATTAATAAGGGCATTTGTGAATAAAATTTTAAGTATTTATTTTAGTTGTGCTTTGTTATCTACCACTCTTGTTGCAAGTGTTAATTCTGAAACTGATGATGATCAGATTGGTGGGCAAAAAATTTTAGCTTGTTTTATTTCTGGTGAAGGCCATCGATCAAATTTACAAATTCAAGAAATCAAAAAGGAAGATTTACCAGAAGAATGTGTTTGTTTAGATCCACTTTTTAGTGAAGGACGAATTCTTGTAAAATATTTTCGATGTGACCATTGGATTCATTCAGATTGTGAGTATAGTACTCAATTGAGTTGTTTAGAAAAATGTCATATTTGTAGAGATGAAAGGCGATTAATTAATCCAATTAAGATGAAGGTTCTTTCAAAAAAAGAATTTTTAAGATTATTGGATACA
Organism: candidate division TM6 bacterium GW2011_GWF2_32_72; assembly: GCA_000989525.1. Classification (GTDB taxonomy): domain Bacteria; phylum Babelota; class Babeliae; order Babelales; family GWF2-32-72; genus GWF2-32-72. The sequence continues at coordinate 121,054 of LBON01000001.1, forward strand.
AACGTCCTGATAAACGATAAATCCTCATCATTTAAAAATTTGGGACTTCCTGTTGTTGAATTTTCTGTAAAAGAAAAAGAAAAAGCCTTATCTCAAGATGGAAGTCGTGTTGAATTGGAATTGCCTCAGGCATATGAGGTAGATGGTATGCATTATAATTTTGGTGATAAACGCATGCTAAAAATTTTTTATCTGAAGACCTTGGGTATTTTAGTTTATGTAGTTGTGATAATATTTATTTTTTTGAAACTTCATGAAAACGTAACTCCAGATTTTGTTAAAGAAACAATTTATACTGATCAAGATCTTTTATAATTTGATTTTAAAACCCTTTACTTGGCAAAATTATTTAATTTATCCTGAAAAATATAAAATATTTATTTATATTTAAGGGGAGTTAAAAATGATTGCAGTAGTCATAGAGAATCTTAGAAAAAAATATGGTGAGTTTTGGGCCTTGCGGGGAATAAATTTAAATATTCCCACAGGGTCCATTTTTGGTATTTTGGGGCCAAATGGGGCTGGTAAATCAACTACTATTAAAGCTCTTGTTGGAGCTTTAGAGCCAACAGGTGGATCTGTTAGTATTTTGGGCTTAGATCCATTAAAGGAGCGACAAAAGCTCCGCAAAGTAATTGGTTATATGCCCCAATCTCCAGCTCTTTATGAAGATTTAAGTGCGCGTGATAATATTTTATTTTTTGGACGAGCTCAATGTGTGCAAAATCTTGAAAAAAAAGTTGATGAAATTTTGGAGTTTACAGAGCTTGTAGAAAGACAAGACGACATGGTTCATACATTTTCTGGTGGGATGAAAAAGAGAGTTTCTTTGGCTTGCGCCTTAATTCATAATCCGGATATTTTAATTTTAGATGAACCAACAGCTGCGATTGATCCTCATATTAAAGAAAGAACATGGGAGTTATTTAGAAAAATTTCGGCAAAAGGGATAACAATTATTATTAGTACCCATTTAATGGATGAGGCACTTCTTTGTGATCGCTTAGCAATTCTGCGTCAGGGTAAAGTTTTAGCGGAAGATACTCCTAAAAAAATTTTAGAAATTGGTTATACAAAAGTAAAAATAACTTGTGATGGAACTGCTGTTGAAAAAGTCATTGGTGGGACTCCGTGTGAATTAGCAGCCCTTTTGAGAGAATTTGGTCTTGCTGGCGTGGATTCGGTTGATATCGAACAGGAATCTTTGGATAGCATCATTTTAAAATTAATTAGGGATGAGGAGTAAGCCATGAAAAATATTTTAAATGTTGCACGACGGGTAATTACTCAGCTTAAAGGTGACCCTAGATTTTTATCTTTAACATTAATAGCACCAACAATTGTGGTTTATTTTCTTAAACTTTTTATGGATACAATGCCTGACGGGTTTCCTGTTGCTCGATATGCAATTCCGATAGTTAGTTTTGTTGTTTTTTTTCTTTCTTTTTTGCTTTGTTCAATTGTTTTGGTACAAGAAAGAATGGTTGGAACTTTGGACAGATGTTTTGTAAATGGAGTTCGTAAAGTTGAGATTATCGCTGGTTATGTGCTTGGTTATACAATTCTTTCGTGTTTGGTTTCTGCGATTGTTCTTGCTCAATCGGTATATCTTTTTGAGTTGGAATATAATTTACATCAGCTGTTTTTATTATTTATTATTATGTGCATGCTTTCTATTATTTCTGTTTTGTTCGGTATTTTTGCATCGACTTTTGCTCGAACAGAGGGGCATATTTTCCCGATTATTCCTATTGTGATTTTACCATCTGTTTTTTTAACGGGATTATTGATGGATGCAGATTTATTGCCAAGAGTGGCTCAATGGATAGGAAGATTTTCTCCTCTATATTATTCTAATAATTTAATTTACGAAGTAATCAGACCTGATGGCACACTTGTAGGTGTCTATGAAAATATTTGGTATTTGCTTGGTTTTGGTATAATTTTACTTTTTGTAAGTTCTTGGATTTTAAGGGATGTTGATTAGTTTAAATTGAGATTAAAAAAGAGTCGCTTGTTTTTGCAAGCGACTCTTTTTTAATCTATTGAAATCCTAATCTTTTTTTCTATTCCATTTTTTACGAGTGTATCTAATTATTGTAGCGATATATTCGGCGCCAAGATTCATGTTGCGCTTTGTATGATGCATTAGATTTAGCCATGCTTGATGGAATTTTTCTTTGATTGCATGTTTATGTGTAACAGAAAAAAGTTCTTGAATTTTTTTGTTAACCATTTATAGCCCCTTTTTTTAGGTTAGTAATATTGTTTACACTACAAAAAAAGAGAATAGCTTTGCAATAAACTTTAAATATCTAACGATTTATTGAATATACCGCTTGTTTTTAAATTATTTAAGTTTGTAAGCTTTTGTACCTGGGTTTCTTCAATAAATTTTTCAACCTTATTAAGGTGTTCTTGAAGTTTTAAGGTATGTTTATCAAAATTTTCATTTACATTTAAAATTAATACAGGGATGTTCTGAAGTTCAGGTAAGACATTATATTTTTGAATTAAAAATTCTTCATGCCTTTTATTTATTTCTTTTAGATATTCAAGAGTAAGGCCATTTTCAGATGATCTGTTGCGCTTTAATACTCGTTCATAAGATTTTTCTGGAGAGACTTGAAGATAAATAAAACCCGTGGGTGTCTTGCATTTGCCAGGTACCATAAAATTAAACCACTCGTTATAGGCGAACCATTCAATAGGGTCTAAGAACTGATTTAAATATCCATTTTTTGCAAAACAATAATTTCCTGAATAAACAGATCGTTCCGCGATGGAAATCCCTGGCATTTCTTGAATTGCAAGATGCTCTTTAACGCGATTTATCAATGAAAGGGTTTCTAGTGTGTAGGCCCAACGTTTTGGGGTTGTATAAAAACTTTCAAGTAAAGATTGTCCTTCCTTTTTTTTGTGCCATGTGTCGACAGGTTCTTGATGTACGGAATATTGAGGTAAAAAAATTTTGATTAAATTTAAAAAGGTGCTTTTACCAGCACCGATATTGCCTTCGATAATGTACATACAATCTTTCTGTATTAAATTTTTTACAACTTAATGGGTTAGAGTTAGTAAGTTTAAATGAGCTTTATATATAGCTCAACTAATTTTTGCTTTATGTGGATTAAATCTAAATAATTTTTCTTAGAATTTGGGGGTAAAGATGGGTAATCATTTCAAGCGGTAGCGCATCCAATTTTTCAGACCAGTCATCTAGCCAAACACCAGGATAATTTCCTAATATTGTTGCGACATCACCTTCTTGAATATCTGGAAAGTCCGTCACGTCAATAGTTGTTAAGTTCATGCATATTTTTCCTACAATTGGCACAAGGTGGCCATTTACAAGAATGTGACCCTTGTTGGAAAGACCATGGTTTAAGCCTTCCCAATAACCGATAGGTAATATTGCAAGCCTTGTTTTTCTTTTTGCTTGGAATGTGCGTTTGTAGCCAACAAATGTATCTGTTGAAATAGTTTTTGTTTGAATAATTCTGGATTTCCATTCAAGGACGGGTTTTAAAACTAGACCAGGATGTAATTTTGTAGATTTTTCTTTAACAAACTTAGACGACCAAATGCCATAAAGAGCTCTTCCTGTACGAATCATATTAACACTGTGTTGATGAGTTAATGTAGCTGAAGAATTAGCACAATGTTTGATGGGGATATCAAAATTTAATGTTGATAGATTTGTTAATAAATTCTTGAATTTATTAGATTGTAATTCCGTATATTCCTGATTTTCTACCTCTGATTCTGCAAAATGAGTAAATATTCCAGCAATCAATATCCCATCTAATTGACGGGCATAATTTATGAATTCTAGTGCTTGATCAACTGGCACGCCTAATCGGGAAAGACCGGTGTCTACTTTAATATGAATAGATGCTTTTGTATTAAGTTTGTTTGCAGCTAAGTTCAATTGATTAAGGGTATTTGTTTCATAAACAGTGAGATCGATTTTATTTTTTATAGCTTCTTCAAGTGGTGCATCATTGTAACTCATAACTAAAATTGGCTTGGATATATTGTTTTTTCTTAGCTCTAGCGCTTCACTTAATCCGGCTGTGCAAAGATAACTTATGGCATCTAATTTATTTAGGATTGAGCTAATTTCAACAAGACCATGGCCATATGCATTGCTTTTAATTACTGCTGCAATTTGAACATTTTTGCCAATTATTTTTTTGACTTGATCGACATTGTGAATCAAGTTGGATTTGTTAAGTTCTATCCAAGTATTGATCATGTTGTTCTTCTTAATGTTATTGAGTTTAAAATTTAGATTTTGAGAATAAGTTTAGTTGAGATGGCACTTTTGTCTAGGTTAAAAATGGACAAAAAAAGAGCCTCGCTTTTTTTAAGGGAGGCTCTAAATTATAAGTCTTTTGTTACATTTTTTTTATTTTTAAAATTAATTCATCCTCTAAGAAGATGTAATTGATCATTTTTTCATAAACCATATTAGATAAATCGGCTGTGTAGGTTGTTGTTTCATTATTAAGGGTAATTGATATTTCAAACTTTTGACTTAACCAGTTAGGTTTTGCTTTAAATCCGTTTAAAGAAAGACCTCCACCTGTTGTGTATAAATCATTACCGGCATCTATAAAGACTCTATGATTTTCTAATTTGGTGATAAGATTTTCTATAGGCAGTGATATATAAATGTATTCATCTTTATCTTGAGAGTTTGCTTTGGATGGAGCTGGCAAGTCTTCTTTTTCACCTTCTAGCTTTATCTTTTTATCTGTTAAAGATTGTTCTACGCTTGGTTCATTGCTTGAAGCAGCCGTGTTTATACTTGTTTGTTCTGGCGTAGAATTATCAGCTTCATTTCTTTGTACTGAGTCTTGAATAATTGCTGGTTGTTGTTCGGTTTGTTCATTTTCTTGAATGGTGTTTATAGTTTCGTTGGCATTAGATTCAAAATCATCGTTTGATGAAGATTCATTTGTTTTTTGGGGCCACAAGCCTATTACTGCGGCTGTAATAGCTGTAATAACAACACCAGCGGTTACAAGAGCTGTTGTATTTGAAATGGAACATGGACTAGAGTCATTTTTAGTCTTAACTAACTCGCCATTGATTATTAGTTTGACGGCATTGTTTTCAATAATTATTTGTGCTTTTTTTTCGTCAAGATTTTTAAGAGTTATTTCTATGGATTTTTCTTGGCCATTGAATATTATTGTTGCTCTTAAATTTGTTTCCCATTCTTGATTGTCCCAATTTAATTTACATTTAAGGGTATTTGCTGAAAAGCTTTCACCAATGAACATTTTTCCACCAAGATGCATTCCATTTTGTTCTATTGTTTTTTTAATTCCATTAAAATGGAATGTGATTATAGTTTGGTTGCCTTTTTGCGTTGCACTTACGCCTCCCCAACCAAATATTGTTGTTGGGTTTAATATTCCTAGTGTTAAGACGGCCGTTAAAAATAACCACTTTTTCATGGTTTACTCCTTGGTTTAGGTTAAAAATAAAAAATAATTGGTCCAATTATATCAGGCTTTTTCTTATCTTCAAGCTGTGTTATCCTTAAATAATAATTTTTTAGGAGTAATTTTATGAAAAAAAATAGTAAAAACTTACAAGGTGAGTTGGTTTTTGGAGTCCATGCGATTGTTGAGCTTATTAAGGCAAAGCGTCGTAAGATAACGCATATTTATACAACAGATCCAGAGCCAAAGGCTTGGAAAGAAATTGCAGGAATTATGCCCAAACATTTGGGTCCTCAATATGTAAAAAAAGATGTTCTTACTCGAATGGCAGGAACGGATGATCATCAGGGCATCGTTGCGTTTGCCTCACCATTTCAGTTTAGAAAAAAGTTTTTTGATGTAACTAAGCAGACATTTCTTCTAATGCTGGATGGCATCCAGGATGTAAGAAACCTTGGGGCTATTTTGCGGTCAGCTTATTGTACAGGTGTTGAGGGAGTGATTTTAACAGAAAAAAACTCAGCTTCTATGACTGGAGCGTGTATTAAGGCTTCTGCAGGACTTGCCGAGTATATGGAAATTTATATTGCTCCATCGGCAAAAGCAGCAATTGTTGAGCTTAAAGCAGCTGGTTATAATATTTATTTAACAACATTTGATGGAAAAGATGCTTCAAAAGTGACATATAAAGCACCTCTTTGTGTTGTGATAGGCAATGAAGCTATTGGTGTATCTAAAGACATTTTAAATTCTGGTGAAAAAATTACACTTCCTCAAAAAAGTTCAGATATTTCTTACAATGCATCGGTTGCTTCCGGCATTTCGTTATTTTTAATATCGAATCAATTAGGCAAAATATAATATAATTCATTAGGTTTTTTTGTATTTGTTGGTGATTAATTAGGCTTTTAGAGCTGTTTTTAATTAAATAGTATGTTTGACCATTTAGTTATCATCGGTTGTTAAAAAATCATGTTTTTCCACTTTTGACAGGTTTAATTTAGTTTTAAATTAAAATTGTTGACTATTTTTACCTAAAAATATTATTAATATTAATGATTAACTTAAAGTGTTAATCAATACTTACTAGGTAGGGCTAGTGAGTTGAGAGTAAAGAAAGTTGGTTGGGGGAAAGATGAAACTTAGGGGCATAATTTTAATACTAATCTTGATGTTAGCCTTGATTACATGGGGCGCAGTAAAGATTAAAAACATTGCATGCATGGTTAACGATTGCAACATAGAAGTTGAGTCGGTTTTGTCTATTAATTATCAAAAAAAAATTAAAGAATTTATTCAAAATAATCAAAATTTAATTTCAAAAAAAAATCAATTTGCGTCTCAAATTCAAGAATTATTTCCTGCAGTTCTAGATGTTTCTATTTTTTCAAAAAGGCCTGGTAGTTGGGAAATCGCGGTTAAATCTTTTGATCCTATGATAAAAGTTGGTGACCAATTTATTTTGAGTAAAAATGGTCAGTTGTTTGAAAGGGATGCTTTTGCTGAAGATGTTATTCAGAAGTTGAATCCTGTTTATCTTGCTTTTGGTGAATCTGTCCAAAACTTAGAACTGGATAAATTTTTTGGATTTGTGAAAGAGTTAGCGCCAAGTGTTTTTGAAGATTATGAAATTGTTTGGGTTGATCAACATAATATTTTTTTGTCAGATAAAAATAATAAAAAAATCAATTTACTTTGTGGTTTTGATCAAAAGTTGGATGAGAATTTTTTTAAAAGAAAATTTGATGTTGTTATGCAAAATGAAGAAGAGATTAAAAAATTTAGAGCAGCATGGGTTATAGACACAAGATTTAAAAATCAAATAGTTTTTTTTAAAAAGGGCGTCCCTTAGTACTAAATTTTTATACATGTTCATTCGGGATGATTATAGGGTTAAGCAAAAAAGGGGAGGAATGGGAGATGAAAGCAAATGTTAGGTTTGCAGAAAGAATGTGGGCCGCCATAGATGTTGGAACTACAAAGATTTGTGTTTTGATAGCAAAGCAATTGGGTGAAGATAGTTTTGACATAATTGGTTTAGGTACAGCACCTTCAGATGGTTTAAAAAAGGGTGTTGTGATCAATGTTACTAAGGCGGTTGAATCTATTTCTGTAGCAATAAAAGAAGCCGAATTAATGGCTGGAATAAAATTAGAATCTGCTTATGTGGGTATTTCTGGGGCTCATATCAAATCTGTAAATTCAACAGGTATGATTCCAATTAAGGGTGGACGAATATCAAAGAGTGATATTACCAAAGTTATTGAATCTGCTCAGGCAATTCCAATAGCAGACGGTCAACAAATTTTACATGTAATGCCACAACATTACATTATCGATGGACAAGAGCCAATTTTGGACCCTGTGGGAATGCATGGTGTGCGCCTTGAATCTAGTGTTCATATTATTACTGGAGCCGTAACTTCTGTACAAAATTTAATAAAGTGTTGCGAAATGTCAGGGGTAATGGTTAGTAATGTAATTCTAGAACAACTAGCTTCGGCAGATGCGGTATTAAGTGAAGATGAAAAGGAGTTGGGAGTCGCTGTCTTAGATATTGGCGGTGGAACTTCTGATTTAGCTGTTTATCAAAATGGGAGTATAAGGCACACAATGGTATTACCAGTTGCAGGAAATCATTTTACGAATGACTTAGCCATAGGTCTTAAAACAACTATAGAAAATGCAATTAAAGTTAAACATGAATACGGCTCAGTTATTATGGACTCAGAAACAAGTATGCTTGAACTTGAAATTGAAAAAGTTCATGGATCTGAGTTGCAAACGGTGTATCAGGAAATGTTGGTAAAAATTTTAAGACCACGTGCTTGTGAACTTCTTTCACTTGTTAACAATGAAATTCATTCTAAAAAGCTAAAAAGATTTATTCCTTCAGGATTTGTAATCACTGGTGGAGGTTCTTTACTTTACGGAATGGAGAAGTTGGCGGGTGAAATTTTGGGTACGAATGTAAGAATTGGTAGTCCAAAAATGGGATTTAGTTCTCCAAGAATTTTAAATAGCCCTATTTACGCAACTTCATACGGTTTGCTAGTGCATGCATTAAAAAAAGAAGCATTAGGTTCGAATGGTTTGTCTGCTCCGTTGGTTTCAAAAGTTTTTGAATGTATGAGGTCATGGGTGGCAGACTTTTTTTAATTCATTTGTTCAGGTGAAATTGGGTAAATAAGCCTGATAATTAAAAAAGGGAGCGTCATGATAGAGCTAGATATGACGACAATCAAAGAGGCAAAGCAAGAACAAAAAAAACTTGCATCCATAAAGGTTGTTGGCGTGGGTGGGGCTGGGGGCAATACTGTAAATAGCATGCTTGAATCAGATTGTGGCGGAATAGATTATATTTTAATTAATTCCGACTTACAGGCATTGGAAAGATCTAATGTTAAAAACAAGATTCAAGTTGGAGTAAAGTCAACAAAAGGGTTAGGAACGGGTGCCAATCCGGAGCTTGGGAAAAAAGCAGCAGAAGAAGATTTAGAAAAAGTCATGACAGCTATTGGTGATGCTGAAATTGTGTTTTTAACCGCTGGTATGGGTGGTGGAACTGGTTCAGGCGCTCTTCCTGTTATTGCAGAAGCGTTGCATGAAAGAGGTATATTATCTGTTGCGGTTGTAACTAAGCCTTTTGTTTTTGAAGGAAAACGTAGGTCAGATGTTGCAGAATCCGCAATTAAAAAAGTTAGAGAATTTGTAGATACTTTAATAATTGTTCCAAATCAAAGACTTTTGGACGTTGTTGAACATAAAGTTTCAATGCTTAATGCATTTTCTATGATTAACGATGTTTTGATACAATCTGTTCGTGGAATTTCCGATATAATTACTAAATCAGGTCATATAAATGTCGATTTTGCGGATGTCCGTGCAATTATGAAAGATATGGGTCTTGCTGTTTTGGGTACGGGACGTGCATCTGGTCCAGATCGTGCTTTTGATGCGACCATGCAGGCTATATCATCTCCTTTACTTGAAAATATGAGTATTGAAGGTGCACATGGTGTTCTTATAAATATTACGGGTAGCGCAGATCTTGGATTACATGAAATTAGCGAGGCCGCATCTCTTATTTATGAACAGGCTGCCAAAGATGCCAACATAATTTTGGGTTCTGTAATTGATGAATCATTAAAAGATGAAATTCAGGTTACAGTGATTGCTACAGGATTTGAAAAAGATCTTATTGTAGAAGAAGTAAAAGCCGCACCAGCAAAAAAAGTAACTGAAGTTAAAGAAGTTTCATTCATTCAAGAAAGAAATATACAAGAAAAAGTTATGCATGATGAAATTAAAAAAACTTATCCAGAAAGAACTTCGACAGATATTTTTTCTGTACAAAGTAAAGAAAAAATGACTGCTGATATAGTAGATGTTGAATTAAAATCTCAGACAACAGCAAAAGAAATTGAAAACTTGGAAATTGACATGGATGATTTGGATATTCCAACATTCATGAGAGAAGATCAAGGTTCTTCCGAACTTTAATTAAGAATCCTTTTTAAGGGCGTGGCTTTTTTTAAAGCTGCGTCCTTGTTTTTGATGTTAAAAATTTATCCGCATTTTTTAATAATTTTTTTGCATTATCATAAGTTAATTGCATTAGGGCTTGATTCAATGGTAGCCATTTAAAATCAATATGCTCAGGAGAGAGTTTTACATCTTGAGAGGTCGTTTCTCCCAAAAAGAAGGTGACCTCTTTTTTAATTAGTTTATTTTCAGGATATTTAAAAAAATATTCAAATTTTTCTTTGAACCCTGGGATTAATGTTGCCTTTAAATTTGTTTCTTCTTTGAGTTCGCGATGGGCTGTAATTTCTGATGTTTCACCATTTTCCATTTTTCCTTTGGGAAAATCCCAATGACCACTCGTGTAGTGTAAAATTAAATATAGAATTTGATTTTCTTGTTTGTAAAAAGTTACAACTCCTGCAGAAAATTGTCTGATTAAATTTGTCATTGTTTACTCCATAAAATGAAGATCTATGTGGAAGAATTTACGTGATTGTAAAATAAACAACGCAAAAACAACAGAAAGAGGTCCGGCCCAAAACCAGTAACCCATTTTGTGGAAAAAGAATGTGTGCCATGCACCTGTTGGAATTAGCATCATAGCGTATTCTAATGCGCTATATGCTAATATAAATAGAATTATACCGGTTAAAACTTGTAGTAATATTTTTATTGTAAATAAAAGTACCTTGCGAATATCAAGTGATATTTTGAATATTAAATGGAGAATAAGTAATAAAGAGGTTGTTTCTGCAAACTGAGAAAGTGTGGTTGCCAAAGCAAGGCCAACTGCTCCGTAAGATTTCATTAGAAGAAAGTTTAATAATGCGTTTAAGGCTGTTGCAAAAACGGAAATTATTGTTGGAACAAAGTTTTTATGTTTTGAATAATAAATGGTAAGAAGAATTTTGTTTAAAGAAAAAACCGTTGTTCCAATTAAGAATGCTTTAAAAACATTACTTGTTTGAAGGGCTTGATCCACACTGAATTTTTGAGAAACATATAGCGTTGCAAATATCTGATTAGAAAAAAAGAAGAATATAAACATTGCAGGTATTGTTACCCATAGAACAAGTTTAGTAGCTTCTGTTAATAAAAAACCAAATTTTTCTGGTTCTTTGACGGCTGTTTTAGAAAATGATGGAAGAAGTATTGTTGCAAATGACGAGGCAAAAACGCCAACAGGTATACCCATGAATCTGTTTGCGTAAGTTATTAAGGATACTGATCCTGTTGGTAAATAAGAGGCAAAATATGTGTCAACTACAAAATTGAGTTCTAAAAGGCCTGCTCCAATCATACTAGGTATAAACATCCACAATACGGTTTTGAAAGCATTGATAGCTTTAAATGTAATTGGTCCAAATTCAAAACCATACTTAAAGTATGTATGTATTTGAATTACTAGTTGAGTGGCCACTCCTGCTAATAAAAAAATACAAATAAAATTGATTGCGGTTACCATTGGGACATTAAAAAATCTATTTAATAAATAGGCTAATCCAATTCCCGTGAGATAAAAAATATTTAAAATTATTGGGCCAAGGGCAGGAATTCTAAAATGTTGTACGGAATGGAGTGCGGCGGTTATTAGATAGCTTGAGGAAAGAAAAAATATCATTGGAATCAACAAGCGTAGATAAGATGTTGCAAAATCTATGGTTTCTTGTGAAAAGCCGGGCTGGAGGAGACGCAGTATTTGAGGGGCATAAATTGCACCAAAAATACAAATTAGTGCAACCAGAGTTTCAAAAAATAAGAACGCAACGGTCATTAAACTTTCAGCTGTTTTTTTATCGTCAGAATTTATAAGTTTGGTTATAGTTGGGACCATCGAAATGCTCATTGCACCTTCGGCAAATGTTTTACGTAGCGTGTTTGGTAGTTTATATGCTGACAAAAAGGCATCAGAAAGTGCGCTGGCACCTAAAATTTTTACAAGTAAAATTTCTCTGAATAGTCCTAAAAATCGGCTAATTAATGTCCATGATCCTAACTCAAAAGTTCGTTTTTTTATTGAACTCATATTTTTTCCAAATCGCCATTGTGAAGTTTAAAGACCATGTCCATTTTTTCTGCAACATATTTGTCATGTGAACTAATTATAAGTCCCATTGACCATATATTTTTACATTCAAGAATAAAATCAACTAATTGTTTTGCGGTTTCTTCATCCAAACTTCCTGTTGGTTCGTCCGCTAGTAAAAATTTGGGTTGATTATAAAGGGCACGAAGAATTGCGACTCGTTGTTGTTGGCCACCAGAAAGTGAATTTGGTTTTTCTTCTGCTTTTGCGCTAAGATCAACCTTTTTAAGGAGTTCTAAGGCTTTTTGTCGACACTTTTTTTGTGGCTCGCCTGCAATTAAACCTTTGAGCATGATATTTTCTAAAACAGAAAGCTCTCGAATTAGATGTGGTTGTTGAAAGACCAGGCCAATTTCTTGATTGTAAAAAACATCTCTATGCTTTGATCTAATTGCATTTATATCCATAAGGTTGTAAAAAATATTTCCTGTTGTGGGTTTTTCAATACCAGAAAGTATGTGTAAAAATGTGGATTTTCCTGTTCCAGAAACACCAGTAATTGCATAACTTTTTGATTCATTAAACTCAATAGAGATATCATTTAAAACCTCTAGGTAATTTTTACCTTGCTTGAACGATTTACAAATATTAACAGCGGCAAGTTTGTTATTCATGAAGTAGTCCCAGTTTAAAGAGTCTTAACTTTATTCTGGATCTTTTCTAGAATTTGTTTAGTGATTATAGGTCCACCACCTTGTAAAACAAGATCTTTGCCCCCACCCCGTAAGCTTGCCTCTTCTCTTAACCATTCTGCAAAATTTTTCAAATTTATTTTGTTAATTAAAGATTTGTCGATTGCACAGTAAAAACTTGAAGCCTTGCCTGTATTACTAATTAGTAAGTAAAGACCAGCTTTTTTAGTATTTAATTCATTTGTTATCTCTTTGAGTTCGTCATTGTCAAAAAGTTCAAGAAGCAATGCTAAAGTTGGAATGCTTGATGTGGTATTAACTTGTTCTGACCATGTATTTATGCTATTTTTCCACATTTGTTTTTTTAGATTTTTAATTTGGTAATTTGCATCCCGGAGTTGTTCAGATTGTTTTTCAACTGTATGCAATACTTCATGTAATTGAACCTTGAACATTTGCCCGAGCGCTTTAACGGTAGCAAAGTTTTCTTGGAACAACTCTAAAGCTTTTGAGCCAGTTATTGCAATAATTCGTCGAACGCCCGCTGAAAGGGATGTCATTTCTATAATTTTAAAGCAACCAATGTCACCAGTCTCTTCAACGTGTGATCCACCACAAAGTTCGGCTGAAAATCCTGGAACTTCAACAACGCGAACACATTCTGGATTGTATTTATCACCAAAAAATGCAGTTACACCTCTATTTTGGGCAATTTTCAAAGTTGTTTCTTCTATGCATAGAGGGATGTTTTCCATGATTTTTTGATTAACAAGAGTTTCAACTGCTTTAATTTGTTCGGCTGTTAGATTTTCATGATAGTTAAAATCGAACCTTAAATTGGCCGCTGTAACTTCAGAACCAGCTTGTTTTATTTGTTTGCCAAATAATTCAACTAATGCCGCTTGTAAAAGGTGAGTGGCTGTGTGATTTTTTTTAACTTGATTTTTAATATCTGTATCGACTGCTAAAACAATTGTATCGCCTACAGAAAATTTTACAGGAGCTGTAATTTTAATGGCGATTCCATTTTCAATATTTTTTAATTCTACTACTTCTGTTTTTTTGTCTTTAATTTTTGCCCAGCCTTTATCGCTTATTTGGCCGCCTTTTTCAACATAAAAGGGTGATTTGTCTGTAATAATAAAAACTTCTTTGCCAGCTTCGATAGTTTTTACAGAGTTGCCATCTTGAAGAATAGCAATAACGTTTGCTTCTAATTCTTGATGTTCATCTCCGCAATATTCAGTTGAAATTGACTCTGTAAGATTGAATTCTGATGATTCCTTCATTTTTTTGCCAGAAAGAAGTCTTTGTTTTTCCATTTCTACTTCAAAGCCTGGCATATCGACTTTGTATCCATGTTCACCTGCTATTAATACAGTTAATTCAACAGGAAAACCGTATGTATCATAAAGTTTGAAAGCATCTTCACCTGTTAGAGTTTTGGTTTTTTGTGCATCTTGGAACATTTTTTCCAAAATAGCTTGGCCTCGAACAAGGTTTTCTGAGAATCTTTCAATTTCAAGTTTTAAAGTGCGTTCAATTAAGCTTTGATTTTCTTTTAGTTCTGGGTAAATATTGCCCATTTCGCCTATTAAATATCCAGCTAATCTGTGGAAAATTGGCTCATTTGAAAGTTTTTGTGAAAATAAAGCGGCTCTTCGAATAATTTTTCTAAGAACATAGCCTCGCCCTTCATTTGATGGTATTCCTCCATCTGCGATTGCAAAGGAAGTTGATCTGATATGGTCTGCAAGTACATTGAAAGCTGTTTTTATTTCTGTTTTAGCAGTTGCATATTTGTGGCCAGTAAGTTCTTCGATGCCTTTCATGATAGGTTCAAAAACATCTGTTTCAAAGACATTATCTTTGTTTTGCACAACAGAAGCAATTCGTTCAAAGCCCATGCCTGTATCTACACCCTTTTGTTTGAGCGGTGTTAACGATCCATCGGAATTTTGATTAAATTGCATAAATACTAAGTTCCAGATTTCTAGGAAGCGGTCGCAGTCACATGCAGGGCCACATTTGGCAATGTCTTTGCAGCCGAATGCAGGGCCTCTATCAACGTGAATTTCTGTGCATGGTCCACAAGGTCCTGTATCACCCATTTGCCAAAAATTTTCTTTTTTGCCGAGTCTATAAATTTTTTCTTTTGGAATACCGATTGTTTTATTCCATAATTCAAAGGCTTCATCATCTTCAAGATAAATTGAAATATAAAGATTTTCTTTTGGTAGTTTGATGTCTTCTGTTAAAAAGTTCCATGCGTATTCTATGGCTTCTTTTTTAAAATAAGCTCCAAAAGAGAAGTTCCCCATCATTTCAAAGAAAGTAAGATGTCTTTTGGTAAACCCAACGTTTTCCAAATCGTTATGTTTGCCTCCAGCTCGTATACATTTTTGTATGGAGACAGCTTTATTGTAGCTTCTTTGTTCTTTGCCAAGGAAAAGGTCTTTGAATTGATTCATTCCCGCATTTGTAAATAATAAGGTTGGATCTTCTGCGGGTATTACCGGTGAACTTGCAACAAGCTTATGATCATGTTTTTTGAAAAACTCTATAAATTTATTTCGAATGATTGAGGATTTCATTTTGAGTCCTATTTTTTTTAAAAAAACCTAAAGCAACTGATAATTTTATATTGTAGCATTTTTTTTTATTCAGGTGAATTAAGGCGTGTTCTCTATTTAAAGATTAGAGATGTTTTGGTAAATATTAGGTTTTTGCAAAAATAGTTGGTGTATTTTTTCTATGTTTAAGAGGCACCAAAGCGTAATTTTTTTTGCTTGATCTATTGTGACGCCTTTTAATCCAGCTTTTTCATTAAGTAAGTTTTCATATTTGTTCATAAAATGAGGGGATCCAATATGAATTAACCAAAAACAACCCAAAGTTTCTAGAATTTCCGGAAGATTAGTTTCAAAATAATCTTTTTTAATAAGGCAACCCAATGTTTTGAGTAATTGGTCTTTCCATTCAGAATCTATTCCTAGATGGGTTTCATTAGAGAATGATATTGTTGAAGGTGGGCTGAATTCTTCATACAAATATATTTTAAATATCTTATTAAATTTAAAAAAACCTTTAAATAGAACATTTTCTAAAAATAGTATTGTAAAAGATGTTAAAATTAGTAAAGAATGTCTTAGTTCTTCTTCAGACTGGCTTTTAATAGTATAAATTTGAAATTTATGTAGTAATGACCGAATTGAATAAATCTTTTTTGAACCGTTTTTTAACGATAATAAATACGATATATCTAAATTTTCCGCTTCTGACTTTGCTTTTAATATTTCTTCTTTAGTATTGAATGGTAGATTACAATTTGGGTCACGCTTACTTAGGTTTTCCAGCATTTCCCAGTAAATAAAGCCCGTCCCAGCCTGCCTTTTTGGTATTGTGTTTATTGTTGAATAAAACATTTGAAGACAAAAAATGCAAAAGAGTTTTTTCATTATACCCCACTAGTTAAGAATTAATTATATAACCCCTTTTGCGTTATAAGTTTTTTAATTTGATCGCGACAAATTTCGAATAATTGTAAATTTTTCTTGCTAGCATTGTAAATAAATTGTTTGTTTTTTGGCAGTCGTTTGAGGCTCAGCGCAGGTAAAATATGTATTTTTTCTAGGTCCAAAAGCCCTTCAAGTTCATTATTATAAATTTTATTTCTGCAAATTTTATACATTATTTCAAAAATTTCTATGTTTTTATATTTTCTAAAAATAGTTAAAAATGGTTCAGTATTTTGATTTATAATACATTCTATGATTTCATCATTTATTAAGTTTTTTTGAATCATATCAGCTATAGTTTTAACTTCTTGACAGTTACTTTCTTCTAGTTTTGTTATAAGCGATGCAAATTCGTTTTTTTGATTATTAAATTTTTTTAGTGTTTCTATAACTTCGTCACGGAGTAACCAATTTTGCATTTTTTCAGTTGAGTATAGGGTTTCACTTTTTGCCCATTTGAATACTGTAATTTTTTCTTTTTGCGACAAAAATGATGTTTGTTTGTGTGTGTTGGTAAGGTAATTTGAGAATATATATATTATTTGTTGTGTGCACCATTCTAATTTTTCTTTAAGAGATGGGTTTTCTGCCTTGTTAAATAGACATAAATCATTAAAAAATAATATTATTGTTTCAATTTGTGATTCAATGATTTTGTTTTCTTCATCTTCAGGTACTGCAAGATGTTTTTGTAAAATATAAAAGTTGTAAAAAAGCTTTTCTAGCCATAATTGTTTGATAAGTTCATGTAAAAAATAACTTGGTGTTTGATCTTCTATTTCCGTTCCTAAATAGTCGGGTTCGTGTAGTGAAATTGTTTTTGTTTTTAATTGCCTTTCTAGTGAAAGTATGAGCTCTGGTTCTATTGCGAGCGGATTTTTTTGAAAGGCTTTGGCAAAAAAATAAGATTCTTCCCAAAAAGTATCGTATGTTATTTTTACTATCTGTAGAGTTAATATGGAAAGTATTTGTGTGATGCTGTGTATTGTTGTGGTTTGATCCATAAGCGCTTTTGTATCGTTAGAATCTAGTTTTTTTAGACTATCAAAAAGTTTTTGTTTTAAGAGGTGGATATACTGAAGTGTTAAAGTAGTTTCTTTTTTGTTAATGAATTCATTTTCTAATAAAATTTCTACTTCGTTTAATATTGTTGTTTGTTCTTCTCTAGATCGATGGTTTGTTTGTAGTTCTATTGAATTGCTGTAAAAAGATGGATAAATATTTGTTGTGATGATTAGTGTTATTAAGTAAATTTTTTTCATAAGATTTCAAATGCTGTTTTTAGTTTGTCATAAATAGAAAATAGATCGGCCGAGAGTGGCTTTGTGTCTGTGCTTACTGGTAGAAAGTTTGTGTCCCCTTCCCATCTTGGAAGAACATGGAAGTGAAGATGATTTGGAATGCTGCCGCCAGAGACTTTACCTAAATTTAGTCCAACATTAATTCCTTCTGCGTTCATTTCTTTTTTTAATATTTCGATGCATTTTGAAATTTCATCCATAATTTTGTGTTGAGTTTCAGAAGATAGGTCATTTAAATTTGCGGTGTGTTGGCAGGGAATAATAAGGAGATGTCCTGGGTTATAGGGAAATTTATTTATGGCGACATAAAAGCCTTCATTTCTTGCAAGGATCATGTTTTCTTTATCATTATCGTCTTTTATTTGTTGGCAAAAGACACATTCTTCGGCAGATTTTTTTGTAGACTTATTTTTTGAAACGTCTTTTGTATAGATACCACGCCATGGTGCGTATAATAATTTCATGTAATTGTTCCTTTTTTTAAAAAGATTTTCAATATTTGCGAATTGTAGCATATGATCTCTGTTTTTGTTAATAATTTTTAAAAAAAATTGGGACTTTATATTGTTAATGTTGTTTTTGCTTTAAATTAATGTTGTTTGTAAGCGAAAAGATAAAAAATATCGAGGTGAAAAGTGACAGCATTCGAACATCAAATAGTTGGATTTATTGTTTTTATTTTTATTTGGATATTCTTTATAAAACGACATTTTTATACAAAAGAAAATATGCGTGATGCACAAAACGAATTTAATAAGTTTTTCTTCAAAAAATTTCGTTAATTATTTTATTTAGTAAAGTTAAAATTTTAGAATTTAGATAAAAAATTATAAGCGCCACTCAGTTTTTGCTGCGTATCGCTTATAGTTTTAAGGCTTTTCTGGTGTTTTATTTGATTAATTAGTTTATGTTTGTTTTAAAAAGACTTTATGTCAGGGCATTTTGTTTGATCTGCAGATGTGTTTGGAAAAAAAGTTTCAAAATAAATTTGACATTAATTCAATTTCGTTAAAAGATATAGTTAAACAAAAAGGTTTACTTTGTTGATAAGTTCCAGATTAAAAAATCTGGACGAATTTTTTTATAAAGTTTTAATTATTCAATTTAGTGGTTGCTTGATAAAAAATGTGTGATAGCAAGATTATGTTTAACAGATTGAGGAGTTATAGATGAGACAAGTTTTCTTAGATAAGGGGCTTACATCTGTAAAGGAGGTTTGTGAACCAGCATTGAATGACAATTCTGTTTTGGTTTCGGTTCATTATTCTTTTGTTAGTTCTGGTTCAGAATTAACAACTATCTCTGCATCTGGAAAAAATTTTATATCAGATGTTCCTCAAAAAATTAAAAGTGTTATGGAATCCATCTCTTTGGGTGGATCGTTTCGCACAAAAAGTGTAATAAAAAATAAACTTGCTGATGAACTAAGTGTAATTGGCTATTCCTGTTCTGGTTGCGTAATTGCCGTGGGAAAAAAGGTAAAAAAGTTTAGGCCTGGCGATTATGTTGCTTGTGCAGGAGCCGGTTTTGCAAATCATGCAGATATTGTTTGTGTTCCAGAAAATTTGGTAGTTAGAGTTGCTTTGCAGGAAAATTTAAGAGCTGCAAGTTTGACAACTCTTGGAACCATTGCGTTACATGGAATTAGAAGAGCAAGAGTAGAATTGGGTGAAGTGGTCGCTGTTGTTGGTTTAGGCTTGATTGGTCAATTGACTGTTCAACTGGCTAAACTTTCTGGTTGTAAAGTTATTGGAATTGATATTGATGATGCACGAACAGCTCTTGCTAAAGAAATGGGTGCTGATGTTGTTTATAATGCTTTGACTGACGATGTTGAAAAAGATATTAGTTTTTTAACACATCGTTATGGTGTTGATTGCACAGTGATAACGGCTGCATCATTAGGTGAAATTGTTATTCAACAGGCTGTGGAAATTACCAGAAAAAAAGGGCGTGTTGTTGTAGTTGGCGATGTTGATTTGAAGTTTGATCGCAATCCTTTTTATCAAAAAGAAATAGATTTTCTTGTTTCGTTTTCTTATGGTCCCGGTCGATATGATAAAGAATATGAACAAGGTAACAAAGATTATCCATATGCTTTTGTTCGTTGGACAGAAAACAGGAACATGCAGGCTTTTGTTAATTTGATAGAAGCTGGTTCTTTAAACTTAGAACATATTGTTTCTGATGAAATTTCTGTTGATAGAGTTTGTGATGCATATGAACTTTTGAAAAACAAAAAAAGATTAGGACTCATTTTGAGTTTCTTACCTAAAGACGACAATCAATTTTTGCCTGCAAGAACAAATGAAACTTTAGATTTGGCTGATTTTAAATTTGTTCCAGCGATAAAAGATAAAAACATTCGGTTGGGTGTTATTGGTGCGGGTGGATCTGAGAAAATAGATTTGCTTTCAATAATGTCCAAAGTGGGAAATTTAAAGATTGATGCAATTGTTGATACAGATGTTGCCAGATCTTTGAATACTTGTAAGTTCTTCGGTGCAAAAAAATGTTTTATTCAAGAAGATGCGTTATTTGAAGAAGATAATGTTGATGCAGTCTTAATTGCATCTGAACATAAATTTCATTGTGATCAGGCTATTAAAGCTTTAAGTAAAGGTAAGGCTGTTTATTTAGAAAAACCAATGGTTACCGATTTTGAACAGTTTGATAGATTGACCGCTTTTTTGGCAAAAAATCCAGGTGTTTCATTTTGTGTAGGTTATAGCAGATCTTTTGCTCCATTCATTCAAAAAATAAAAAAGGCTGTTGAGGGGCGTCGAACACCATTGATTGCTTCTTACCGAGTTAATTCAGGTTTAACAAATGAAGAATGTTGGGCTCAGGCAGAAAAGGGTGCTGGTAAAATTATTGGAGAAGCTTGTCATTTTATAGATTTGTTTTGTTTTTTAACAGATTCAGAACCGGTTGCTGTTTCTGTTGAGTCTTTAAAACCATCTGGAGATGATTTGTTTCCAACAGATAATTATTCTGCGCAGATAAGTTTTGCGGATGGTTCAATTTGTACATTAATTTTTACATCTCTTGGTCATAAGAGTATGGGTGAAGAACGTTTAGAATTGTTTTTTGATTCTAAATCGATTGTAATGGAAGATTATAAATCGCTTCAGGGGTTTGGTTTACCACGGTTTTTTAATGAGATTGCCAAAGAGCCAGATAAGGGTCATGAAGAGCTTGTGAAACGTTTTTTCAAAGGATTAAAAGCCAGTCGTTTTGTTTCTCCAATTGGGGTGCATCGTTTAAATAAAGTTGCAAAATTAACTTTAGTTATTGATAGTTTGGCTTGCCGTGGTGGTGGGTCAAAGGAGTTTAATTTATAATTTTTTCACTAAATTGTTTTATTAAACATTGAAACTAGATTTTGCAAAATATAAAAAACAAAAATGTAATATATCACATTACTAATTAATTTTTTTACAAATTAAGTTTTGGTTTTGTTTAAGCAAAATTTTAAACAGTGTTAAATAAATTAATTTATTTAGATTTACAAGGAAGGGTTACTATGAATAAAAATATTTATTGTGTAATTTTGGCTGGTGGCTGTGGTTCAAGGTTGTGGCCATTAAGTACTAAAGAAAATCCAAAACAGTTGCTTTCTCTAGGTTCTGGTTCAACCATGCTTGAAGATACAATTTTTCGAGCAGAAGGGGTTGTTGCAAAAGAAAATATTTGGATTGTGACCACAAAAGATTATGCATCTCAAATTAAATCTTGTGTTGGATCTAAAGTTGGCAATATTTTAGAAGAGCCATGCTCCAGAAATACTGCAGCTGCAATTGCTTTTAGTTGTTTTGAAATTTCTAAGATTAATAAGAATGCAATTGTTTTATTTATGCCTGCGGATCATTTTATTTCACCAAAAGAAAAATTTGTAGAATTTGTTGTTCATGCTGTTGATGCTGCGCAAACAAATAATACAATAAATTTATTTGGTATTCGTCCAACATCAGCAGCAACAGGCTATGGATATATTGAATATGCATTAGATTCAAAAGAAATGCCTACAAAAGTTATTAAATTTCATGAAAAACCAGAAGCAAAAGTGGCTGAAGAATATTTGGCTAAAAATAATATGCTTTGGAATTCTGGAATTTTCTGTGCGAAGACATCTGTTTTCTTGGATGAATTAAAAGTACATGCAAAAAACGTCTGGCAATCAACATATAATTTTGTATCGGAAAATCTTGATTATGAACTGATTCCAAACCAATCTATTGATGTTGCTGTGATGGAAAAAAGTCAAAGAGTTTCCGTTCTTCCAGTTGATTTTGTATGGCAAGATGTTGGTAACTTAAACACGTTTTTGAAAATACGAAGAATGTTAGACGGTAATACAACGAATGTTGTTGAAATAGGCTCTAATAATAATTTGGTCGATGTTAAAAAGAAAAAAGTTGCCCTGCTAAATGTTAGAAATCTTTGTGTTGTGGAAACCGATGATTACTTGCTAATCGCTTGCCAGGACTCGATCGAAAATGTAAAGTTGTTACCATTCAAGTTTGAGGCATTAGAAGACGGTTTTTGAGGAAATCTAATGAAGAAGGCATTAATCACAGGAGTTACTGGGCAAGATGGTTCTTATCTTGCAGAGTTTTTGCTTAAAAAAGGTTATCAAGTTCATGGAATAAAACGTCGCTCATCTTCTTTTAACACAGCTCGAGTTGATCATCTTTTTCAGTGTAGATATGAAGGTGAATGTCAATTTTATTTACATTATGGTGATCTTACAGATGCGACTAACTTAATTCGAATATTACAGGAAGTTCAGCCGGATGAAATTTATAATTTGGCAGCGCAAAGTCACGTTAAAGTTTCTTTTGAAACGCCTGAGTACACGGCAAATTCAGATGCTTTAGGCACATTGCGATTGTTAGAAGCGATTCGAATTTTAGGTATGACTGATCGGGTTAAATTTTATCAAGCATCAACAAGTGAACTTTATGGTAAAGTTCAAGAAATTCCACAAAAAGAAACGACCCCTTTTTATCCGCGTTCTCCATATGCAGCAGCAAAACTTTATGCATACTGGATGGTTGTAAACTATCGTGAGGCCTACAATATGTTTGCTTGCAATGGTATTTTGTTTAATCATGAATCACCGCGTCGTGGTGAGACTTTTGTTACAAGAAAAATTACACGTGCAGCTGCTAGAATTAAGTATGGTTTGCAAAAGGGTTTATATCTTGGAAATCTTGATTCCAAAAGGGATTGGGGTTATGCAGAAGATTATGTAGAAGCCATGTGGTTGATGCTGCAGCATAAAATTCCAGAAGATTTTGTAATTGCAACAGGTAAAACAACTTCGGTTCGTGAGTTTATAGAACTTTCATTTAAAGAAGTAGATATTGCAATTGAGTGGAAAGGCAAGGGAATTAAAGAGGTTGGGTACAACCAATTCACTGGCGAGCCCTTGATTTTTATAGACCCTGTTTATTTTAGGCCAACGGAAGTGGATCTTTTATTAGGAGATCCCTCAAAGGCTAAAAAAATATTGGGATGGCAAGCAAAAACATCATTGAATGATCTTGTAAAAATGATGATGAAGGCGGATTTGCAAGAGGTTGAAAATCTTGTAGTAAGGCCAGAAGTTAAGATTGATGCAAAGTTGAAGCTATTTTCTAAACAGCAAAACCTAGAGGTTTAAATCATGCAATTAAATTCAAAAATTTACGTAGCTGGTCATAATGGATTGGTTGGTTCTGCAATTGTTCGTTTGCTTAGATCAAAAGGTTTTAACAATTTGGTTACAAAGTCATCTTTAGAATTAGATCTTAGAAATCAAAAAGCCGTTGATGAATTTTTTGCTCAAGAACGTCCAGATTTTGTTTTTTTAGCAGCAGCCAAAGTTGGTGGAATAAAAGCTAATGCAGAATATCCTGCAGAATTTATTTATGACAATATTATGATAAATACAAATGTAATTCATGAATCTTACAAGTATGGTGTTAAACGATTATTGTTTTTGGGGTCATCTTGTATTTATCCAAGAGATAGTATTCAACCAATTAAAGAAGAATATTTAATGACAGGTCCTCTGGAGCCAACCAACGATGCTTATGCAATTGCAAAAATAGCAGGGCTGCGCATGTGTAAGGCTTATAATCAACAGTACGGAACTCACTTTATTTCTTGCATGCCAACAAATTTATATGGCCCAAATGATAATTTTGATTTGGAAACATCACATGTGCTTCCAGCGCTTATTGCTAAGTTCACAAAAGCAAAAGAAGAAAATGTTACTGGCGTTGTTGTCTGGGGAACGGGCAAACCAATGCGTGAATTTTTATTTGTGGATGATCTTGCAGATGCATGTTTTTATTTAATGCAAACTTACAATGGCTTTGACCCAATAAATATTGGCACAGGCGAAGAAATTTCAATTGCCGAACTTGCACTTATGATAAAAGATTTAGTTGGCTACAAGGGCGATATATTCTTTGACGACCAACATCCAGACGGCGCACCAAGAAAACTTTTAGATGTTTCAAAGATTAACCAACTAGGCTGGACTGCTCAAACTTCCTTAAAAGATGGTTTAAAGCAAACTATTGAATGGTTTGATTCAAAAGTTTGCTTGCCTAATTCGAGTAAAATTTTAAAAAAGAGCTTAGGTTTGCTTTTGTTGTTTGGTATGAGTTTTTTTTCAACATTTTGTGATGAAATAAAAGATGATGCTAAAAAAAGTGAAAAGAAAAAAGAGATAAGCAATAAAGTTTGGCCGGATCATGTTGATAGTGAAAGATTTGGTGGAATGTCTATACCCAAGGAAGTTTTCGATTTTATTCGAAATAATCTAAAGGATGGCGAGACATTGTTAGAGTTTGGTAGTGGCTGGGCAAGTAGCCAAATGTCTAAATATTATAACTTGTATTCTGTTGAACATAATCCTCTTTATGTTGGCATGTATGAGACCAAATATATTTATGCTCCAATAAAGAACGGCTGGTATGATGTAGAAGTTGTAACAAAAGAATTGCCAAAAGATTATAAAATGATTTTGGTAGATGGTCCTCCTGGAAATATTGGTCGAGGTGGTTTTCTTAAAAATTTGAGTTTGTTTAACACAAATGTGATTATTATTTTAGATGATGTTCAAAGAGAGGCCGAAGCCCGTTTAGCAAGCTCCATTGGTCTTGTTTTAAATCGCAAGGTTGAAATCTTTGAGTGTCCATCTGATTTAGGAAATAAAAAGTTTGCTGTAATTAGACCTTAGTAATTTTCAAAAAAAGAGGCGCAATCTTGAAAATTGCGCCTCTTTTTTTTCAATTATTTACTTTACACAGTTATTTTTCATCGTAGTGAGCATAAATGTCGCCCCAAAGAGGGACAACTAGCCGCACCCTTGTTGTTGGTGTCAAAGGTATGCCATCAAATTTCTTTAAAATTATTTTTTCTATTATTTCTATCATTTCTTGTTTTTCGCAAAATTTTGTTAGTGTAAAAACATTTCCTGCTCCAGAAACAAAATTAAATGATTTGTAGCCTAAACTTTCTAGGTGGTCTAAGCATTTTTTAGCGTTTTCAAAAAATTCAGCTGTGAATTCAAAAGATAACCATTCTATTGGTTTGGAAAGTCCTTTCAGAACATTTAGCTCAAACCCTTCAACATCGATTTTGCAAAATTTAGGATTTCCATATTTTTCTATAAGATTGTCTAATGTTGTTACTGGGACTTTAATTGCAGGTTTCCAATAAAAACCTTTAAATCGACCTGTTTGCCATTGTTTTGTAAATGTTGAAATTGTATCAGTCGGACATTCATAAAAATCAAGTTCACCTTCTTTGTCCGCTAATCCAGCATGAATAATTTCTATTTTTGAACAGCCTTTGAATGCTTGTTGCAACTTTTCAATGCATTTTTTTTGAGGTTCGACGCATACTATTTTTGATGCAAATTCTAAGTATTCTTTAGCTTTAGCCCCATGATTGGCTCCAATATCAAAAATTAGGCAATCTTTGGTTAATATATTTGATTCAATATCATCAGCAGTTGAGATCAATGGTGAAAACAATATTAATAATATGATTTTTTTTATCATCTGGACTTACCCTTTGTTTTGTGTGATTATTAAACTTTAATTTTATATATCGTGTACCAACCTAGAAGGCAAGCTTCTCTAAAATGTTTTATCATTTTTTTAAAAGGGGATAGTTGATGAATTTATTTTCAAAACAGTTTGTATTTAAAGCCGCAAGGCGTTCCTATCTTGTTTTACGGTCATTTAAAAAAAGACCTCAACATGTTTTGGCTGAGTCTACATTGGAACAATTAAAAAAAAATAATCTTTACAAAGAAGACAATCCATTAAAACTACACTTGGGTTGTGGTAGGTCAAATTTTTCAGGATACATAAACATAGATTATCCTGCGGTTCAGCATGATTATTTTAATACGGCACCAGATTTTGAGGCTGATATTATGGAATTAAATTTTCCAGAAGAATCTGTAGATGAAATTAGACTACATCATGTTTTTGAGCATTTTAACAGAGTTGAAGCCATTGCGATGCTGATACGTTGGAGCAAGTGGTTAAAGGTGGGTGGGGTATTGCATATAGAGACTCCAGATTTAAATGGAAGTATTGATACATTGAGATCGGATAAATCTTTTGAAATAAAGATGGGTGTTATTAGACACCTTACAGGTGATCAGGCAGAATTTTGGGCTTTTCATAAAGATTTATGGTTTGCAGAAAGGTTTGAAAAAACATTGACTGCCATGGGCTTTAATCAAATAGAAATTAAGACTTGGAATTGGGAGAAAGAACCTTTTCTTTCTAATATTAATGTTTTAGCAAAAAAGTATTTAAAGTTTAATTATGAAAAGCAATTTAATTCTGGATTAACTTTATTGGATGATAGTTTAATTGGTCCTGATAAAGAGGTTAAAAAGTCCTATTTTAATCAGTTAAAATCATTTAGAATTTGAAAATTTAGTGTTCAGATTGTGGCTCTTTGAATGATACCCTTTTTGATAGCTTCAATTTGATTTAACCAATAATCAATGTAGAGTTTTTCAAAATTATATTTGTTATTTTGAAGCTCTATATATTTTTTTTCTAGAAATTCTTCAGTCACTTCATCCCAATTTTGGACAATTATTACTGGCAAATCCTGTATCATAAAGTCTAAGCAGGATGTTTTTACTATTGGATAAGACCCTAGCATGATTGTTTCCCACATTCTGTGGGTATCTAACCCCAATCCTCTTGGACTTAATACAAATTTGGATTCTTTAATGTCCATTATATATTCCAAATAATTTTTACGATCTTCATTTTTTAGATTTTCAGGGTGGGGTATTGGGTATGCGTTGTAACAGTAATTTTTATAACGGAACATGTTAAAAACTTTCATTCTTTCATCAAGGCATGGTCCTGGAATTATGTTTAAATAAAGAGTGTGTTTCTTTAGGAGTTTTTTTCCCATCATTGATTTTAGCAGTTTGGTGTTACCGTGTTTGTATCCTTT
The DNA here is from genome assembly GCA_000989525.1 of candidate division TM6 bacterium GW2011_GWF2_32_72. GTDB lineage: Bacteria > Babelota > Babeliae > Babelales > GWF2-32-72 > GWF2-32-72. The sequence goes on from LBON01000001.1 coordinate 148,069, forward strand.
TGGTGGTAGGCCTACGGGAAGGCCAAATATCTTTTCATGTTGATCAATTGGATTTTTGGTAAACCAGGCAATTATTTTAGAGTCATTTAGATATTTAAAATATTTTTTTTGACCTGTATACATGGCATCATGTGTGATTAAAATATATGGGACACTGATTTTGGGATGAATTTCTTCAAAAAAATGTTGAAGAAGATTTTCATCTCCAATATATATTGTATCGCCAGCTTTTACATTTGCAGGTTTTAAATTTCTTGGAAAAATATGGTCGCAATAATACATAAATGATTGGTAGGTTATGTATGGGTAGTTGTAAGACCGCTTTAGTCCAAGCTTAATTTTTGTAATTTCAGAGCAAGTGTAAATTTTATTTTTTAAGGTATTTAAGGTAGAAGGAGCAGGAATAAAGTCCGGCTCCCAAAGAATAATTGTTGATATTAATGCCAGTGTTGAAAATATTAAAATTCGAGTTTTATTTTTCATTGTTTTCTACTGTAGCCTTTGTTTGTTTTGTTCCCTTGAATCGCCAAAATTTGGCGTTGTGTTCAATCTCTAACTTCAATTTTTTGGCGGCTCTTACTACAGCCTTTTGTACGGGTTGACCATTTCCCCAACTCCAGTCATCGCCGCATAAAACTCCACCTTCATTTAATACTGGGTACCAGGCCATGATGTCATTATATACATCTTCTTCTTCGTGATTTGCGTCAATATAAATTAAATCTGGTTTAACATTTATTTGTTCTGCCGCAAGCAAAGACTCCATTCTAATAGGGGTTATTTTATGAGATAAACCGCTATGAATAACATTAGATAAAAATTGTTGATAGAGCGTTTTATGTTCTTTTGACCGATCTGTCCCTGGATAAATTTTTTGACCAAGCCAGTGGTCAACTGCGTAAAATTTAGCATCATCACTTAAATTTTGTGCTGTAAAAATAGCGGAAGCCCCATGCCAAGAGCCAACTTCTAATGCTATTTTGGGTTTAATTTCATCAATAATTTTTTTGATTGAGTTTGCACAGAATTCGCCAAAAAAGCTTTGCATGTTATATGGAAGTAGCTTAATTGAAGCGTATGGCTCAGGGAGATCTTTTTGATCGAGTGTTTTTATTATCATTGTTGAAATTAGCAAGGTGATATAAAGTAGTTTTTTCATTACAGGTTCCTCTTCTTTTGAAAATAAAAAATTCTATGAAATTTTACTAATTTAATTCTTTAAAGACAATATTAAATGTAAGAATGCAACGAAGATTTAGCTGTCTAGACTTATGTATAGATTTGTGTGATGCTATGAAATTATTTTTAAAATTTTATAGATAAATTTCTTAAAGTAGGGTGTTGTTTATGAAAATTTATTCTTTAGCAAGTCGTTTATCTCGTTCATTTTTTTCATCGTTTTTTTTAAAACCGATGGTTTTTTGGGATAGAACACATGGTTTTTTGAAAAGAAACACAGAGGAAGAAACAACTAGAAAGATTGTAGCGTATAGCCAGAAGGACAGAGATAAATGGGTTGAACAAAAAACTTTTACTATTTCTGCCGGGGCAAAAGTTTTGGATGTTGGGGCCGGAACGTGCCCATATAAAAATTTATTTAAACATTGCGAATATAGGACTCATGACTTCAAAAAATATGAGGGTCCAAAGTTGGATGCTAAAGAATATGGTCATATAGATTATGTTTCTGACATTTGCAGTATACCTGTGAAAGATAGCTCTTTTGATGTGATTTTATGTACAGAGGTTTTAGAGCACGTGCCAATGCCTATTGATGCGTTGCAAGAAATGGCTCGAATTTTAAAACCTGGTGGAAGGCTTTTTCTTACGGCGCCTTTTACCGCTGGACAGCATCAGCTACCCTTCCATTATTATAGTGGATTTGCACCGGCTTGGTATAAGCATTTTTGCGCTGAATTTGGGCTTTCAATAGCAGAATTAACTCCAAATAAAGGGTATTTTAAGTTTATGGCTATGGAGACCAATCGTGTAGCCCATTACATAAAGGCTGATGAAAAACTTCAGGATAAAGACTTTGATCTAAAATATTATTTATTTGGAATATGGATGCCTAATTATTTAGAAAAATTAGAGAAGAAAAAGTTTATTGATACATTTACGACGGGTTTTTTTGTTGAGGCTATTAAAAAATAGTTTTTGAGGATTTTATGTTTTTTCTAGCGGAGCTTTTGATCAATTTTTTCTTTAGAAAAAATTTCAATCAGAAAACGGATTTAATTGTTTTTTCTTATGATCGTCCAATTCAGCTTTATGCATTTTTGGAATCTGTAGAAAAATATGTTTTAGGTCTAAATAATATTTATATAATCTATCGATCTAGTGATTTAGAGTTTGATCAGGGTTACGATTGTGTAAAGCATGATTTTAGCAATGTGATATTTTGTAAACAAAAAAATAAATCAGATTTTAAACATTGGACAGCTAAGGCTTTTTTTCAAAAAGATTCGAATAATGTGATCTTTGCGGTTGATGATATTATTATTAAGGATTTTATTGATTTAAAAAAATGTGTATGCGTCTTAATAGAAAACAAAGCCTATGGTTTTTATTTGCGTTTGGGAAAAAATATAACAGAAAGTTATTCATGCAATATAATAACAGGTATTCCTCAACATGAAGAGGTTGCTCCTGGTATATTTAAATACCGTATTTTCTCTGGCGCGGGAGACTGGTGTTATCCAAATACAGTTGATATGACTTTGTATAGAAAGAAAGATATTGCTTTAAAGTTATTTTTAATGCCTTGGGATACCCCAAACTCTTTGGAAGCTGCATGGTCAAAAGGTGCTCGTTTTATAAATAAAAGCAGTTACGGCTTATTTCTTGAAGAGTCTAAAATTATAAATATTCCCGCAAATTTAGTTCAGAATGAGCAATTAAATAGGTATTCAGAATCAATTTCTACAAAAGAGTTGTTGTTATTATTTCAAGCGAGTAAAAAAATAAATATAGAACCCTTTTTTAAAATTAAGAATAAGTCGCCGCATATGGAATGTAAGTTTGACTTTATTAATAGGTAGGGACGCATTATGTCATCTGTGAAAAACAAAACGATTGAACTTGGAGTTTGGGCTTTTTTAAGTAAGTTTTTGGGAGGCTTGAGGGAGCTTTTATTAGCTCGGTTTATAGGTGCGGGTGTTTTTTCTGATGCGTTTTTTACAGCCTTTAATTTGATAAATTCATTGCGTTCTGTTTTTGCAGATGGAGCCTTAGGTGTCTCATCTTTGCCGACGATTGTTCGTTTGGTTAGTGCGGGTGATAAAAAAATAGCATGTGGCTTGATCTCTTTACTATTGTTTTTTTTTGAATCGGTTATTTTTTTTGTTTGTGGTTTGGGGATTTGGTTTGCGCCACAAATTATTTTTGTTTTTCAGCCTGGATTTTCTCCTGAAACAATAGCTCTAGCTATTCCGTTTTTTAGATTGCTTATGCCAATGATTTTTTTTATAACAGCAAATGCCATTTTGACTACAGCTTTGCATTCAGTTAATCATTTTACTGTTCCAGCAATGTCTCCGACTATTTTGAATATATTTTTTTTAGTTGGAATTTTTGGAGCTTATTTTTGTAATTCGTATTTTTTAATTCCAATGGCGCTTTCTATAAATTTATTATGTGTTTTTTTGGTTGCAGGTGTTATTGTTCAATTTATTTTACATTTGATTATGTATTTTAAGCAGGGTTTTATTTTTTGTTGTATTAATAGGAGAGTTTTTAATAATTTTAAAACCGTTATAAATGTTTTTTGGCCAAGTGTAATAGGGGCAAGCATTGGTCAATTTAATTTTCTGATTGATACAAGGTTTGCTTCTTATCTCCAGGCTGGGTCAGTTTCTTTGATAAGTTATGCAAATAAATTTGTGGATCTGCCATTAACCGTTTTTGCATCATCTTTTGCAACAATTATGCTTCCTTCTTTTTCCAGGGTTGCATTGGAGGATGAGGAAGAGCTTAGTTTTTTGGTTCAAGAATCATTTAAATTAATTCTTTGGGTTACATTACCGATGACTCTTTTTTTCTTTGTTTTTGCGGAAAAGTTTTTTACAACAATGTTGGTTTCAAAAAGATTTACTTTGGAGCAGGCCGTAGAAGCTGGGATGATATTTAAAACGTTAGCTATAGGGATTTTTGCATTAGCTTTACAAAAAATTGTTGCCAATATTTATTATTCAAAAAATCAAAATTATATTATCACCATTTCTGGCTTGTCAACGTTATTTATTAATGTGTTATTAAATAATTTACTTGTAAAAAACTATGGCGCAATGGGTTTGACTTTCGCGACAACTGTTTCTCAAACTTCACAAACTTTGATTTTGGTGTTTTTACTTCAATCTAAATTTGGGGTGACTTTTAATATTAAAAGTTTGAGTAGATTTCTTTTTAAAGTTTCATTACAGATGCTTTTGGGGGCATTACTATTTGGTGCGGCATACCTTGTAGTCAATAAATTTATTATGTTTACTATTCCTGAATCAATTAAGTTTTTTCTTTTGAATCAGTTTGGTTATTGGTTATGGGTAGGGCCTCTTTCATGTTTGCTGGGGCTATTTTTTTTAATTTCAAGAAAATCTTTTGGGATAAATTTGTTCTTTATGGATGGAGAATTCTAATTTTTAATTAGATTAATTAGTTGTTGAGTAGATGCTTCATCAGATAGATTTTCTTCCAACCATTTTCTAGGTGAAAATTGTTTAAGATTCAAATTTTTTAAAATATCTTCTAATTCATCTAAACTTTGCCATTGTTTACCCGTTGATTCGGTAAGATATGGGCAAGAAGATGTTTTGAATTCAATCTCATTGAAAGTTATTATTGTACTTTTATCCCATACCAGAGTGGGGACATTTTTTGACCAACTTTCTGCAAGCGCCAAGCCTTGTGATTCCGAACCACTTAAAAAAACGGCTATGCTACATTTGTTTAATAGATTAAGGTAGTCATTCAATTTATAATGGCCGTATTTGATAATATTTGTTTTCCATCCATTTTTTTCTAAAACGTCTTTTACTCGATCGCAAAATTCTTTCCCTTCAGTTTTCCAATAAATTAGGGCTAGTTTTTCTTTGTTTAGATTTGGTGATGGGTTGTTATCTAAATTTATGCTGGATGGCCAAACTTTTATTTTACTTTCAAGTTCAGGATATTTTTTTACGATACCATCTTTGACCCATTGACATGGAACTAGATAAAGATCTATTTCTGGCGCTTTTAATGCTTCAAAGCTTTTTAATGCTGTATTGGGTCCCACGATGAGTTTTTTAATTTGGCCATTCCTTTTTTGTTTAATCATTTGGTGAAGTGTATGCAAACTGTTTTGGGTTATTACAGTGTCGCCTATATCCGAATTTATCTCTGGATTAAGATTGAATGGGATATTTAATTTTTTTAGTCCTCTGATTAAAGAATCTGTAACTACTTGAGGGCCGTTTTGTTGTTTTGGTTTTGAAAGAATTGTAATTATTTTTGGTTTAGAAATTGATACTTGTGATTGATGATAGTTTTTCAGAAGACTTAAGCATAATAATACACCTAAAATTATATAATATTTTTTTGTATTCATTATGTTTTCCTTTGGTTTTGATTGGTAGTAAAAAATTATAAATTTTATATTCGTAAAAATAAAACCTTTTTTGTAGAATGTCGTACTATGTTTTATTTTTCAAGGGAGTAGTCATGAACAAATATTTAAGAAAAGCTATTACGGCAGTTAAAAATCCAGATTTAGTATGGAAAAGAATTAATCATATTCTTAAATTTATTTTTAAGATGCGGTTAACCAAACAGACCATTTATTTTTGGGGAGGAAGTTTTGGGGATTTTTATAAAGTTTCTTCTAGCGGCGGAACGGGAGAAAGAACTATGTTCTTTTTAATGCAGCGTTTGAATGCAGCCGGCATTGCGTTAGAAAGGGTCGCGAGTTTTTCTTTGCTTCCTAGAAATATGTTTCTTTTTTGTTTTGATGTTCCTAGTAAAGATAATTTGAAAAAATTAGCCAATAGAAGTAAAAATAAAAACATTCTTTTTTTGTGGGAGCCACCTTCTGTTAAGCCTGAAAATTATGACGTAGCTTTTCATGAGCCATTTTCAAAAGTATTTACATGGAACGATGACCTTGTTGACAATAAAAAATATTTTAAGTTTTTTTATCCACAGCCAGATTTAAATGTTAATTCAGAATTAAATTTTATAGAAAAAAAGCTTTGTGCGATGGTTGCTTATAATAAGACTTCCAATCATGAAAATGAACTTTATTCTGAACGAAAGACAGTTATAGACTTTTATGAAAATAAGTCGGGGAATGATTTTGATTTATATGGTCGTGGGTGGGAGAGATGTGGTTATAAAAATTATAAAGGTAGTGTTGTAGATAAAATAGAAACCTTAAAAAATTATAAATTTAATTATTGTTATGAAAACATAAAAGATGAAAAGGGGTATGTTTCAGAAAAACTTTTTGATTCTTTTGTTGCAGGTGTTGTTCCTATCTACCTTGGAGCTTTGAATGTTCAAGATTATGTGCCCCAAGAATGTTTTATTTCTAGAAATGATTTTCAGTCCCTCGAGGAATTGCATAATTATATTTCGTCAATGTCCCAAAATGAATATGAGTTATATTTAAAGAATATTAAAAATTTTATTGAATCCGATAAATCTAAGTTTTTTTCTTGGATTTGGTTTGCAAATCTTGTTATTGAGAGTTTAGATTTTAATTTAAATATTCAAAAAGTTTTTCAAAAGTCTGAGCTACAGTTGATTAATAGATTAAAGGATGAGGTTATTAAAATTAATCGAGCTAGCTTTCAAGGTGCTTATAGAAGTCAATATGGGCAGGATAGATTTGTTTATGAAACATTTTTTAAAAATAAAAGCGACGGTGTTTTTGTAGACATTGGTGCCACAGATGGTGAGACTATAAGTAATACATTCTTTTTTGAAAAATCGTTGGGCTGGAAGGGTATTTGCGCCGAGCCGCGTGGTTCTGTTTTTAACAAACTTTCTGATAAAAGGAATTGTGTTTGTTTTAATGGTTGTATAACAGATTTTAATGGTGAGACGGAGTTTTTAGAAATAGATGGTTATTCTCAAGACTTGAGTGGAATTGTAAAAAGTTATGATTCAAGACATCTTCAAAGAATAGAAACAGAGTTGGAAAATTATGGAGGCGCAAGTAAAAAAATAAAAACTAAATGTCGTCGATTGAATGATCTTTTAAAAGAAAATAATTTTGCTAGGGTAGATTACTTAAGTCTCGATATAGAAGGTGGAGAGTTAGATGTGCTAAAAGGTATTAATTTTGATGATGTTTTTATAGATGTTATTGATGTAGAAAATAATTACAAAGATTCTCGCATCAAAGATTACTTGATGGGTCAAGGTTATGAACTAGTTTCTAGAATAGCTTGCGATGAAATTTATCGAAAGATTTAATTTAGCAAAGTTCTTTTTTTAATTGTTCGCGAAACTTTTTAAAATAGTTGAAATCCATATGTTTGTGCCAATATCGAGTGTCTTGACCACAGAGGGCGTCCATTAATGATCCAAAATCAAAAATGAATATGTTATCAACTTTTTTCCAAAGTCTTTTTGCTAGCGGTCTTCCAGAACAACCCATGGAAATTACAACAATTTTATAATCATTGTTTTTATTTAAATTTTGTATTGCGGCTATTTCGATTTGATTTATGGATGAATATGAGTTGCTGCTAGGTGTAGGTATAAAGTGGCAGTTTTTTCCAAAAAGCAGTTCGATGAGTTCTTGCGGAATATTTTTATTACCAATAAGTATAGCGCAGTTAGATTGTTTTAAAAATTTTAAAAAATTTATGCATTCAGAGACTCTACTGGTTGCTGCAAATATAAGGGCCATTGGCGAGTAGACATCCGTTACTTCACCCCAAAAAGGGCGAGCTTTTGTTAGCAATTCAAAGCATCTTTCATATGGTCTTGAGCCATTTCCCGGATACATTCCCTTTTCTAAACTTTTAAGCTCCGGGCATTGTAAAGGCAGTGTTTTAAGAATATTAGTATCATTCAATTGTAGGGTTTCTTGCATTTCTGATTGTAATTCTAGATTAGGTATTTGATATAAATCTTTAATTCCATGAGCAAGTAAAATGTCACCATCACCAAATCTTAAATAGGCTCCCTTTTTTTTGTTAAGTATAATTTGTTTGATTTTATCTAGTGTCTCCTCGGTATTATATAGCTTTAAGTTTGGAAATTCTGTTTTAATTATTTGATTTTGTAACATTTCTTGTATAACCAGTTGTCGTCGTTTGATCTTTTTAAATATAAAATAAATAAATGCGACAATTATTGCCCCATGTATTGTTCCTAATAGTATGAGTATTAGGAATGTTATGTTGTCTGTTATCATTTAATAAAATTCCTCGAAGGTTAAGCTATATCTCTTTTAGAATCAGTATTTTCCACAACCTTGATGTTGTTAAGTATAGGATAGACCTTATGTAACTGATTTAAATAATTTTGAGCCATGGCTATAATTTTTGCATCTTTTTTTGTTGTTATGCATTCTTCTAAGCATTTGCGACTTTCAAGTATTTTACCTTGTTTTTCATTACATGCTGCAAGTCGAATTAATGCGTGTGGAAAAAAATTCTTGACCTGGTTGTTGTTAAAGAGTTTAGCAGCATCTTCATATTTATTAAGAGTAAAAAGAGTTTCGCCTTTGTTGAATAAGCATCGAACATCATTTGGATTAAGTGATAGTTCTTTGTCAAAATATTCAATTGCTTTTTGATATTCTTGTTTGAAAAAATAAGCATTCCCTAGGTTGTAATTTAAATTAGGTTGTCGAGGGCTGTATTTAAGAGCTTCGTTTAATGCAAATATTGCTTGATCGTAATCTTTTAAGTTTAAACAAGTTGTTCCGTAAGCAGCAAAACCTTCCATCGCATTATCCAAATCACCTTCCATGCAACATTTTCTAAATAGTTCTTTGGCATCTTCAGTTTTGTTTTGCATCAACCTTAATCTGCCATAATTGAACATTGCTCGGCCATAATGAGGTCTTAATAACAAGGCATTTTTTAGTGCGACTTCAGCTTTTTCGAGTTCATTTTTTTGTATTAAAAGTGATGCAATATTGTTGTATCCTTCGGGTGACCTAGGATTTATTTTTAGGCAATTTTGAATTGCATTAATGGCTTCATCTAGTTTTCCGGTAGAAGAATAAGAAACAGCAAGATTGTTGTACGGATCTGGATAAATTTTATCCATTTGAACAGCTTTTTTAAAATATGGAATTGCTTCAGTGTGTCTTTGTAGTTGTGCGAGTTCAACACCATAGTTATTGTAAGCCCTAGCTTTTCCCGGAGCTTGTTTTATCATGTTTCCCCAAAATTCAAGGCCAGAGCGCCATGTTTTGTTTTGTTGTATTGTGCAGGTTCCAGCTAATAATAAAACCGCCGCTGTTGCAGCATGATGCATTAAAAAATTTTGATTTGAAAATTTAATTTTTTGAATTAACCATGACGAGAGCCAAACAATTGCGCATGCTAAAACAAATAGCCAACCAAATGATGCAACGTAAGTTTTGTAATCAACAGCCATTTCACAGGATGGAATTATTGTTGAGCGCGGAGCTATTGCAGCAAAGAACCATAAAAAACCAAATGCAATAGGATTAGCAATATTTTTTTGAAGTAATTTAAAAATTGTAAAGCCAATTGCGCAAAGTCCGCAGAATGGGAGAAAGCTGTCGAGTGCAAAAAAGCCTTTTGCAAGCATCCAATCATATTCAATAGAAATGTTAAATGGCCAAATAAACATAAATAAGTAGTGTAGGATTACTTTGAATTCTGAAATAAGGTAATGTAGGGGTTCTATTTTATCGCCTGGATTCTCTGTAATTATGTTTCCAATATTATTTCGAGCATTTATTTTTAGACCAAGAGCATCTTTAAAGAAGTGTGCTTTCATTAAATACAAATAAGCACTAAATACTATTGTAAAATTACCTAGATGTGCCCACCACCTTTTTTTGAGAGATTTAACGTCACCCTGAGCAATAAAAAACCAGTCAAAAATTAATATTAAAACAGGGGATATAATAGCAATTTCTTTGGTTCCACTGGAGAGAACTCCTAGAATCCAAGTCATTGCAATTAAAAAGTATTTGATTATTGAATTTTGTGTTTGAAAGGCCTTCATGAAACAAAAGATCATGAGAATTATTGTTAATGTTGCCATTCCTTCAAGTTGTCCTTGGATCACGTAAGAGATTGTTTGTGTTTGCACTGGGTGTAATAAAAAAAGTCCGGCTGTTACAAATGCAATTATTCCAGAATAAGCTTTAAAGAAACTTTCTTTCCTTAAATTTTTAAGAGCTGAGTAAATAACATAAAAAATTAATAAACCTGTTGCGGTATGAATGGAAACATTAATAAGCCGAAAGTAAAAAGGATTAAATTTATCCAAGCCATAGGCTGTTGCATTTATCCAGTAACTTATCCATCTTGTGCCTGTGAAAAAAAGATGTTTAAATGTTTCATGTCTGATGCCAAACATTTTTACAATATTCGCTAGATCGTCAAACTGGAATGCATAATTAAGAGAAGGATAATAAAAGGCATAGGATAAAGTTGCAAGTAAAGCTGGTGGTAAAATCCAATAAAGCCTGGAATAATTGTGTTTTAAAATTGCATCATTTTTTTTCATTTTAACTCCTTTTTGTTTAGTTCGTTAAAAAAATGTTGGCCAAATCTTATACACGAATAAATTTTTTTTCAAGCATGTTGATATATTGTATGATTTGACCATATCGATCTTTTTGCTTACATTAGCATTTAATTGTTTTTTGATTTTTTAGGAGGCTTCATATGTTGACAACAAGTGTGATTGTAGCAACTAGAAATCGGCTGAAAGATATTGTTACAATGCTTGATTCATTGGTTCTTCAAACGCTTTTGCCTAATGAGGTTATTATTATAGACAGCAGCGACACTTGGTTGATGCATTACGAAGAATTTACACAAAGATTTAATAAGAATTTTTTTACGTCTTCTAAATTGATTTATAAACATACACCAAGGGGTGCTGCCTATCAGCGTAATGTTGGTATTAATCTTGCCAGTTCAGAATTATTGTTATTTTTTGACGATGACGTTGAGTTGCTTCCGGATTATATCGAGCAGGTTGTTAAAACTTTAGAAAAGCATCCACAATATTTTGGTGGGCAGGGTGATGCAATTAATCATCCCGTTTCCAGTAAACTTTCAGGTTTGATACGTAAGTTTTTTATGTTGCATCAGGATCAATCACATGGAGCATTTTTATTTTCGGGCATGTCTACTCACGCTTACGGTACTAAAAACTTTAAACAGATTGAGTGTGTTGGCGGTTGCTGTATGTTTTTTAAGGCCGCAGCTCTAAAAGATGAAAGATTTGATGAATCTTTGCGTGATTATTCATTTATGGAAGATTGTGACCTTTCAAAACGAGTTTCTAACAAATTTCCGCTTTGTTATATTCCAACAGCTCGTTTGTATCATTACCACAGTCCCGCTGGTCGTGACAGGTTGGTTGATTTAAAAAAAATAGAAATCAGAAATTATTCATATCTTTTCTTTAAAAACTTTTATCCACAAAATCGTTTACGCATTCTGGGATACACTTGGACCTTGTTCGGCATGTTTTGTGAAGCGGCCTTCAAACGGGAAACGGATTATTTTGTTGGATATTGGCGGGGTTTGAAAGAATTTTATTGGGGTTAGTTTTCTTAAAGCTTATACGAAAATTATTTAAAGGACTCGATCCTTCGACTAGCTCAGGATCGAGTCTTCTTTTGATATTTAAAATCAATTTTTTAGTGTTGAAAATAAATAAATTAAATATCTAGTGAAAAATTGCTTACCAACTTTTCAATTTCACTTTTAATTTTATTTAATACAGTTTCATTGTCAGTATTCATCAATACTTGATCAATCATGTGCACAACTTTTATACAATCTTGTTCTTTAAATCCGCGTGTTGTAATTGCGGGAGTTCCAAGTCGCACACCACTTGTTATCCATGGTTTTTCCGGGTCGAATGGAATGCAGCTGCGGCTTGTTGTTATTCCGGCATGTGCAAGAGCTGTTTGAGCTGTTTTGCCTGTAATTTTTTTGTTACGAAGGTCTAGAATAAATAAGTGGTTGTCTGTACCTCCGCTGACTATGTTGTAATTAAGCTTTTCAAATTCAGTGACCATTGTTTTTGCATTTACAATTACTTGTTTTTGATATTCAATAAATTCTGGTTGAGAGGCTAAGAAAAAGCAAACGGCTTTTGCAGCGATAATATTTTCAAAAGGTCCACCTTGTAAACCAGGTATGATTGCTTTATCTATATTTTCGGTAAATTCTTTTTTACACATAATCAATCCACCGCGTGGTCCACGTAATGTTTTGTGTGTTGTGCTTGTGACAATATCTGCATGCGGAAATGGATTGGGATGTTGACCGGCTACAATAAGTCCTGCAATGTGAGCAATGTCTGCCATTAATAAGGCCCCAACAGATTTTGCAATTTTACTGAATTTTTCAAAGTCAATTGTTCTGGAGTAGGCGGAAGCTCCACAAATTATTAATTTTGGTTTATGTTCTTTAGCTAATTTTTCAATTTCTTCGTAATCAAGCAAGCCAGTTTCTTTATTAACTTTGTATTGAATACTTTTATAAAGTTTTCCAGAAAAACTAACATTGTGTCCATGAGTTAAATGACCCCCTTCAGCAAGGCTCATGCCCATAATTGTGTCGCCTTCATTTATTAAGGCAAAGTAGGCAGCCATATTTGCTTGTGACCCTGCATGAGGTTGTACATTTGCATGTTCGGCGTTAAAAAGTTTTTTGCAACGTTCAATTGCCAAAGTTTCAACTTGATCAATAATTTCACAACCAGCATAATATCTTTTTCCAGGGTATCCTTCAGCATATTTATTGGTTAACACTGAGGCCGAAGCCTCTCTAACTTCTTTTGGGCAGTAATTTTCTGAAGCAATTAGATTGATTGTACCTTGTTGTCTTTGTTCTTCTTGTTTTATTAATTCAAATATTTGAGTGTCTTTAATAAAAACGTTTTTCATAACTATCCTTTTCTTTCTAATTTGATGTACTTACAAAACTGCTACAATGTTAGGTTTAAATATTTTTATGATTAGCTTTTTTTATTTCTAACAGAATAGCAATCTTTTTAATTAAAAAATAAATATTTTTTAAAACTCCAAAACTTCCTCAAAAACTTGAAGTTTTTATAAGTTACAATTTATTTTTATGAAAAATTTTAATTCTGTAGATAATTATTTTTTTTAAAATATAGGGCTCTCTATTCTCTTAGATATCAATTTTACAAACTCGTTTACTTGGGCTTCAAGAATCAGTACTTTAGTTTTTTATCAGTAATTTTAATTATTTAATTTTTATGCGCAGAGGTCTCAATGTTTGACGAGATAAAAAAGCGCGACGGTAGAATTGTCGCCTTTAAAAAATGCAGAATACAGAATGCCATCAAAAAAGCCGGATGCGCAACAGGGGAGTTTGGGTGTAAGGTAGCGGGTGAATTAGCCGATTTGGTTACAAAGCTTGCTAGTGTTTTTATTGAAGATAAAATTCCAACTGTTGAGCAAATTCAGGATGTTGTAGAAGATGTTCTTCTTTCTTCTGAGTATAGAAAAACAGCCAAAGCTTATATTATTTACCGTGATCAACATGCAAAAATGCGTGATATTGCAAAAAGATCTGATGTTGATTTGGTAGATAGTTATTTGGAAAAAATTGATTGGCAGGTAAATGAAAATAGCAACATGACTTATTCTCTTCAGGGCCTTCATAATCATTTAGCATCCGAATTAAGTAAAATTTATTGGATCAATAAACTTTATCCAAAAGAAATTAGAGAGTCGCATGAAAGTGGAGATATTCATTTGCATGATTTAAATTGTCTTTCTAGTTATTGCGTTGGCTGGGATTTACATGATCTTTTGATGTCCGGATTCACTGGTGTTTCTGGCAAGTTACATTGTAAGCCCCCAAAACATTTGGGAACAGCACTTGGTCAGATTGTAAACTTTTTTTATACATTGCAAGGTGAATCTGCAGGTGCGCAGGCATTTTCTAATTTTGATACTTTGTTGGCGCCATTTATTCGTTATGACAATCTTTCCTATGAAGAAGTAAAACAGGCTCTACAAGAATTTTTATTTAATAATAACGTGCCAACTCGTGTTGGTTTTCAGACTCCTTTTACAAATATAACAATGGATTTGATTGTACCGAAGATTTTTGCAGATCAACAAGTTGTTATTGGTGGTGAGTTAAAGGAAGAAACTTATAAAGAATTTCAAAAAGAAGTAGACATGATAAATAAGGCATTTTGTGAAGTTATGCTCGCTGGTGATGCTCAAGGCCAATTATTTACTTTTCCAATTCCAACTTACAATATTACAAAAGATTTTGATTGGGATAATCCTAATTTAGATTTACTTTGGGAAATGACTGCTAAATATGGAATTCCTTATTTTAGTAATTTTGTTAATTCAAGCATGAACCCAGAAGATGCAAGATCTATGTGTTGCCGTTTGCGGCTTGAAACAAAAGATTTGGCTGTTCGTGGAGGTGCTTTGTTTGGTGCTCATCCATTAACAGGTTCAATTGGTGTTGTGACAATTAATTTGCCTCGAATTGGTTATCAGGCGGCGAATGAAAAAGAATTTTTTGAGTTGCTTGAAAAACATATGGATGTGGCAAGAAATAGTTTAGAAATTAAACGTAAAGTTGTTGAGCAATTTACGGATAAGGGCTTATATCCCTACACTAAATTTTATTTAAGAAAAATAAAAGAAGCCAATGGTCGGTATTGGGCAAATCACTTTTCAACAATTGGTTTAATTGGTATGAATGAGGCCGTTCTTAATCTTATTGGAAAAAATGTAGGATCAAAAGAAGGCATAGAATTTGCCAATAAAGTTCTTGAATTTATGAGAAGTAAATTAAAAGAATATCAATTAGAGACGGGTAACAATTATAATTTGGAAGCAACACCAGCAGAAGGTACTTGTTACAGGCTTGCACAAAAAGACAAAGCTCGTTTTAAGGATATTATTTGTGCTAATCAAGCAGAGTTTGAGGCTGGAGCAGAACCTTTTTATACAAACTCTTCTCAGCTTCCCGTTAATTTTACTGATGATTTATTTGAGGTGTTAGATCTTCAAGATGACATGCAAACTAAGTATACAGGGGGTACGGTAGTTCATTTATTTTTAGGTGAACAGGTCCGAGATATAAGTACTGTAAAAAATATGGTTAAAAAAGTTTGTGAGAATTATAAACTTCCGTATTTTACTTTGACACCAACGTTTAGTGTTTGTCCAAGTCATGGTTATTTGAAGGGTGAACATCATACTTGTGGCCAATGTGGTCAAACATGTGAAGTCTTTTCACGAGTTGTTGGTTATATTCGCCCTATAAGTCAATGGAATAAAGGTAAAAAAGCTGAATTTCCAATGAGAAAAACAGGTACTATTGCATGATAATTGGAGGATTGCAAAAAACTTCTTTAATTGATTATCCTGGAAAGGTTTGTGCCATTGTTTTTACGGTTGGGTGCAACTTTAGGTGTGGATATTGTCATAATCCAGAATTGCTTGGTTTGGTTGAAAATCACCCAACTATTCCGGTAGAAGATGTTTTTGAATTTCTTGAAACACGTAAAGATAAACTTGATGCAGTAACAATAACTGGTGGAGAGCCAACTCTTCACCAGGGTCTTTTTGATTTTATTAAACGTATTAAAAAAATGGGGTTTTTAGTGAAGTTGGATTCAAATGGTACTAATCCAAAAACTTTATTAAATTTGTTTGAACAAAAATTAATTGATTACGTAGCTATGGATATTAAGGCTCCGCTTCACAGATATGAAGATATTGTTAGTCGTTCATGTCCTATTAATAGTATTGAGCAGAGTATAGCTTTAATAATGTCTTCTGGCGTTGATTATGAATTCCGTACAACAATTGTAAAATCTCAACTTTCACCGGCGGATATAGAAGAATTAACAAGTCAAATAAAAGGCGCACGATTGTACGCCTTACAAAAATTTATACCTTCAAAAACTTGCGACCCTGCTTTTATGAATGAAACCTCTTATTCAGATTCAGAATTTGAAGAGATTAAAAAACTTATTTCTGAGAATGTTCAGCGGTGTATTGTTCGTTGATTTTACGGTGTTGTGTATTTTTCTAATTTATCGGCGATTTCTTTTAATAATTTTGAATAATAGGCTTGATTACTACCATCATTTTCACCACGCCAGGTTGTTAAAAATTTCTCTCTATGATCAACCAAAGCGAAAAATCCAGCAATTTTTTGAAGATGTTTTTCTTGGGTGTCTTTTGGATAGCCCTGGAAAATTTCAGAGTTTTTTCCTCCAGGATTTTGTGTCAAACAAGCTTCGATTGTACGACAACTGGAAGCCAAAAGGTTTAGCTGAAAATCATCAAAACTTAATTTAAGTTCATGAAGTATTTGTTTTATTAGTTCTGTATCTGATACTTGTTCTGAAGTAAAAATATTAGTTGTAGCCATGGATAAAATTAAAAATAAAGTTTTTTTGTTCATAATTCTCACTGTAGTTTTGGAGTCTAATTTTAAATTATTATTTTGTATTTTAATTAAATTTTGCGTTTAATCAAGAGAACGGCGAGTATAATTTAAAATAGTTGTTTTACATTATTAGATTTTTTTATTTAAAGCTTATGTGGAAAATATCAACATGACTCAATTAAGTTCTTGAGGGACTATTTCATTCCATCCGGCACATTTAATCCAATTTCTTTCAGTACAAATGGAGCAATTTCACTCAATTGAGTAACTGGAATGTTTGCAGTTTTACCTTCTAGTTTTTTATTTATCCAAACAAAAGGGACAGGGTTTTTGGTGTGAGAAGTAATTGGTTGATTTGTTGTTTCATCAAACATTTCTTCAGCATTACCGTGATCAGCTGTTAAATAAATTGTGCCGTCTTGTTTTTCTATAATTTCTTCATACAGTTGTTTTACTTGTTTATCTAAACATTCAATTGCTTTTATTGTAGCTTCCATGTTGCCAGAATGACCAACCATATCGGCATTAGCATAGTTAATTAAATAAAAATCTTTAGGGTTGTTTTCAAGAGAGTTAATAATGGCGGCAGTAATTTTTTTTGCGGACATTTCTGGATGTTCAATATAATTTTTTGCAACTAAGGAAGGTATTAATACGCGTTCTTCAAGATTTAATGTTGTTTCCTTTCCTCCATTGAAAAAATAAGTAATATGAGCATATTTTTCTGTTTCTGCTATTCGGAATGTTGAAATTCCATTCTCATTTAAAATTTCCATTAATGTATTTTTTGTTACTGGTTCTTCTTCAAATAAAACATCACAATTTAGTTCTGATGAATAATTACGAGTTGCCAAAAAGAAAGCCAGTTCAAGTTTTTTGGTTGGAAATTCATTAAAATTTGGGTCAACAAAGGCAGCTGTTAATTGTCTTGCTCTATCAGGTCTAAAGTTAAAAAAGATTATCCCATCTTGATTTTTGATTGTGCTGCTTGGGTCTACTTGAAAGGGTGGAATAAATTCGTCGGTTATGCCTTCATCATAAAAGTTTTTAATGTGTTTTTTCCAATTAGAAAAACTTTCGGATTGTTTTTGTGTTAAAAGATCATACGCTTCTTTGGTTCGCATCCAATTTTTGTCTCTATCCATTGCATAGAATCTTCCGCAAATCGAACCAATTTTGCCAACTTGAAGTTCGCGTAGTTTGTTTTTAAGACTTTTTAGAAGTTTTATTCCTGATTCTGGTGGCATATCTCTGCCATCTAGAAAAGGGTGAACAATAATTTTTGTAAGACCTGCTGTTTTAGCGGCATCAAGGTAAGCAAAAAGGTGTTTTATGTGCGCGTGAACGCCAGCATCTGAAAGTAATCCCATGATGTGTAGTGTAGTTCCAAGTTCTTTAATTTTTTCTAAATCATTTTTTAAAATTGATTTTTCAAAAAAACTTTTATCATCAATTGCTTTGTGAATTGTTGTTAGGGGTTGCTGAATTATTCTTCCTGTCCCAATGGTTCGGTGGCCTACTTCTGAGTTGCCCATATTGTCTGGTAAAAGTCCTACAGCCTCGCCAGAAGCTTTAATTATTGTGTGTGGATAATTTGCCATGAGCATATCAATTGTGGGTTTATGGGCTTGAGCTATTGCATTATATTTAGTTTCTTTTCTATATCCAAAACCATCTAATATGATTAAGGCTTGTGGAAATTTTTTCATGATTTTCCTTCTTTATTTATTTAGTGAATTCTTTATGTTAAATAATATTAGTAATTTTAACATCCTAATTAAGGAAAAAGTAAATGAAAAAGTTATCGTTATATTTGTTATTAATAATATTGAGCTCACAAATATTTTGTTCCGATCAATCAGGTAAACCGTGTGATACTTGTAATAGCTCTTTGGAAACACAAGAAGATATTTCTACATTTGAAGTTACAACATGTCATGATTCAGAGACAACTATTGGAGAAGTGATAGATATAGCGGAAGATATTGTAGAGGATGTAATTGAGGTTGTAGAAGAAGAAATAGAAGATGCTTTTGATGATATTATAGAAATTGATTCTATAAATTTTGGAGAAACTGATGCCGCGCCATCAAAAATAAATTTGTTGATGGCAAAGATTGGATCAAAGGTTTTTCTTAAATATATTATTGTAAAAGCATATTTAGCTCAAAAACTGTTGGCAATAAAAAATAGTTTGTTTTTAGCTAAATACAATAAACAGTTAAAGAGAAAAAAGAATGAATAAAGAGCATAATGCACATATATTTGCCATATATTTTAAAGAATTAAAGGCATTGTTAGAATCTTCTTCTAATGGGCAGCTTTCGCTAAAAGACAAAGATTTAATAAATCGAATTACAAAGGTTCTTCGTCTGCAAGAAGGCGAACATTTTATTTTATTTAATCGTGAGCAAAATGTTGAATTCGTGATTGATAAAATTGAAAAAAAATCTCTTGAATCATCTATTATTTCTAGACAGCTAAATCAGACTGTTGAGCCATTCGTAAAATTTTTACTTCCAATTTTAAAAAAAGAGGCGCTGGAAACGGCTCTTTATTCCTTGGTAGAAATTGGCGCCAATGAAATTCAATTGATTGCCACAGAAAAAGTTGCACGTAAATGGGGCGATGAAAAAGAGTTAGAAAGGCTTGAGCGAATAGCAATTGCTGCTGCTGAACAATCTAAAAACTTTGCTTATCCAAAGATTCTTGCTCCGATTTCTTTGCAACAGGCTTGCGAGTCTTTAAAAGATTATAAAAAGATATTCTTTGAACCAGAGAGTGAATCTTTGTTAAAAGTTCTAACACATGACAAAGATCAAAAGCTCGCATTATTGATTGGACCAGAAGGGGATCTTTCTGATTCAGAAAAAAGCCTCGTCCAAGGACAAGGCTTTATCTTTTGTAAACTTACACCAACAATTTTGCGCGCATGCCAGGCTGTGGCGGTTGCAATTGGGGTTGTTCGATCACTTTAATTTTTTAAAATACTCTTTGGTTTTCACGCTTTCTATATTGTGATCAACCATCGGAGCCGGGTAATTAACATCAAATTCAGAATGTTTTTTGTGCCAGTTGTGAATATCTCGCGCCGGCACATTTTTTAATTCAGGAATCCATTTTTTAATGTACTCGCAACCAGGATCAAATCTTTTTTGCTGATTCCAAGGATTGAATATTCTAAAGTAGGGTTGGGCATCACAACCAGTGGAAGCTACCCATTGCCAGTTGCCGTTATTTACGGCAGGGTCGTAATCCACAAGATTTTGAGCAAAATATTTTTCACCCCAAAGCCAATTGATGTGTAAATCTTTGATTAAAAAAGAAGCTGTAATCATACGAACTCGATTATGCATAAATCCAGTGGTGTTTAATTCATGCATTCCGGCATCAACTATTGGAAATCCAGTTTTGCCTTCACACCATTTTTTAAAATTTGGCTTACTGTTTTTCCAGTTAAGTTTTAAATATTTTTCTTTGAATGGTTTACCAAGAACATGCGGAAAGAAATATGTAATTTGGGTGAAAAAATCTCTCCAGTATAGTTGACGTAAAATAGGATGGTTGCGACCAAGTTCGTCCTTCAATTTGTGATAAACTTCACGAATTGAACATGTACCAAATTTATTATGGGCAGAAAGCATTGTTGTTTTGAGGCATGGTATGTCATGAGTTTTTGAATAATCTTTGAATTGTGAAATTTTGTTTAAAATAGCCAGGCAATTTTTTCTTCCACCATGAGTTGCTATCTCATTATTGCGCTCATCCTGAGCTTGTCGAAGGACGGATGAAAGTTTTTTGTAACTTGCAGAAATTTTTGCGGTTGCTTTTGCTAAGCTTTTTGAGTTTAAAGTTTTGATTGGTGTCTCAACGGTGAACTTTGATGCGTTGCGCCAGTACGGTGTAAATACCGTGTATGGTTTATTATCCTTTTTTAAGGTTTTTTCTGGTGGATTTAATAAGGCATCTTCAAATGTAAAGAATTCAATTTTTAATTTTTTGCAAAGCTTGGCAATTGATTGGTCGCGTTTTTTTGAAAATGGTGTGTAATCATTGTTTACAAAAATTGCTTCAATGTTGTTGTTTTTTATTAAATCAGTAATTACTTTTTCTGTTGGGCCGTACAATAAATTTAAAATTGAGCCATTTGTTTTTAGCTGGGAGGCCAAATCATCAAGAGATTCATTCATAAATTGCAGGCAGTTATTGCTTTTAAATTTGTTTTTGTCAGTTACTTGAATTGGATTGTAAATAAAGCACGGAAAAACATTTTCAGATTGTTTAAGTGCCTCATTTAATCCTGTGTTATCAAATAATCTGAGGTCTCTTCTAAATATAAAAATACTGTTTTTGAATTTCATAAGGGCTCCTTTTAATTAGAGTCCTTAGTTTAAACTTAAAAGTGAATGACTAGTCAACTAAAGGCTTATATTTTCCGATTTTTAAATATAAGGGAAGTAGTTGGTTGCTAGTTTGATTTGCTGTGAACTTTTCAAGCGCTTTTTCGACCAATCTTTCGATTGAACAGTTCATTGCCACGTTTTTTGCAAATACAGCTTGGTCGCCTAAAATGTTTTTTATTTTTTCTGCAAAAAGTTCTGTGCCGGCGCCAAAAAAGTTAATTGGGTTTGAAAACTTATTTTTTAATTCGTTAAGGAATGTGTCAATATTTTCATATCCTGCATCAACTGAATTATTAGAATCAATCGCAAAGTAAACATCGTCAGCGAATGCATTTAAAAGCGCGATGTTTGTCGCAAAATTTGAATCTTTAAATTCTTCAAGCAATGTTTTTATGCCATCAATTCCAACTAGTGGAATTTTGGATGCAAAAGAAAGACCATTCACTGATGCAAGTACTACTCGCAATGTTGTAAATGGGCCGGGGCCTTGGTTGACCGCTATAAAATCTAAATTTTCAAAATTGAGATTTGTTTTTGCAAAAAGATTTTCAAGAATTATAAAAAAATCTTTGCTTAATTTTGTTTTGGATTCTGAATGTTTTTGTAGAATTTTGTCATCACAAAAAATTGCAAACTCAGTAGAGTTTTGTGTTGGGTTGATCACTAGAAACTTTGTCATGAGAAGGTTTTACTTTCTGCCCTTATTATGTTTTTGTTGTTGATAAAAAAGACTAAATTCGTCGTACTCTAATGTTTTTTCTTTTTTTACAATGATGTTACCGCAATTTAAACACTTCCATGCTTCAAAGTTCAAGAAGTGATCAAAAAATGTTTGCAAAACCATTAGGCCTGAACATTTACGACACTTCATACCGCTTCCTTTTTTGCTGAAGACATAAATACTCTAAGAATCTAGGCTACAACTGGTCTAATTGTCAATAGGACTGTTCAACTTGTTTTACAGTTAAACAATGTTTTGATTTCTTGCATACATTAAAAATCCTTCTAGAACAAGTGCCGCAGCTAATGAATGAGATTTTATTTTGTCTTCTTTGTTTTTTCCTCTTTTAATTTGGTCGGCTTGTTTGCTTGTAAGTCGTTCATCCCAAAGAACCCATTTAATTGTTGGAAAAAGCTTTTTGAGGTTTTCAACTTGATCTATAACTTTTTGAGTTTGTTCGCTAACAAGTCCTTTCATTGTTTTTGGATATCCAACAACAATGGTTTTTATAGAGTATTCGGCAATTGTTTTATGTAAAAAAGGGATAAGTTCTTTTGCGGTTGTTGTTTGGTGTGGCCGTGCAAGAATTCCAAGGGTATCTGACATCGCTGAGCCAACCCATTTGTCGCCAAGATCCAGGGCAAGAATTTTCATATTTTCTCCTATAAATTGTTTTGATAATAGTCTTTTTTCTTGTAAACTATAAAGCAGTGTTAGTTTTTTAAGCCTAACTTTATTTGTTTCAAACTCAAAGGAATCCTATGAATATCCTAAATAATTTGGATGCTCTAGTTGTAAATTTCAGTAATCTTATTTGGTGGCCTTGGGGTGTTTGTTTTGTCCTCTGTATAGGCATTTTACTAACATTTGTTCTTGGATTTGTTCAAGTTCGTTATTTTTTTGAATCATGTAAGTTTGTTTTATTCCCTCCAAAAAGTACTGGTGCCGTAAAAGGTGAATTATCTTCCGTACAGGCATTTATAAATGTTTTGGGTGCGGCAACCGGCAATGGAAGCATAGCTGGAACAGCAATGGCTATTGCTGTTGGTGGTCCTGGTGCTGCGTTTTGGATTTTTGTTTCTGGTTTTTTAGGTATGGCAATTAGATTTGCAGAAACCTTTTTAGGTGCAGATGTAATTGGTAAAACCTCTTTTAGAGGAATGAATGGTGGGCCGATGGTCTACTTGAATATGGTTCCTGGTAAAAGTTTTTTACCATATATTTTTGCAGTGTTTGTTTTGCTTTATGGTTTTTTTAGCGGTAATGCTATGCAAGCAAACTCAATTGGGGCTAGCTTATTTAGGGTCTTTGGAATAAGCCCATGGATAGTGGCAATTGTGCTCACTGCATTTATATTCTATGTTATGATTGGCGGATCAAAAAGAATCTTGGAGGTTTCTGACAAACTTGTTCCTTTTAAGGTGGGTGTGTTTTTAATTTCTACTGCTATTGTTTTAATTTATAATTACGCATCTTTGTGGGACGCCATTATTTTAGTTTTTAAGGGTGCCTTTACACCATCAGCCGTTACAGGTGCTGCCGTTGGACTATCTATTTCAAGTGCAATGCAGGCAGCCTTTACGCGATCAATAATTTCTCATGAATCTGGTCTTGGTATTTCTGCATTGTTGTTTGGTTCTACGGGAAGTACAAATCCAGTTAAAGATGGCATTATGAGTATGTTAACAACATTTATTAGTTCTATATTGATAGGTTCAATGGTTTCTTTGGCTATTATTTCAAGCGGTGTTTGGAATAGTGGTTTAACAGGCATTGATTTAACTAGCGCGGCTTTTGATACAACTTTTGGATTTTTGGGTAGCTGGCTTGTTTTATTTTCAGCGGTCAGTTTTGGTATTGGTGTAACTGTAAACTATGCGTATATAGCTAAAGAAAACTGGTTGTTTTTGACAAATGGCCGATTTGGATTTGCATTTATTTTAATATTTGCAGCGTTAACGTTCACTGGAACAATTGCAAAGATAGGTCTTGTTTGGGGTGCAATTGATATTGTTACCTTGGGCATGGTGTTGGTTAACTTGTATGCGGTTGTATACTTCTTACCAACTATTAGAAAAAAATTGTCAAAATATTCACAACTTTAATTTAATTTTTTAATATGAAGCTTAAATTAGCTAACATTTGGAAAGTTGCCTGCCATACAGATAATGTAGGGGCAGGCACAATTTTTGTCGCCATTAAAGGACAAAAAAAAGATGGCATGGATTTTATATCTTTGGCTATCGAAAAAGGCGCCAAAAAAATTGTGATTCAAGAAGATTCGATTTTGGATGTTGCTGTTGAAAAATTAATTTTAGAATCAAGCATCGAAGTTTTAAAAGTGTCAGATGCTCGATTGGCCTTGGCGCAACTTAGTGCGGAGGCTTACGGATTTCCGGTTAATAAGTTGAAAATTTTAGGTATTACAGGAACTAAAGGAAAAACAACGACCACATTTGTTTTAGAGCATATTCTAAAGGCAGCTGGTTATAAAACAGCAATGCTTGGAACTGTTCAAAATAAAATTTTGGATAATGTTTTTAATACGAATTTAACAACACGTCAACCAGATTATTTACAAATGTTTTTAAGTGAATGTGTTAGCGCTGGTGTTGAATATGTAGTTATGGAAACAGCCGCACAGGCATTTTCTTTGCATAGAGTTCATGGTATTCAGTTTGATGGAGCTATTTTTACAAATTTTTCACTTGAGCATTCAGAGTTTTACCCATCTATGCAGGAATATTTTGAAGCTAAAAAAAAGATATTTTCATTATTAAAAAATGATGCTGTTGCCTTTGTTAATGCTGACGATAAGTGGTGTAATAAATTACGCATTGAGTTTCCAAATGTAAAAACGTTTGCTTTGAAGGGTGAAGCAGATTATACCGCTGTTATACTGCAAAACAATTTTAAATCTTTAGCATTTGAAATAAGTTTTGGAAACGTTGTGGATGCTTTAGAATTTAATTGTGATGTGCTTATTGGTGAATTTAATGTTTATAATTTATTGGGAGCCGTTTCTCTGTGCAAAGAGCTTGGTGTTTCTATGAATGTTTGCCAAAAAGCTGTTGGATCTTTGCCTAATGTGCCCGGCAGATTAGAAAAATATGAACTTTCAAACGGGGCTGTTGGAATTGTTGATTATGCCCATAATCCCTCATCTTTTCAGGCTGTTCTTTCCACTTTGCGCAGATGCACAAATAATTTAGTTGTTGTTTTTGGGGCGGGTGGAGAAAGAGATATAACTAAACGACCGATAATGGGAGCAACAGCTGCTCGATATGCAGATCATATAATCTTAACATCAGATAATCCAAGATCAGAAGATCCGCAAGAGATTATAGATCAAATTCTTGTAGGGATGGATTCTTCTTTTTTTTGTAAAGTTGATTCGGAACTTGACCGTAAGCTAGCTATTCAAAAAGCTTTTGATTTAACAAATGAAGATTCTATTTTGGTTGTGCTGGGAAAAGGTCCAGATGAATATCAGGATATAAAAGGCGTTAAAACTTTTTTTAGTGATGTTCAAGTCATAAAAAGTTTGTAGAATTTAAAAAAGTGTAAAAAACAAGGTGGATAATTTCCGCCTTGTTTTTTATTTAAGATTATTTGATCTGTGCGTCTATTTATTTTTTGGATAACCATGAGCCTGCGCCCAATCGTCTTGTGCTAATGTTGCGTATGATCGAGGTCTGTAAGCAGGGATGTGTTTGGATTCAACTAAATAGGCATATTGTAAATCTATATGGAATATTTCTATTTTAGCACATTTTAAATTGTCGTGATTTGATACTTCATAAGGTAAGACTTTGATTGTATCATCTTCATAATTTGTTATTCGTTCTATAAAAGGATTATCTTTAAGTTTATTTGGTTCTATTTTTATAGTTAATTTTTCTCCAGTTATTGTGCTATTTTCAACAATTTGAAGCTTGGTTGCGTTTAGTGAAATAAATAAAATAGTTAAAAATGTTAAGAATATTTTTTTCATTGAATCATCCTTTTTTAAAGGGCTATTAAAAATATTTTGGAATATACTGATTTTAAAAAGTTAATACAAGTTCTTTTTTCAAACTGGATTATATAAGGCAGTATATTTTTGTGGAGCTAAAGTTAAATATTAGTTTTGTGTTGTTTTCCTTTACAAAGAGGCTGAAAATCATTATTCTAAACACTGTTTCGTTAATTTTAACCCTCTAATTTCTTGGAGAAGCTACATGCAGATAAATCAGTTTTATCTTGTGTTTTTGGCGATTTCTTTTTTGGGAGTAGGTGTTGTTGCCTATTTGCTACGTAAGATAAGTTCTTTCCCTGTTACAAATGCTCGAGCACAGAAGATTGCGGATGCAATTTCTTTGGGTGCTATGACTTTTATTGCTGCGGAATATAAAATTATCGCTACCGTTGTGGCTTTGATAGCCTTAGCTGTGGCTTATTTTGTTCATCCATGGGCGGCAGCTTGCTTTATTGGCGGTTCTTTCTTTTCTATGTTGACAGGTTTCATTGGTATGAAGGCTGCAACTTCAGCAAACGTACGTACCACAATGGCTGCCAGAGAAAAAGGCGAACATTCAGCCTTTTTAATGGCTTTCTTTGGTGGCGGCGTAATGGGATTTTCCGTTGCAAGTTTTGGTTTGCTTGGTGTAAGTACCGTTTTCTGGATGTTCTCTACTCATGAATTATTTGACGTTTTATTAACCAGCTTCTCTTTAGGAGCCAGTTTGGTTGCCTTTTTTGCTCGTGTTGGTGGTGGTATTTTTACCAAAGCCGCAGACGTTGGTGCTGATTTGGTTGGTAAGTTAGAAGCGGGTATTCCTGAAGATGATCCAAGAAATCCAGCTGTTATTGCTGATAACGTTGGTGACTGCGTTGGTGATACTGCTGGTATGGGCGCTGATATTTTTGAATCGTATGTTGGTGCAATGGTTTCCACTATGATTTTGAGTTTAGGTGTTTATGGAATTTCATTTAAGTATTTAAGCTTACCTATAGTTCTTTCAGGCATTGGCTTAGGTAGTTCTTTAGTTGGCTTGCTTTCTAATGCATTTTTAAAATTGTCTCCTGCAAGTATGTTAAAGTATGCTACATACATAGCAATAGGTGTGTTTTTAGCTGTCTCTTATGCTTACATTAGTTTTATAAATATTGAATCCTTCTTGTTTATATCTATCTTTTTGGGTTGTGTAGCTGGATTGCTTATTGGAGAAATAACAGAATATTACACAGGTAAATCTCCTGTTGAAAATCTTGCAAGAGCATCTCAATCTGGTGCAGCAACAAATATTATTTATGGTCTTTCCATAGGTATGGAATCAACAGTCCTTCCTGCTATTGTTTTAGTATTAACCGTTTTGGTTGCCTATACAAAAGGTGGTGGATTGTTTGGTGTTGCTTTGGCTGCAGTTTCTATGCTTGCAACTACAGGTATAACTATGACTGTTGATGCATATGGTCCAATAGCAGATAATGCTGGTGGTATTGCAGAAATGTCTGGATTTGATCCTTCAGTTAGAAAGATAACAGATAAGCTAGATTCTCTTGGAAACACTACAGCTGCTATTGGTAAAGGTTTTGCAATAGGCTCAGCTCTTTTGACAGCTTTAGCTTTCTTTGCCGCATATGCACAAGTTGCAGGCTTGGTTGTTATAGACATTTTAGATCCATTCGTTATGGCGGGTATTTTTATTGGTGGCTCAATACCAATGTTAGTTTCTGCTTTGACTATGCGTTCTGTTGGTGATGCAGCATTAAAAATGGTTATGGAAGTTAGACGACAATTCAAAACAATTTCTGGATTAATGGAAGGCAAAGCCGAACCAGATTACAAGAGTTGTATTGAAATTAGTACTAAAGCATCATTAAGAGAAATGATTTTGCCAGGTGTAATAACCATTTTGGCACCAGTTATTGTTAAATTCACATTGGGTGCAGCTGCGCTTGGTGGTTTATTAGCAGGTGCAACAGTTGTTGGTGTTTTGCTAGCTTTATTGATGGCAAACGGCGGTGGTGCATGGGATAATGCTAAGAAATTGATAGAATCCGGTGAATTTGGTGGCAAAGGTTCAGATGCTCATAAAGCTGCTGTAACTGGCGACACAGTGGGTGATCCATTCAAAGATACATCAGGTCCTGCTCTTAATATTTTAATTAAATTAATGTCTGTTGTGGCATTGCTACTTGCAGCATACTAATTATCGCAATTATATGGCGCCGTAGAAATACGGCGCTTTTTTTGTGAAATTTTTTGTAAATGTTTATACTTTTTAAAGTTGTTTTAATTTATTATCAAATTTTTTGCTTGAGGTTTTTATGAAAAAAATAATATGTCTTTTTCTTCTTTTTGCTACTTGTGGTTGTTTGGCATCCGAACCTTTAACGACTAGAATTAAAATAGATAAATATGAGTTTCCATCTTGTGAGGCTGGCATTTCTTTAAAAATAGATGATATTGAAAAAATTTTACAGGAAGAATTTAATCAAAATTTGGTTAAACTGAACAATAAATTTAATCAATGTTTTTTGAAAGATTCTTTTGATATGGGTAAGTTTTATTCAGCACAAGAAAGACTTTTATCACTTTGGTTGGTCTGTTGGGATAGAGAATATCATGCGCTTCGTCGCCAAAGCATTATAATAACTCAAGAAGAATTTAAAAATCTTGAGTTGTTACGAAATCTTTTAAAAAAATGTATAGAAAATTGTGAAACATGGTCTGAAGAAGAGAAAGATAAGTATTCTAATGATTTAGCAGATTTAGAAAAAAGCTTAAATTGGTTGATTGACTGGACTATATATCTATGACTCAATTGATTCAAATTAAGCAATTGCAAAAAAGTTATGGGACAAGGGTTATTTTTAATAATGCTTCAGTTTCATTTCTTGAAGGCCAAAAAATTGGTGTCATAGGTAGAAATGGTGCTGGTAAGTCTACTCTTTGCCGAATGATTGTTGGTCAAGAAGAGCCTGATGACGGTCAAATTGTAAAACATGCTAGTTTGCGTCTCTCTTATTTAGAACAGGGGAATCCCTTTAAGTCCGGCGAGACAGTACTGGAATTTTTAGAACGATATTCTGGGCAGCCGGAATGGTCATGTTCCAAAATGGCAAATACTTTTCAGTTGGGTGATTTGTTAAAAAATAAGATTGAAAATCTTTCCGGAGGTTATCAAACTCGGGTTAAGTTGACGGGAATGTTATTAACAGATCCGAATTTTTTGATATTGGATGAGCCTACAAACTATTTAGATTTACGCACATTGATGCTTCTTGAAAACTTTTTAAGAGATTTTAAAGGGTCTTATTTAATTGTTTCTCACGATAGAGAATTTTTAAAAAAAACTTGTGACAACACCCTTGAAGTGGAAGAGGGCGATTTAAAGCTTTTTCCAGGCGGCATTGAACAATTTATGGATTATAAAAATCAACAACTTGAACATGCCTTAAATTTTAATAAAAACGTGGAGCAACGCCGTAAGCAGCTTCAGGTTTTTGTTGATAAATTTGCGGCAAAAACATCTAAGGCAAGGCAGGGGCAATCAAAAATTAAGCAGATTCAAAAATTAGAGTTGATGGTTAAAGAAGTTCCAAAGCAAATAAAAACGGTCAAGATAACTTTACCAAAAATTGAACAAAGAAAAGGCGTTGCATTAATTGTTGATAAGTTGACTATTGGTTACCCAGATAAAGTAATTGCTAGAAATATTACTTTTGAAATTACTATGGGTTCCAAAGTTGCCATTTTGGGTGATAATGGTGAAGGAAAAACAACTTTTTTGCGAACAATCGCAGGAGAATTGCCTCCAATTTTTGGGTCTTTTAAATGGGGGCATCGATTAACAATTGCCTATTATGCTCAACACGTTTATAGATCTTTGGCAGGTGATTCATCTGTTAAGATGCAACTTATGTCTATGGCAGATAAAACGGTCTCTGAGCAAGAAATTTTAGACGTAGCAGGAAGTTTTTTGTTTTCAGGTAAAGATGTTGATAAAAAAATATCTGTGCTTAGTGGTGGAGAAAAGGCCCGTGTTTGCCTTGCTGGCATGTTGCTTAGTAAAAGCAGTGTTTTAATTTTTGATGAACCAACAAACCATTTAGATTTTGATACAGTTGAAGCCTTGGCTGATGCGCTTTCTAAATATGATGGAACTGTTTTTTTTACTTCTCACGATCGAACATTTGTAAGACTTTTGGCTACAGACATAATTGAAGTTGGTGGTGGAAGAGTTGTGAAGTATTCAGGTTCTTATGATGATTATATTTACGCCTTGCAGCAAACTCTTTTATCGACAGAGATTGACCCAACAATTTTTTCAAAAAAAGAAAAAAAGGTTGAAATATCTATTGCTGAACAAAAAGAACAACGCAAAGATTTAAAAAATAAGATTCGAGATTTGGAAAAAAAATTAAAAAGTTTGGAAAAAAAGAAAGAGCGTCTGGCCAAAGAATTAGCTGAAAATTGGACCGTTGCGATGTCTAAAGATTTTGCATCAGTTGAATCTGAGCTTGAATCTGTGGAGATTGAATTATTGGATGGTTTAGAAAAGATTGAAGCTATTTAATTTTTTGATTAGATCTTTCATTTGTTCGACGTTAACTATTGATTAATAATTTACCCTGATGATAGCATTATCATGTTATTTAAAGGAGTTGATTATGAAGAAAAGTTTGTTGGTGTTGGGCGTAATCTGTGGTTTTTCTATTGTTGAAGCATCAAAGTTCAATTGTAATTTTTATAAAAATAGTTTTTTAAAAGTTTCTCCTAATATTAGTAACTTACAAATTTCTACAAACCCTGATGATTTATTAATTGTAGCAAGAGGGACATTAGAATATATATCTAGGTTTGAAACGTTAGCATATATCGATTTTCAAGAAAAAAGTAATAGACGGGATATGTTAACCGGTTTGTTGAGCTGCGGTAATTATGACATAGATGATTTTAGACAAACTCTACAATTTATAATTTCAACTATCGAACTTGGTCAAAAGAGAGGGTTTCATGTAATAAATGATCCTGATTTTTTAAAACAACATTTTGATTTTATAAAATGGGGTCACCCTTGTTCTGTAGGCTGGGGAAGTACCAAAACTATCTTAGATAAAAGTATTAAATTAACTCAGTACGCCATTTTTAAGGTTAAGGGGTCTTCTGTTAAAACAGAAAAGTTTCATTTTCCATTATATTTAGTTCCTTCTGATGAATACGGAATGAGTAAAGAGCAGGCCGAAGAACAAAAAGATAAATTATTGCGTTTTAAATATACTAGGGCACAAATTTTAAAGGGCGCTCTTTGGAACAATGGGCTAACAAAACCATTGGTTTGGTTGGATAAAAATGGGTTTCATGAAGCATTAATGCAAGGATCTATTTTTGTGATTATGCCAGATGGCAAAGAACGGAAGTTTCAAGTTGCAAGAGATAATGGTTTTTCTGATCCATCAAAACGATATTTGTTTTTTTCAGAGGTTATGGGTGAAAAATCTAAGAAAGTTTTTTCTAAACCAGATATTGAATTAAGAGGACAATCTTGTTTTGCTGGTGATGTTAATGTATTGGGTTTTGGAAAATTAATTTGTATTAAATTTAAAAATAAAAAAACAGGCATCGAGGAACTTAAGCTTGGTGTTTTGGCTGATACTGGTGGGGCATTTATAGATAATCCTTTTCAGTTAGATTTTTTTATGGGTATTTTTGATAACCGTATGCAATTTAAAGATGCAATAAGCTTATTTCCGGATAATGTTGAGGCATTTATTTTAATTAAAAAGTAGAGAGATTTTTATATGGATACAGGTTTGCATATTAAAAATGGAATAACGATACCAGAAAATGAGCTTGAAGTTACCGCAAGTAGATCTGGTGGACCAGGTGGGCAACATGTTAATAAGTCAGACACAAAAATAACTGTTCGCTGGAGTGTTATAAATTCAACTGTCTTGAATGAGATTCAAAAACAACGTTTATTAGAAAATCTTAAGTCGCGGCTTACTACAGAAAATGAGCTGGTTATTCAGAGTAGTTCCTCCCGTAGTCAGCAGCAAAATAAAAAAGAAGCATTGGATAAGCTTGCGCAGGAAATACGCAAAGGACTTTATGTTCCTAAAAAAAGAATGAAGACCGTAGTTTCAAAACATGAAAAAGAAGCTCGCTTGAAATTTAAAAAAATTAGAGGCGATGTCAAAAAAATGCGGAGCAAAAAGATTTTTGAATAAGTTAAACTTATACGAAAATTCAAAACACTGATTTTTAATATCGAAGGACGAGTCCTTTTCGTATAAGTTCCAAATTAAAACCCCCTGTGAACAACAGGGGGTTTTTAAATATTTATCGCAAAGAAGTGTGTTTTGATATTTAAATATTTTTATTGCGTCCAGTAGAGTTGAGCTATCTTAAATTAAAGTGTTCTTGAATTTTTTCTTCAAGAGTTTCTTGAGGTGTTGCTCCAATTATTGTTTCTTTTATTTCTATTTCTTGAGTTCCATTTGGTTTAATAAACAACATTGTTGGCATACTTTTGATATTATATTTTTCTACTAGCGGTTGGTTTTCTGGCGCATCTACATCTATAACACCAATTTTGAATACGCCATTATATTTTTTTGCGATGTTTTTGAGTGGTTCTTGCATCATTTGGCATGGAGGACACCAATTGGCATGAAATTTAACAAGGACAGGAACTGTGCTGTTTACAACTTCTTTTTCAAAGTCTTCGTTACCTTTTAATTCTATATAATTACTTTCTGAGATCATTATTTGTGGTGATTTTTTTGCATTAACTTGTTTGAGTGTAAAAAAAACGGTGATGGTAGCAATTGCTAAGATTGATGTTATAAATAAGCCTTTATTCACGAAATCTCCTTGGATTATGGGGTTTAATAAAACGTGATCAAATTTATATTATTGTTTTTCTTTTGACAATTAATTTGTGTTGAATTTTGTAGTTGCTTTATATTAACGGTTGTAATTGAGTTATGGTTTGCTAAATTAAAATTAAAAAGGGCTATGTGTTAAATTGATTTTTTTGGACAAATAAAAAGGTTTAGAATTTTTCTAAACCTTTTTATTATCGAATTTTTTTTAAAGAACTTCGAGTAGTTTTTCACCAAACGCTTGTGCTGAAGAGGGATCTCTCCCTGTTACTATTTTGCCATCGACAGCAACGGAATCGTTTTTATATATGACGTTATTTTCTTCGAAAATTTTTGGAAGCTCATTGTCGCCGTTCCAGCCAGTAGCTCTTTTGCCTCGCAATACACCAGCTTTAGCTAAAACTCGAGGTGCTAGGCAAATGGCGCCTAAGACTATGCCGTTTTGTTTTGCTTCTTGAGTGATTTTATAGCTTGTTTCATTGTCTAAATGTTCCATTGTTCCTGGGCCGCCAATAAAAACAATTCCATCATAATTTTTGGGATTAACTTCCGCAAGAAGTATATTTACTTCAGTAGTTTGAGCAGTTCCTGGTTCATTGGGTTTTTCTGCCGATGTTGCAATTGGGCCGGCATCGCTGCCTGTTACGACTGTTATGCCAGCTTGTTCAAGCATCTGCTTTGGCACTGAATATTCGATGGGTTGATACCCTTTACTCGACACAATGAAAAGAACAGGTTTACTCATAGGTTTCCTCACGGATTTCAGATATTTTATTGTTAAAAATGCTATTGATGCTAAAAATACTGGATAAAAAAATTTCTTTAACTTCATCATTTTAACCTTCCCGAATAAGAAAGATCATAAAGGGTCATATTATCTTTGTCAATGCATAGGCTAATATGGACAGGTCTAAATTCTATAAAATTTTTTATTTTTGTTTTGTCACCGGGTGTTATTATGATTTTTTGGTGGTCTAATTTCAGGGTGGTAGGGTATTTATTTAAAAAATGTAATGCTATTTGATTTTTGTTGGCTTCCTCTTCTAATTGCTTTAGTTCGTTGATAATTGTCCAATTATTTTTAACAAAAGGTATATAAATTTTTCCAATTTTCATTTTTTGACAAAGAATTTTTAATTTTTTTAATGAGGCTTTGCTGGGTGTTGTTAAAATTACATAGTCAATCTTGGCTAATCCGGTGTTTTTTATTATTTCCGGAAGCAATGTGTATTCGATCCAGGATTCTGTACAACTATTTTGGCAAAAGGCATTGCAATCAATTAAAGCAATTTGGCCGTTGATGTGAATGATTTTTGCCGATGCTTTTCCACAGGAAATTTGAAATTCCTGAGTTGGGTTAAAAAAGGGAACTAATATTTTTAAAAGTATTATGGCCGCGATGTTTAATGATGTTAGAGCTATTACCTTTTTTGCAAGAGTATTAGCCCATCTGATGTTTTGAATGGCTAATGCCAAAAAGGGTAGGCTGATTAGTATAATTTTACAATGTGCTGGGAAGCCTATAAGCCAAGATTTGCTTCCAAAAGTTAAACCTTTGGTCCATATGTAAACAATTTTTTCAATGATATAAATACCCCATTGGTTTGGTAGGTGGAGAATTTCCAGAAAAAAGATTGTGGTTGATGTTAGCAGAAAGGCTGTTAAGGCTGGTGCAAATAATAAATTACCAATAGGGGACATTATTGAAATTGGAAGTCCCCAAAAAGTTAGAATAGGAAGTGTAAAAAGATTGACCACCATCTGTACACGAATAAAATTTAGTGTAAAATTATAAATATAGCTGTTTTTTGAAGGCATTTTATTTTAAAAGTTAAATTGTTCGCGGAGGTAAAAATGAATAATAAGTTTATTTTAACAATGATTGTTGCTTTTTCAAGTTTAATTCTGCAGGCTGTTCCTGAAAGGTCTAAGTCCGCACCTACAAGAATTAGACCTGATTTTATTGATTGTATGATAGATTTTAAGACTGAACAAGAATCTGTAAAGAGTAGTGGAACAAGCGTTTCTTCTATACCAATAAACCCTGATGTTGTTTATGATTCTCCGCCTTATTCAAAAGGTGGTTGTGAAGTTATTAGATTTTTGAAAAAACGTTACAAAGATGTTTGTTTAAAAGTTGATGGTACCTTAAAAAGATTGCATTTAGCTTCAAATAGTAGTTGTTCTCACTATATAGATGGGACTTTTGAGCAGGTCAATTTAGTTAAACTTTGTTTAAATGATTTAATCAATTTAACTAATCAAATATCTAACCAACAGGGCAAGGCTCGATTGGAAGTTTATAATTTTAAAGATGATTTGTATGAAGAGGGTGATGAGAAATTGAGTTTTACGTCTGAAGAATATAATTTTATATCGCATGTACGAAATTGGTCGCAAGAAATGTTACGTGAATTACATGAAGAAATACGATCGTTTGCTCCGCATTCTATTTAAAATTTTAATGATTGTTTAATAAAAAAGCTCGGGTTCAAATTCGAGCTTTTTTTATTCGAAAGTATTGCTCAATTTTTTAGTCCTGTTTAAGGTTGTTAAAATTTTAATTAAAAAACAGGGAGTTTAATGTGAGTGATTTGAGAAGTTTTTTAAAGCACAAAGCGTATAATTTGCGAGTTAATTCAATTTTATCAACGACTGAAGCTGGTGCGGGGCACCCAACTTCTTGCCTTTCAGCGGCAGATTTGCTCGCAGTTTTGTTTTTTTATGTAATGCGCCATTATGATGATGAAAAATCAAAAACGTTCTTCTACGACCATTTTATTTTGTCTAAGGGGCATGCTGCTCCATTGCTCTATGCTGTATGGAAAGAATTAGGTGTTTTAACAGAGCAAGATTTACTTTCTTTACGCAAGTTCGGTTCAATTTTAGAAGGACATCCTACCCCCAGATTTGATCGTGTTAAATTTGCAACCGGTTCTTTAGGCTGTGGCCTTTCAATTGGTGCCGGAGTGGCTTTGGCAGATAAAATTGATAAAAAAGATAGTAAAGCTTATGTGCTTTTGGGTGATAGTGAAGTTGCAGAAGGTAGTATTTGGGAGGCTGCAGAAATTGCGGCGCATTATAAATTGGATAATTTAATTGCTATTTTGGATTGTAATCGATTAGGTCAGACAACAGAAACTTTAGAAGGTTGGGATACTCGTCAATATGTTGCTAAATTTGAGGCATTTGGTTGGGAAACCTTTGTTGTTGATGGTCATAGAACTACTGAGTTGATAGATGTTTTTAATGAAGTGAAGATTTCAAAAAATAAACCTTCAATAATTATTGCAAAAACTATTAAAGGCTATGGTGTTGAATCTGTTGAAAACAAATTAGGTTTCCATGGGAAGGTTTTTGCAAAGTCTGATCTTGATGAAATTTTACATAAATTGAAAAAAAGATTTGAACCATTTTCTGAATTTAAAGGTGATTATGATTGGAAATCTAAGGGTTTGGTTTCTGTTGCTGAGCCAAAAAATGTATCTGTGATGGTAAATTCATTGTCTAATTCAAAATATAAATTGGGTGAACAAATTGCAACACGGTTTGCTTTTGGAGAGGCCTTGGTTGAGTTGGGTAAAAATAATTTGCAAGTTGTTACGTTGGATGCAGAAGTAAATAATTCGACATTTACAAATTTTTTTAAAAAAGATTTTCCAGAAAGATTTATCGAATGTTTTATTGCTGAACAAAATATGGTTGGTATGGCGACAGGCATGAATGGTGTGGGTAAAATTCCTTTTGTTTCCACTTTTGCGGCGTTTTTAACAAGATCTTTTGATCAAATCAGAATGGCTGCTATGGGGCGTTCAACCATTAAACTTGTTGGCTCTCATGCCGGTGTTTCTGTTGGCTCAGATGGCCCTTCGCAAATGGGTTTAGAAGATATTGCCATGATGCGTTCTATTCCAAACTCAATGATTTTGTACCCATGTGATGCAGTTAGCACATATCACGCCGTGTCTTTAATGGCACAGTACAATAAAGGGATTTCTTACCTGCGAACGACGCGATCAGCAACCTCCGTGATTTATGAAAATTCTGAAAGGTTTGAAGTTGGTAAATGTAAAATATTAAAACAAAGTGGCTCTGATATTGCTTGTTTGGTTGCCGCAGGAATAACTGTTTTTGAAGCACTTAAGGCTTATGATGTTTTAAAAAAAGAAGGTTTAAATGTTTCTGTTGTTGATTTATTTTCAGTAAAACCTCTTGATGAAAGTGATCTTTTAAGGATAGGTTTGGCGTCTGGAGGCAAAATAATTACTGTTGAAGATCATTATCGTGCCGGTGGCCTTGGGGAGTCTGTTTGTTGCGCTTTGAAAAATTCTGGAATTAAAATTGAGATTTTGGCGGTTGATAAATTGCCAATGTCTGGTTCACAAGAAGAACTTTTGAATTATGAGGGAATTGATGCAAAGAATATTTGCGATGTTGTGCGAAAAATCGTTAATAGTTAATAATTTTCGTAATTAGACTGAGCAGAGTGTTTTTGATCTTGCCAGGTTCTTTTTTGATTTTGATTGTGTTTCTTTTGTTGATTTTCCTGGTGACGATTGTGTCTAGATTCATTTATTTGTTCAGAATATGATCGGTTTTTTCTGGTTGGTTTATCCAATTGTGCGTAGCATTTATTAATCATTTTTTTAAGTCTTTGGGGTGATGGCAATATTGGGGCTATTAAGGTCAAGCCGTTTCTGTCGTAATCTGGCTGTGGTATATTCTTGGTTCCAATAAATTCTATAGTTAAGTCTTTAGGGTCAATTATTTGGTATATATTTATATGAGTTATCCAGAACAGTGTATTTGGATCTCTGGGGATAAAGCCATTGTCGGTTTCTGTTTGCGGTCTTTGGAGCCACTTTTTTAGTGAGTCAGCGTTATAAAATTGAGGTTGCGTATCTTGATCATCGAGAATTGCTTCGGCTAAAAAGAAAGGTTTTTCTTTGGTTGCTTTATTTATTTGTTCTTCGAATGTTTCTAGGGTTGCAAAGTCTTTTTGTTGGAGATTAATGGTTAATGTTTGTTCAGCTGGGATTTCTATTGTTTCTGAATAAATTGTAAATTCTTTTAATGTTTGGCCTGAATTATTGAATGAATTTTCTTCGCTGGCTAGGCATGAAAACATAATTAAGTAAATGCTAATTTTCCAATATTTTATTAAATTCTTCATCAATATACCCACCCTACTTGTTTTTAAATTCATTTAAATTATACATTCGCATTCTAGTTAAAGAATATACAAGATAGAATATTATTTTTACTAATTTTTAATTAAATACTATAAAAAACAAACCCTCATTGAAAAATGAAGGTTTGTTTAA
Organism: candidate division TM6 bacterium GW2011_GWF2_32_72; assembly: GCA_000989525.1. Taxonomy (GTDB): domain Bacteria; phylum Babelota; class Babeliae; order Babelales; family GWF2-32-72; genus GWF2-32-72. The sequence goes on from LBON01000001.1 coordinate 186,014, forward strand.
CGTTTAGTCACTTGTTTTTTGTTATTTTTAGTGTCCGGCTATGATTTGAGCAAGTTCTTTTGCGTCTTGCTCTAAAGAGTTTTTTTCATTTTTATTTAATGTTAAATAAAGATCTATGTTTTCTAATTTTTTTGATCGTTTGCTGTAAGCGAGTTCAATTATTTCTGGAATTTTATTGATGAATTTGGTTCGCAGGAAATCAATATGTTTTAATCCTTTTTTATTTAATCGTACTTTGATGTTGCAAAGTTTATCCGTAGACTTAAATTTTCTTTCTGAAAAAAAAGGAACACCTTTTCCCTTGCTTATTTCATAAAAACCTTGAGGATCAAGGATTTGAATCCAATCCAAAGATGAATAAATTGAAATTATATTTTCAAACATTGGATCTTGTGTAAAACTTTTGGTTTCTGCTTGTACGGGGCACGCTAAAAGAATAGCTTCATGAATCTTTAGACAGCCATTAGTTGGTTTTATTTTAGCTAAGTTTAACGCTACATTTCCACCATGACTGTGCGTAATTAAGCGTATTTTGGGGTAGATTTTATATTTTAATTCATGCTTTTTAGCAAGCGCATCTAATTCTTTATAAAGTTGTAAAGCTGCTTTTTCTCTTGATTTAAATCGTAGGTTGCCTGACCAGTTGAACATGTAGAAGGTTGAAAGTGGATAATTTGCAGGACATTTTTTATTTAAAATAGCTGGAAAGCGCAAGCGGAAATTTTTTGCAGGAAGTTGTGAATAATGGACAAGACCTTTTTGTTTATTTTTAGATTTACCAAAAATTATTCGGCTCATTTGGGTGCCATGTATAAAAACATTGATGGTATCCGGGTATTTGTCTGGGAAAATCAGAGCAAATATCAAGACTATTAATTTTTGTAAATTAAATAGTAATCCTGGCATGATACCTCCTTGTAAGCCAATGTTATGCTTTAAGTTTATGTGGTTTGTGGCATTAGTCAAAGGGGTTTAAGGTCATGCTGCCGGGGAATTTCAGATGGAAAATATTTTTTAAGCTTTAATTTCTATATCGTATTTGCCAGAAAGTGTTTTGGTGTTTATTTGCGTTAAAATATTTTCGAGCTTATTTATGAATGGAGAATACAAAAAATCTCTGTGCTTAAGGTCTTTACCATTAATTTTGACCTTAACATTGTATACTTTTGCATTGGACTCAAATGTTCGACCAGAAAACCATGGTATTTTTTTACCTTTTTCGGCCTTGTTCTTTTTATATATTCTTTGTGGATCGATTATTTGTAATAGGTCTGAGGAGTAAAGTGAGGTTACTTTTTTAAAAATCTCTTTGTGAACGAGTTTTTTTGTTGATTCCTGTACTGGACAGGCCATTAGAATGAGATGGTTAATTTTTAGGTTTTGGTTGTTTTTTATATTGGCTAGTTCTAAGGCGACGCTTCCGCCGTGGCTGTGAGTAAAAATATTGATTATAGGATTGGCCTTACAGTTTTTGATAAGTTTGATTAATTCGTTATAAAGTTGTTCTGCTGATTTTTCTCGTTCTGCAAAACTGAGTCGCCCAGACCAGTTAAAAAAGTAAAAACTGTTAAGAGGGTATTTTTTTGGATCAGTAGCATTTAAAGCTTTGGCAAATTTTAGTCTTTTTGAATTTTCTTTAAAAGATGATGCTGGCAGCAATCCTGTTTTTCTTTCTGCATCTTTACGGAGATATTTGAAGTGACTTTGAACGATAAGGGTGCCATGAATAAAAATATTTAAAACAGGTTGCTCATTTGGTGTTGGTTCTGCATTTTCACAGTTTACAATTGGTGAAAAAAAACCGATTACAAATAAAAAAAATGTATTTGAATAATTTTTTTGCCAGATTGTTTTCATGAGATTGCGCTTTCGTTAAAATCTTTTTGACGGTATAATTGAGTTTAAGCTATCTTTTAAACAATGTCTATCGAAAGGATAAGGTTTATGTTGAAGTTTTTGTTGATTTGGCTTGTAATAGCTTTTTTATTTTTACTTATGGAGATGCAAGCTCCAGGGCTTTTTTATTTTCTTTCATTTTTTATAGGTGGTTTGGCCGCGGCAAGTAGTTCGTTTTGGATTGAATCTTCTGTTTATCAAACTATTATTTTTTTAATTGTTTCTTTAATTTCAATGTTTATTTTAAAGTTTTTTGTATCTACTTGGATGCATTTAACTTCGCCAAACATTCAAACCAATGTTTATGGTTTAATTGGTAAGGTTGGTATTGTTGTCAAGCATATTAAACCGAAGGTTTCTGGGGCTGTTAAAGTTGGCGGTGAAATATGGATGGCAAGAGATGTAAAAGGTGGCGAAATTTTACAAGGAGTCTCTGTAAGAATTATTCGCATTGAAGGTGTTTGTTTAATTGTATCCAAAATTTAAGGAGTTAACATGGAATTAATAATTATTGCAGTAGTTTTAGGTATAGTTTTTATTACGCTACTTTCTTTTGTTTTAAATTCGGTTTATTTGGTAAGGCAAGCCGAAGCCGTTGTTATTGAAAGATTCGGTAAGTATCAAAGGGTTATGGGGCCTGGTCTTCATTGGGTCGTCCCTTTTATGGATTCGGCAAGATCTGTTATGTGGACATATGTTACAGATGCAAGTGGCAGCAGGTATTTTCGTTATACAAAAACATTAAATCGTATTGATTTACGTGAATCTGTATACGATTTTCCAAAACAAAATGTGATCACAAAAGATAACGTTACTATGGAAATTAATGCATTGTTATATTATCAAATAACAGATCCGAGGGCGGCTGTTTATGAAGTATCGAATCTTCCAGAAGCTATTGAAAAATTGACTCAAACAACTTTACGAAATGTAATTGGTTCACTTGATTTAGATGAATCTTTGGTTTCTAGGGATCAAATAAATGAAAAATTGACTTTGATTTTAGATGAGGCCACAGATAAATGGGGCGTAAAGATAAATCGTGTAGAGTTACAAGAAGTTAATCCCCCTGCTGATATCCGTCATGCGATGGAAAAACAAATGAGAGCGGAGCGTGACCGTCGAGCTATTATTTTAGAATCAGAGGGAAAGAAAAGCGCTGCAATTTTAGAAGCAGAAGGTGTGCGTGAATCTAAGGTTCTTAGAGCTAAGGGTGATGCAGAATCTCAAATAATAAATGCTGAAGGTGAAGCAAATGCTCGTTTGAAGGTTGCTGAAGCCGAGGCTAAAGCTATAAACATGTTAAAGGTGGCTGTTGGTGGAACCGATCCAATTCCATATTTAATCGCCACTCAGTACATTCAAATGCTTCCAAAAATGACAGAAGGTAAAGATAACAAGATGATCATGGTTCCTTACGAGGCATCCGCTTTGATGGGCTCTGTTTCTTCTTTAAAATCTATTTTTGAAGGCACAAAATAATATATTTATATGATTATTTAGGAGGCCCGTGAGGGCCTTTTGTTTGAGGGTTTTATGAGAAAGTTTTTATTATTCAGCTTATTGTTTTGTAGTTCATTGTTTTGCTCAGAAATTCCATGGAGTTCATGCAGTAATGAATCATCAGACGCATTTGAGGAGATTGATTTATTAGAAATAAGTTTGGATAAATTGCAGGATTTGGTTAAGGGCAACAATTTTAAATTTTTGCTTGATAAACAACATAAATTTGATATTGAATATGCATTCTTTCTAATATTTCAACAAAAAGCTGTTAAGTCTTTAAATAAGAAACAAAAAGATGTGATTCGTCAGCATTTATTGGATTATGCAGAATCTATAAAAACGGGTATATACTTAAATGTTGATTGTTTTTATTTAAAATTGTGTGAGCAGGTGTTGACAATAGAAAAACAATCATCTGAATATGAGTTGATTGAGCGCGCGATGGAGTATAATCGATCTAAAATTGCTCCTATTTCAAAAAGAAAAACTTCTGTTTAATTAAGGAATTTTCTTTTTTTTGCTTCTTCAAATGCTTTATCGATATGTATTTGAAGAATTTCGGTATTGTTTTCACGAGCAGCTTGAGTTGCGGCCGTATTAATCAAGTCTTTTAGATCAGCGCCAGAAAAACCTTCGGTATTTTTTGCAAGTATTTGTATATTAATATTTTTTTGTGCAGGGTGGCGTTTTATATAATGTTCTAAAATAGCTTTACGATTTTTTTCATTTGGTAGTGGTACTGTAACAATTTTATCAAATCTGCCTGGGCGTTTGAGCGCTGGATCTAAATTATTGGGATCATTGGTTGCAGCAATAACCAGTATGTTATCATTTTTTTCAAAACCATCCATTTGCTTGAGTAATTCTGTAAGTGTTTTTCTATCTTCAGAGTTGGCTCCAAAAAGTTGATTTCTGGATCCAATTGCGTCTATTTCATCAATAAATATTATAGCTTTTCCAGATGGATGTTTTTTTGCATCGGTTTTGGCGTTTTCAAATAATTCGCGTACTCTTTTGGGCCCTGTACCTACATAAATTTCTACAAATTCAGAGGCGCAAGCACTATGAAAGGCGCAGTTCATTTCTTTGGCTATGGCTCTTGCCATAGAAGTTTTGCCTGTTCCTGGAGGGCCAACCATTAAAATTCCTCGAGGGATATCTACATTTAATCTTCTGAAAGATTCGGATTTGTTAAAAAATTCTTTAACTTCTTTGAGTTCTTCAGGAATGTCACCAGCTATATCATTAAATTCAAGATTATTTGTTGCAGCGGTGTTATTAAAAACAGTGGTATGGTTTGATATTAATGGGGTGCTAAATGGGTTGTCTTGGGTGTTATTAAAGTCATTAAATGTATCGTATCTGTAATTGGATTGATAGGGCATATTATTTTCAGGTTTAAATAAATTTTTAACAGCTTGAATATTTTGTTGATTGAATTGTTCTAGGGCTACCAATATGACCGCTGTATCATGTAGCAGACTTAATATTACGCAATGAGTTGGGGTACTTAAGTTTAAATTTAACAAGAGTATAATAAGCGCTTTTTTAAGCATGTTTGGCCCTTGAATATTAAAGTAATTGTTGTTATTATTATGTATCAAGTATATTGTTTAGGGTTGTAAAATCAAGTTTTTTGGGGCGGATATGTTTAAGAAAATTAGTTTATCGGCATCTTTTTTGTTGTTACTTTCTGGTTGTGGATATCAAGTAATGTCTGACAGAGATTATTTAAAACAATTTGTTCCTATTAAGGGTCAGGCTGTGACTGTAGTTGAAAAAAAAGGCGATATTTCTTTGAGGGCTAAAGTTTTTGATTCGAAATCTTGTAATAAAATTTTTAAGAAGAATTTAATTAAAAAAGGTATTCAGCCTATTCAGTTGAGTTTTGAAAATAATGGTAAAGATACATATATTTTGAGAAATTCTTATATTGATGCTGCGCTAGTTCCAACTAATAGAGTTGCCAAAAAACTTCACTGGAACACATCATTGATTTGCGTCCCAACGGCAATTGTTGGCTTAATTTTCTATTGGCCATTAGCTTTAGTTATTGTTCCATCTATGGCAATTGGATTTAGTAAAAGCAACAAAAAAATTAATAAAAATTTGAAATATAACGGTCTAAATACTTGGGGTGGAGATGTTGAGATTCCACCTTATTCAAAAGTAAGTAAGTATATTTTTGTTGATTCAAGTTGTCAGGGCTTTCCTTTTGATGTCTCTGTTATGTGTCAAGAGAGTAAGGAACTTGTTACTTTTTCTATTCGTTAATTTTTATAAATTGATTTATATCTTATTTATTTTTTGATTATTTATATGTTTGTAAGTTTGTTTTAAAAAGTCTTTACGCAGGAGTGTTCTTGCAAACACCCCTGCACCCCCCATGCTTCGCCAAGGCTTCGCAGGGCTATCGCCATGCACCAAAGGGTTAGCTTTTCTGGAATCCCAGAAACCGATTTAAAATTGATTTTTTAATTAAATTTTTTATTAGTTTTTCTTAAAACTTGTAAATTTTCTTTTTAATATCTTTCCGCAGGAGTGTTCTTGCAAACACCCCTGCACCCCATGCACCAAAGGGCTAGCCCTTGTGGAATCCTAGAAAACCGATTCCCAACGTAACAACTCGCCCACACAGATGCTAAGCAAATTTCTATAAAAATATTTAACACTACTTAAAAAATCATAATTTAAAGGGCTCGTTCCCCGTCGCTCAGCGTTTTTCATTAAGGATGTTTCAATAAGAGATCCTTCGACTGGCTTAGGATGAAATCCGTTCTTATTTTTATTTCTATTTTTATTTTCGTATAAGTTTTTAAATAGGTTAGTAAAAAATTGAAACATCCTAAGCGACGATCGCTGACCGACGGATCTCATCCTGAGTGAATCCGAACGCAGTAAGGATTTGTATCGAAGGACGAGCCCTTTAAATTATTGTTAGGAAGTAGTTTTAGAAATTTTTAAGCAAATTAGCTTAGCATTTATTTGGGCGAGTTGTTACGTTGGGCATCGAGAGTCAGGGATTCCAAAGGGCTTGCCCTTGGTGCACAGCGATAGCCCTGCGAAGCCTTGGCGAAGCATGGGGAGTGCAGAGGGTGTTTGCAAGAACACCCTCTGCAAACATCTCGGCGAAGCTGAAAGCGAAGATGGATGCAAATCATTCAAAAATAAACTTACAAATTTTAATAAGACTAAAAAATAAATAAAATTCAATTAAACGAAAATTAAAATTAAACTTTAAGAGTTTTGCTACTCTTCCAAAAACTTTTCCAAACATCACCCATTTTTTGTAACCGCTCTTCAATATTTTTTAAATTATATTGCTGTGAAGATTTCACATTTTTTAGTTCATCCCATGTAAGCGGAGTTGCAACTGGTGCTCCTGGCAATGCTCGAACTGCGTAAGGAGCAACGCCTGTTTGTCCGTAAGCGTTTCTGATTGTGTCGATAAACACTTTGTTGGTGCGTTTTTCTTTGCGGACTTCCAGTGTAAAATCATTTGGATATTTATCGATTAACTCTTGAGCAATTGTTTTTGCATATTCTCTAATTTTATCAAATGGATGAGTTCGTTTTATAGGAATAACAACGTGTAAACCTTTGGATCCAGTTGTCATAACAAATGTGGAAAGTCTTTCTTTTTCTAAAATTTTTTTAAGCTCTAGCGCTGTAAATTTAACAAATTCAAAATCTTTACCGGCGGGGTCAAGATCAAAAATTATTTTGTCTGGATAATCTAATTTATCGATTCTGCTTAACCACACGTGAGGTGTTATGCAACCTTGATTTGTGATGTAAGCTAATGTGGCAGCATTATCTGCTACAACATAATTTACAACTTTATTGTCTTCTTTTCTTTGAATAGCCTTTGTTTTGATCCAATCTGGAAAATATTCACCGGCATTTTTTTGGTAAAATCCTTCTTGAGAAATGCCTTCTACAAAGCGTTGCATGCTAATTGGTCGATTCTTTAAAAAGGGTAGCATCAGGGGGGCTACTTTGATGTAGTATTCAACTAATTCTTCTTTGGTTATTTTTGCTTTTGGAAAGTAAAATTTGTCAGGGTGAGTTATTTCTACCGAATATTTACCAAATTTTTTTATCATTGTTTTTCCTTTTTTTGGGAGCCTTGAACGCACGTTTTTTTTAAATTAAAAGCCTCATGCCGTCATATGCGACTTTGGTTTTTACACCAATGTTTTTGCCATACTTGGCAATTAATTTTTCTTTATATTTTTTGCCACGAATTATTTCAGATCCGCAGTGGGTAAAATATGCTTTAGGAACTTTGTATTTTTTGCACCATTCCAGTTGATCAATTATTGGGCTGTGACCTACTTTGTGACCATCTTCTTTCCGTACCAACATATGACTTGTAAAAAATGCACCATCTCCAATGTAGGCCGAGATTCCTTTTAGCGCTTCTGTGGGATTAATAATCTCAACTAAATCTGATATATAGAAAATCGATGAATTGTTTATGGTAATTTTGTAGCCAACAGTGGAAGTTTTGACGGCGTGTTGAACAGCAAAAGCTTGGCAGGCTATACCTTCAATTAAAAATGGTTTTTCTACCTCAATAATTTTTTGATTAGGTATTTTATAGTTTTTGATTTGTTCCCAAGTTTCTTTGATGGCAAAAACAGGACACTTAATTTTTTTATCAAGACCACCTACGTGGTCTGAATGAGCATGTGTGATTAAAATAGCATCGGGTTTTAGTTTGTGAACTAGTCCTTTCCAATCAAATCCGCAATCTAACATAATTTTTTTATGATTATGATAAATCATTAAGGAAGCATTTCTTTTGTGTCGTTTTGAGCGAATTTTGGTATTTGCTCGAGTTCCAATAAAAGTTATTCTCATTCATATCCCTTCAAACATTGAGGAGAGAGTTATGTGGGGATAATAATAAACCTGGCTGAAAAAGGGCAAGATTTGAATGGATTTTAGTAATTATTTTATATGACTCATTTAAATTTAGGGTAGAAATGGCGGTTAGTATAAATTTTTATTTTGAGTTTATCGTGGGTCATAAAAAAGGGCCCTTTAATGGACCCTTTTTTAAATTTAGAATTTTTGCATTGAATGTTTTAAATTTATGTTTTTGCAGCTTGAGAAATAATTACTTTTAAAACACGTTTTGGTGTTGCTTGTTGAACTTTAAACCAAAAATCTTTATATAAAAGCTGATCTCCTTTATGTGGAAGACATTGAAGTTGTTCTGTTAAGAATCCCCCAAGAGTGATAGCTTCTTCTGTTTTGAATTGAATTTTTAATAGTTTTTCTAGATCTTCTAAATTAATACCACCGTCAATTAGCCAGCCTTCACTTTCTAGAGGTGTTACTTTTTCTCCGGAATATTCATGTTCATCACTTATTTCACCAACAATCTCTTCAAGCACATCTTCTAGTGTTACAAGGCCATCAACAACGCCAAATTCATTAACAACAATAGCAATATGTCTATTTTGTTGTCGGAATTCTCTGAGCATTTGGTTAACTTTTAGGCTTTCAGGAATGAATAGAATTGGTCGAAGAAGATCTTTAATTGGTTTTCTGTTTTCATGTTGATAAATATGCATTAAAACATCTTTGAGGTGAAGCATGCCTACGATATTATCTGGCTGTCCTTCATAAATTGGCAATCTTGAGTATTGATATTTTAAAAAAACTTTAAGTGATTCGTCTAAAGATGTATTGGATTCTAACGAAACTATATCTGTTGCAGGTATCATAATTTCTCTTGCAGGAGTCTGACCAAGTTGGAAAATGTTTTGTAGCATTTCCGTTTTGTCTGGGTCCATTAGACCTTTTTCGTTAATGTAATCAATTAAAAACTGAATTTCTTTTTCAGAAGTAACAGTATCACAATTATCAAGTGCATCTTTGCCACCGACTAAATATATTACCCAGTTGGTTAGGTGGTTTAATAGATAAACAAAGGGAGACATTAAATAGAAAATTGCATTTGTAATCCAGAGAGTTGATTTAAGTAGTTTTTCGCCGTGAACTTTAGCAACACTCTTTGGTAGTGCGTCACTAAGAATAAGCATTGCGCCAGTTGTTATAAAAATGTCTAATGTAAATGCAACGCCGCCGGTAATGTTAAGGGAATCAAAGATTTGAGTTAATATTTTAGCAAGTAATACTGTTGCAGAAACGTTAGCCAAATTATTGGCTATTAAGATTGTGACAATTACTCTGTGAGGATATTTTTCTAGAGTATAAAACAGTTTGGTATATTTTTTTGTGGAAGAGGCTAGTTCCTTTAGGTTGAATAGTCTGAGAGAAGTGATGCTTGTTTCCAGGAATGAAAACAAGCCTGATATGCTCAGTGATATTATAAAACCTATAAGTTCAGATCCTAATAACGATTCACCCATGATTTAAACAATCCTTATTTTTTTTATTTTTAAAACAATACTCATAAATTTATTCATCAATTTCTTCATCTACGATGTTTTCGTCAAGTTCTTTTTCAAAGAATGATTGAAGTCTCTTGCTTCTAGAAGGATGTCTTAATTTTCTGAGAGCTTTAACTTCAATTTGTCGGATACGTTCCCTTGTAACAGAGAAGTCTTTGCCCACTTCTTCTAATGTATGCTCAGAGGCAACATCTATGCCAAATCGCATTTTTAAGACCTTTTCTTCGCGAGGGGTGAGGGATTTTAGAACTTCTCTAACACGTTCTTTTAAATCGCCACTTGCAACTGAATCTGCTGGTGAAACATCTGTATCACTTTCGATAAAGTCTTTGATGAAGGCATCTTCTCCATCACCAATTGGTGTTTCAAGAGAAACAGGTTCTTTGGAGATTTTGATGATATTTTTTATTTTCTTTTCGTCTAAATTTAATTCTTTAGAAAGTTCTGTGTGTGTAGGTTCTCGGCCATGTTCTTGAACAAATGTTCGTTTAATTTTATTTATTTTGTTTAATGTTTCTACCATGTGAACAGGAACTCGAATTGTTCTTGATTGATCGGCTATTGCTCGCGTAATTGCTTGTCGAATCCACCAAGTAGCATAAGTAGAAAATTTGTAACCACGTTCAAATTCGAATTTTTCAACGGCTTTCATCAAACCGATGTTTCCTTCTTGAATTAAATCTAGAAAGTGAAGACCTCTGTTAACATATTTTTTAGCTATATTAACAACAAGTCTTAAGTTAGCCTTGGCAAGATCGTCTTTGGCTTTTTTATCTCTTCTTTGACTGATTAACAGTTGTTTATAAAATTTTACTGTTTTGTCTAAAGATAATCCCATTTCAGATTCAGTATTTTTTATACTTTTTTTTGCAGCTCTGATTTGGTTTTCAATAAGTTCTATTTCTTCTGCCATTGAAGGATCTGATTTTGCTAGAATTGCCATGCTTTTTTGTTGGGCTTGCAATGATTTAATCGATTGTTCCCTTTCTTTGATTTTGTTGATGGCTTTTTCGATTCGTTTGCCTTGTTTGCGAATAAGTTTATTTGCAAATCTAATACTTTCTATGGCATCAGCAACAGATTTTTTGTTGTCTTGTATTTTTTGAAGCATCTCTTTTTTTTGTTTATCTGTTTCGAGATTACCTCTGTAGCTCGCATAAATTTTTTCTTCATTGCCAATCAAACTTTTAATTTTTTTGATTGTTTTTAAGAAAGCGGCCTTTTCTTCGTCTAATTTTGGAAGATTGGCTTCATCAAATTCTGCAAATTGAATAATATCTTTTAATTGCATTATGCCTTTTTCAACCTTGTCTCCGATAGAAAGTATTTCTTTATGGAAAAAAGGAAATTGCGTTACGGCATTTACAGAATTGATTTTGCTTTCAGCAATTTCTTTTGCGATTTTGCTTTCTGTTTCTTTATTCAAAAGAGGGATTTTTCCAATATCTCTTAGATAGCATTTTACGCCATCAGCAACTTGAGGGGCATCTGCTATTTCTTTTTCTTCTTCTTCCTCTTCTTCGGCTGTGTCTATACCTTTATCATCTTGCGCTTCTTCTTCTTCTTCCTCTTCGCCGTGTAAATCAAGAGATGTTACAATTTTAGATTTTAAATCTTTGGAAGGTTTATCTTCTTTTTCATAATCTGGTATATCTTCACCTGTTTCATCTTGAGAAATAAGTTCGATGTGTTCTTTTTCTAGAAGTTTTAAAAAATCGGTAATTTCTTTGTCTGAAAAACTATTCTTTTCAGTGAATTCTAAAATTTCTTCATAGGCTAAAACATTGCCAAATTGCTTGCCCTTTTCGATCAATGTTTCTATGGATTCTTTTATGACATCCAATTCTTCTTCTGTGTGTTGGTCTGGATTAATAAAGCCTATTTTTTTTGCGATTGTAGGTTTGGCTGTAATGGCTTTTTTAAGAGAGACTGGTTTGTCCAATGTGATTTCTACTATTGGTTTTTTCTTGATGGTAGAAATTTTTTGAGTTGTTGTTTTCTTGGGCTCTATTTTTTTTGCTTCAACTGATTTAGGCGCCGCTTTTTTTATAATTGCTTTGATTGGGGCAACTTTTTTAATAGCTGTTTTTTTAGCGGTAGGCTTTGCTGTGATTGTTTTTTTTGGAGCAATTTTTTTTGTAGTTGATTTGGTGGGTGCAGTCTTTTTTACAGTTGCTTTTGCTTTGCTAACAACTGATTTATTTTTAACGGTGGATTTTTTTTGGGTATTTTTTTTTACAGCAGTTTTTTTTGTGGCCACAGCCTTTTTTGTAGTAAGACTTTTTTTAATTGTTTTTTTCTTGGGTAAAGTTTTTTTTGTAGTTGATTTCTTTTTCACAGAAGTTTTTTTTGTTACTGTTTTTTTTGCAGTTGGTTTTTTAGTCCCTGTTTTTTTCTTTGTCATATTAACCCCTTATCTAAAAGTTTTTTCTTCAATTTTAAAAAGTTTTGAAGGATATATTGAGTGTCATCTTGGTTGGCTTTTGATAGTAAGATTTTGATATCATTAACTATCGTCTTCCAATTAGATTTATGAAATTGAAGAATCAGTTCGTTTAAACCCTCTGCTTCTTCTATCCTTCCCGTTTCTAAGAGAACCTGCGCAACAATTTTTTGCTCTATATTGTTTAGCTTGTTAAAAAGGTCTTTAAAATTATGATTATTTTCATTTAGACCTTTTGGATTAAGCTTTTCAAGGATCCCTTTTAAGGGTTGAGCCATGTATGCGATGATATACTCTTTGTCAGTTTCCTGAATTAAGTCATTGTCATCCAGAATAGCACAAAATAGTTGTTTTTCCAAATTTGTAATTTTTTTCAAACTGTCATCTTCTTGATGGTCGGAGGTAGATTTTTCTTGAGCCTGGTGCAAAGCTTGTTTTGGACTTTCAAGTATTTGATCCAGTTCTTTTTTCAAAGTATCGAAGGGGACTTCAAAAACTTTTGATGCATTTTGGAGTAAGATATCTTTTTTTAGGTCATCATCTAATTGACCTATAACTTGGATGAACTCTCTGATTGTTTGTAACTTTTTATTGAGAGTTAGGCCAGTAAAGCCTTTTCCAATAGTATTTAAAAAAAACATAAAGATGTCTTGGGATTTACTACACAGTTTTAATAAATCTCCACCTTTTTCTAAAAAGGAGGCTGGATCTTCTCCCCTTGGTAACATTATAACTTTTGGGTCAATGTTTGATTCCCAACAAAGCTTTGTTAAGCGTAACACGGCTGCTTCACCGGCATTGTCACCATCGTAAATTATAAATAATTGTTCAGCATATCTGGAAACAAGCTTTAGATGGTCCCTTGTGCAAGATGTTCCAAGTGTTGCAACAACATTTTGAATTCCGTGTTGAGCCATTGCAACGCAATCCGTGTACCCTTCAACTAAAAACAGGGCATTTTTATTTTGAATTTCTTTTTTTGCGAGATCTAGACCAAATAATAGAGATCCTTTTGTGAATGATGGGTTTTCTTTTGAATTATAGTATTTAGCTCTTTCATCATTTGGTTTGAAAATTCGACCACCAAATCCACAAAATCGTCCTAAATGATCTGTGATTGGAAATATTATTCGCTCTTCAAATGGTGAATATAGAATGGATTTGCCTTCGAAAAGAATGTTGGCTTCTATTAAATTTTTGGTAAGTATGCTATTTGATTGGGCATGTTTTATCAATTTTTTGATTGCGCCTAAATCTCCGGGAAAATAGCCAATTTTATATCTATTGATCGTTCCTTCATCGAGGCCCCTTTTTTTAAGATAAGAAAGGGCGATTTTGCTAGATTTTAGACTTTCATGGAACCAATCTGCAGAATGCCTGCATGCATCAAAATGTTTTTGTTTTTCTTCATGGTTTTGCGAATGGGCTTGTCCCATAATATCTTCAGGGATATCTATTTTGTGTTTTTCGGCTAGAAGCTTAGCGGCTTCTAATTGATTGCAGTTTTCTATTTTTGCTACGAATGAGATTACATCACCAGATAAGTGGCAGCCAAAACAATAAAAAATTTCACGTTCTGGGCTGACTGTAAAAGATGCGGTTTTTTCTGAATGGAATGGACAGCGACCTTTCCAGTATTTACCTGCTTTTTTTAAAGATGTGTAATCTTGGATAACATTTAAAATAGGAATTCTAGTTTTTATAAAATCGAATAAATTCATTATTTATTTCTTTTCGCTGATATCAATAGCATTGCACTTGCAATAGTTATCAAACCTAGAGCAATCCACTGATGAATGGAAAGAAAATTAATAGATTCCAAAGAAAAATATTCTCTGTCGCCTCTTAAAAAATCAATTAAAAATCGTTGTAGAGAGGTTAAAATTATGTAACAAGAAATAAGTTCGCCTGGTTTTGAAAGGAATTTTGAAAGTTTTAGCATTATTAAAAATACTAAAAATAAAGATAAACTTGCGTAAATTTGTGTGGGATGAAGATAAATTCCTTGGGGAGCATATGAATCTGGATGGGTGTATTTTATTGCCAAACAAAAAGTTGTTTCAGTTCCATGGCAGCAGCCTGCAAACCAGCATCCTAGCCTAGATATGGATTCTAATAGTGGGGTGTAAATTGAAATTTGGTCCATTGTTTTTAAAACAGGCGCTTTAATGCTTTTTAGATAAATTGGAATTATTACAAGTATTAATGTAATTCCTCCTAAAATAGAGCCACCGCCTTCCCAGAATTTTATGATTTTTAAAATATTTAAAGGTTCTTGGTCGGTTAAGTTATAAAGTATTTTTGATCCAAAAACCCCTGATATTATTCCAAGAATTACTATATTGGAAATTTGATCCAAAGATAGAAATTTTCTTATATTTTTATCTTTACTCAAAAGCCATGTAAAAACAATGACGGCAATAAAAATCATTAGACCGTACATGTTGATTGCCAATGGGCCATATATGTTTAAAAGCGTAGGGAACATTTCGATTTTTCCTTGAATTTTCTATGAATTAATCGAAAAAATTATAAAAGCTTTTTGTAAAATATGCACGCTTAACTTTCAGTTTTTTAATTAAGACTTTAAATAAACATTATGCTGGTGCATTGAGTTTTTTTGACGCGGTTAAAGTTCTTATATTAAAAATCAAAATTGAAATTGCTGCAGGAGTCATGCCAGAGATCAAGTTTGCTTGAGCAACGGTTGCAGGCCTGTATTTGTTCAATTTTTGTTGTAATTCAATAGAAAGCCCTGGCAGTTTGCTGTAAATAAAGTCTGCTGGAATTTCTAGCTCTTTATATTTTTTAGCTTTTTCTATTTCTTTATTTTCAAGTTCAATGTAATGTTTGTATTTCAGTTCTGCAAAAATTATAGTTGCAACTCTATTGGAAAGCTTTTTTCCGACAGCATTTTCTACATTTTCTTTATTGAATTCTATTGATCCGAAAAGTTTTTCAATATGTGAACTATATTTGTGATTGTTTAATTTTTCTAATGCTACGCGAACAGTTTCTTTTTCTTCCAAGAATATCTTATAGGTTTCTTCATCGATTGTGCCTAATTCATAAGCTTTAGGCATTAATCTTAGGAATGTGTTGTCTTGTCGTAAAATTAGTCTGCACTCTGCTCGTGATGTAAACATTCGGTATGGTTCATCTACACTCAATGTGACTAAGTCGTCAACCATTACACCGATGTAGCTTTCTTCTCTAGTTAGAATAAATGGTTCTTTTTTTTGAATTTTTAACGCGGCATTGATGCCCGCTAGAATACCTTGTCCAGCAGCTTCTTCATAACCGGTTGTTCCATTGATTTGTCCGGCTAAAAATAAACCAGAAATTGTTTTGACTTCAAGCGAATGTTTTAATTGGTGGGGGAGAACGAAGTCATATTCAACGGCATAAGCAGGTCTTGTAAGAATCGCATTTTCAAAACCGGGGATAGTTTTTATGAAAGCTTTTTGTACTTCTAGAGGAAGTGATGTTGAAAGTCCATTTGGGTAATATTCTTCAGAGAATTCACTTTCTGGTTCTACAAAAACATGGTGAGAGTTTTTATCTGCAAATCTTTTAACTTTATCTTCTATTGAAGGGCAGTATCTAGGAGGTCTTCCTTTGGATTTTCCAATGGAAGGTGCAGAAAGATGATCGTTATCTTTTAAAATTTGATGAGTTTGTTCGTTTGTGTGAGTTATGTGACAAGGAATCATTTTATCGGTTTTGTGTGGTGTTATTTCAAAAAGATTTTCTAGTTCTTCTGCTTCATGTGTGCCCATAACAGAAAAATCTATGCTTCTTTTTGCAATTCGAGGAGGTGTACCTGTTTTAAGTCGGCCAACTTCAAGTCCTAGGGCCTTTAAGTTATCCGATAGATAGTTTGATGCAGCTTCGCCTTGTCTTCCGCCATCATAGTCGACAGTTCCTATAAGAATTGTTCCTCTAAGGAATGTTCCTGTTGTTAAAATGACGTTGTTTGCAAAAATTTCTTCTTTATCTTTTAATTTAACACCAATAACTTGATTTTCATCTGTCAAAAGTGTTTCAACTACACCCATTCGGATTGTTAAATTTTCAGTTTTTTGAAGAGCGTGTCTACTTAAGGTGCTATATTTTAATTTATCTATTTGGAGCCTTAGGCCTTGAACAGCAGGTCCTTTGTGTGTGTTTAACATTCGGGCTTGAAGATAACTTTGGGTACAAATTTTTGGCATCAGGCCACCAAGCGCGCTGACTTCAAAAACTATATTGCCTTTACCAATACCACCGATAGAGGGATTGCATGACATGGCTCCAATTGTATCCATGTTTGTAGTTATTAATAAAGTGTTACAACCCATTTTGGCTGCGATATGGCAGGCTTCTACCCCGGCATGGCCACCGCCAACTACAATTATATCGAACTTGTTATCTTGATTAAGGACCATTTGAAAAAACCCCTATAAAGTTTTACTTTAATTTAAAAAGCCTAAGAGCTTTAACTCTTAGGCTTTATTTTAATTCATACTTAAGTATTTAGCAACATTATTACTCTTCTCTTTTGACCTCCATTTCCCCTGGCTCGTGTTTAGGGATTTGCTCTAAAGATCATTAGAGTATTAAAGTCTTAAAAGGACATTCCAAAAGAAGTCATTTTTAAGTTGATTGATTAATTTGTCGCCTAATTCTGGTTCATTATTATTTTTGCTTTTTGATTTGGGTTTTGTGCCAAATAGCAATAGACATAATTCACCGATTTTTCCCTTAATATTAAACATGTTACCACCTTTAAGTTTTGAAATAGCTTGATGTAAGGTATTAAGTTCACCTGGTGCTTGTGTTAGGTGCAGTAATCTGTCGACGTGTCTATTGATACTTTCTGCGTTTGTTTTTCTAAGTGTATTCGTAAACAGGTAAGCCATAAACAAACATTGTTTGTCTTTGGCCGAAAGAGTATGCATTTTATTATCTATTTCTTCGGTTTTGTTTTTGGCCATTTGAGAAAATTCTATAATATTTTTACTACTTTCATTGGCGGCTGCTTGCACTAAAGGTGCATATAATTGGTGGGCGACACTCAAAACCCTTTTTGGATCTTTTTTTATATCAACTAAAATTTGTGCCGCTTTAACCATTGGAAGTATTGCTTCTTGTTTGCTCATGTGGTCAAGTTTATAGTGTCCGCGAATAGGTGTAATATTTTTTTGACTTATGCCAATCATACATCCAAACGCCAAGAAGGCTTTGCTTAAAAAGGGAATATTCATATTATTAATCTCGAGTTATGGTGCATGTTTTATTAAAATATCGAACTTTTTGTTATACAAGGTGTAAGGTCCCAAGTTAATTGACTTATTAATTCGTCACCAAGTTTTTGGTCGTTGGATTTTTTTTCATCAGAATTTCTTTTTTTATTTGAATGTTTTTTACCGGTAAGCGCTTCAGTTAGATCTGACATCTTGTCTGAAATGTTTATCAATGTTGCGCCCTTTAGTTTAGAAATTGCTTGATGAATGTTATTTAGACTGCCCGGCGTTTGGGTAAGATACATTAATCTGTCTACGTGTCTATTTATGTGTTCTAGGTTTGTTTTTTTTGCCATGGATATGAAAAAATATGAAATGATTAAACATTTTTTATCTACGGCAGAAATTGTAAACAATTTGTTATCTATTTCTTCTGTTGTATTTTTACTCATTTGCGCTAGTTGTTCCAGATTGGTGCTAGTTTCATTAGCGGCTGCTTGAATAAATGGGGCATAGAGTTTATTTGTATAACTATGAACTTTTAATGGGTTTTTTTTGACCGCCACTAAGACTTGGGCTGCTTTAACCATAGGGAGCACAGCTTTTTCTGTGGACATATATTCAAGTTTGTAGCTTCCGCTAACGGGAGCTGTTTCTGCTTTGCAGATTACAAACATGACGCTGATAGCCAAAACGGCTGTTTTTAATAATTCAATATTCATAAGAAAACCTTTACTGTATTGGGGGGTTTTATATAAAGTGTTTTTCTAGTTGTTAAGATTTAGTTTAAATTATGGCTAAAAATCGGTCAAACGGTGGGGCATTTCTTGGACTAAATCACAATATAGGGTAAAATATCCAATATTGAGGAATTCCTAAATTAACCTTTTTTGAGGCTTTTGTATATATATGTTTTATCATTTATCCCTGCTGTTTACGCTTTTCAATCCCTTATTTAATGTGTTTCATTATGTTTCTGTTCGTTCTATAATGGCTTTACTTACGGCCTTGGGCCTTTCTTTGATTTTTGGAGATTGGTTTATTGTTAAATCTAAGCGTTTTTTTAGGTCTAAATCAAGAGAGTATACCCCTGCGGCACATAGATTGAAGGATGATATGCCTACAATGGGGGGTATATTGATTCTTATGGTTACTACATTAACTATATTATTCTGGTGTAATTTATCTCGCCCAGAGGTCTGGATCTTTTTATTTGGCATGCTTGGCTATGGTGTAATTGGTTTTTTGGATGATTATAATAAAATAAAATTCCGAAAAGGAATCTCTGGTTCTACCAAATTTGTTTTACAAGTGCTTGTGGCCACGGCAGCTGTTTTGTTGTGGATTTGGTGGGGAAATGCTCTTACCGTAATTTCCTTTCCCTTTTTTAAGAATTTGACCCCTGATTTTGGGTGTTTTTTTGTTGTCTGGGCTGTGTTTATTATTGTAGGGTGTAGTAATGCTGTAAACCTTACTGATGGGTTGGATGGTTTAGCTATTAGTTCACTTATTGCTAATTTTGCTATTTTTTCAGTTATTTGTTTTTTAGCAGGACATTTTGGATTATCGACCTATTTAAATATCCCATTTGCAGGAAGTTCTGAAATTGCCGTTGTTGGATCTGCTTTGATAGGCGCTTCATTGGGATTTTTATGGTACAACACATATCCGGCTCAAATTTTTATGGGGGATGTAGGCTCATTGGCTTTAGGAGCAGGATTAGCTTTAATGGCTTTGATGTCTAAACAGGAAATTCTTCTTGCCATTTCAGGCGGTTTGTTTGTTGTAGAAACTCTTTCGGTAATTACACAAGTACTATCTTTTAAATTTTTTGGAAAAAGGCTCTTTAAAATGGCGCCTATTCACCATCATTTTGAGCTGATTGGTTGGCCGGAATCTAAAATTACAATTCGTTTTTGTATTATTTCGTTAGTTTTATGTTTGCTTGCTTTGGTAACTTTAAAAATACGTTAATTATTAGTTCTTGGGTTGTTTTATAAAATACATTATTAGACCAAAGAGAATAATTACACTAAGCCAAATTAGACCAAGCATTTCTGTTTCAAAAAAGTTTTTAAAGGTAAATACAAGTAACGTAATGCTGGAAAGAAATCCTAAGCCAGGCAGAATAATGTTTTTTTTACTTTTCATTCTATATCGAATTAGAGCGATTGCCGAGAGTGTATATGCAAATACAGATGCAAAAGTAGCGGTTTGTTGAAAAGGTATTTGATTGTTTCCGCCTGTATAAAGAAATATTAAACATATTATTGCTTGAATAATTAAGCATGCTGCTGGAATGTGAAATCGATTTAATTTTTTGAACATCGAAGAAAATATTAGATGATCATTGATAGCAAGGGAATGAAAGTTCCATGTATTTGCAAACATAAGTCCGTATGCACCACCCAGAGAAGCTGATGCAACAGTGATATTCAAAAATTTAAGAGTATATGCAGAAAGTTGTGTACCTGTTCCAATAGTTGAATTTAATAAAATTGGAAAAATTTGAGTGTAGTTCGTTACATTAAAAAGTTGTGGTCCAGAAGCTGCAAAAAACATCATTTGATAAAGTGTTGTTAAAAGTACAACTATTCCAAAAGAAATGAGAATTGCCAAAGGTGCATTTTTTTTAGGATTTTTGATGTGCTGGCTGATAGAGCATGCAACCGCAAATCCTGTGAAAGTATAGGCTACAAGAGGTATTGTGTAAGGTATTCCACTCCATATCCAGTAATTTGGTGCTAAATTTCCAGAATTAAAGAATGTTAATCCAAGTAAAATAATGAATGAAACGAATGAAATTTTTATACTTAAAAATATTAATTGAATTTGTTTGCCTGTTTGAATCCCGAACATGTTTAAAAATGTGTACAATCCAATGATTATGGCATCAATAAATATTGTTGGAATTGAGCCTAAAGCAGGTATGAGCACTTGAATAAACGAACTTACAACATGAATCATAAGAGAAACGGAAGCTAATTTGCCAACGGAATAGACCCATGCATTCATAAATCCTGACAATTTATTAAGTTGTTTGCTTCCAAATGTGTAAAGATTTCCTCCTGGATGAATATCAAGAAGTTCAGCAAATGTGAGAATAAGAGGTAGCATAAAAAGCGCGGCAATCAAATAACATAGAGATCCGAGTATACCTGTTCGTTGAGCTAAAATGGCAGTGTTAACAACGGCTCCTGTGCTGAGCATAATGTTTACGTTCATAAAAATAGCAGCAAATAATGATATTTGATTTGTCTTTGACATCAAATCCTCTTTCGTGTTTGTATTTTATTTTGAGCTTACTTTGTAGAAGCTAAATATAATGCGATTGAACCTGCTACCGCGGCATTGAGACTTTCTGTTTCACCGGGCATAGGAAGAGACATTTTTTCGTCGCAATCATGGACCCATTCTTCTGGTATTCCTGTTGCTTCGCTTCCTATAATGAGCAAGGTATTGTGTAAGCATATACTATTTGGAGGATTTCCGCCAGTCACCACCAAAGCGACTGTTTTAATCGAGTTTTTTGCGGTTTGAAGTTCTTGCCAACTAAGTTCAAAAATGTTGACTTTTGCTATTGTACCGGCAGAAGCCTGTACAACTTTGTTAGACCAAGGGTCACATGCTTCAACAAGTACAACCGTGTGATGTCCCATTGCTGCACATGTTCTTATTAAAGTACCCATATTTCCTGGATCTGAAACTTTTGCTAGAACAATACCTGAAGAAATTTCTTTCAAATCAGGTTGTTCTGGTATTTCAAAAACACAAATAAGCCCGCAAGGAGTGCTTGCAGAGCTTATTTTTTCTATGACATGTGTAGTGACTAAGGTAAGAAGATTTGAATTTGTAGTTATTTGTTTTGCGTTTTCTTCTTCTTCTTTTACAAAATATACTTGGGCCAGATTTAGTTGACCTTCCTCAAGCGTTTTGCAAATTCTAAATCCTTCGGCCAAAAAAAGACCAAATTTTTTTCGATTCTTTGCAAGTTTTAATGACGTGATTTTTTTTATTTCCTCATTTTTAACTGATGTTATTGATCTCACTTTTTTCCTTTTTTAAATTCTTAGTTAATAAAATATTATTTCTTTAACTAAATATGCATTATTTTTTGAATCAAACATAACAAGCCATGTTCTTTGTGACTTTTTTTCTAGATAAATAACATAACCATCTCGGGTTTGTTGGCAATATTGTAATGGTACTTGCCCTACAGGTGTTTGTGCAAATAATACATTCCTTTGTAGTTGCTCCATCGTCTTTACTATTTCCGTGTTTGGCAGTGTCTTAGGGTATGATTGATTTTGTAATTCTGCATTAATAGTATCATGCTTTATTAGAGGCATTGAGCTGTTTCTTGGAAAATTTTTTGTTTCGTGGAAAAAAACAATTGGAGATTGAGATTCTTTTTTTAGAGAAAGTAATTCTTCTTTAGTGTATCTGCTTTTAGCTCGAATATCGTTGATTAGATCTACCGAGCCGGTTTGTGAAGTTTTTTTTGTTTCGTGGTAAAAAATAATTGGAGATTGAGATTCTTGTTTTAGAGAAAGTAATTCTTCTTTAGTGTATGTTCGCCTATTGTTAGGGCGGGGCAGAACAGGAAATGTTTCAGCATTTATTATTGGAGCTTCATTTTGGGCTTCACTGACACCTTGATAAATAAATGGTTTTTGTTTATAAGGTCGAAAAGCTGATTTATGGTTGTATGAGCTATTTGTTATCATGGATGTCAACAACATGATATTTAGTAATATAATCTGTTTTTTCATTTCTTGTCCTTAAAGGTTGAATATAGTTTAAATTGTTGCTTGATAATTTGCTGAGATATTATAATGGTAAAAGGTGCTTTATGCAAATATGTGATTTTTGTTTAAATTTCATCGTTTAATATTTTTTTTCTATAATTTTGCATTAAATCTACCATAAATTTGATATTGTGAATGCTTGCTAAAATGTGACCAGTGACTTCTTTTGCTTTAAATAGGTGGTGTAAATAACTTAAGTTGTAATGTTTACAAGTATGGCAATCGCAGAATTTATCTATAGGTTCCAGATTATATTTGTTGTTAGCGTGTATTATTTTTTTATTGCCTGATCGTGTAAAAAGTAGTCCGTGACGAGCACATTTTGTTGGGTGTGAACTATCGAATGTGTCTATGCCAAGTGTAACCGATTGTTCTAATGAAAGTAGATCGCCAATTCCAAGTAAATGATTTGGTTTTTCTTGAGGAACCAATGGCATTAAAACATTAAGCATTTCTATCATTTGATCGCGAGTTTTACCAAGACTTCCCCCGATTGCAAAACCATCAAAATCTAAGGATGAGAGGTATTCTATACTTTTTTTGCGTAATTCATTATCGATTCCGCCGTGAACAACTGCATACATAGCTTGATTGTTTCTGTTTTGCAAATGGTAATCTAGAGATCTTTTTTCCCATCTGTGTGTGCGATCGAGAGATTTTTTTAATTTGTTTGGGCAAATATGATAAGGCGGTAATTCATCAAATGGAATTATGATATCCGCACCCAGTTCTTTTTGGGCTTGTACAGAACTTTCTGGCGTTAATAAAATTTTTTCTCCATCGCGATAGGATCTAAATGTAACGCCTTCTTCTGTGATTTTTAAAACAGAACCATCTTGTTTTTTTTGACCTTTGCTTTTAAGTTCATCTTTAACTGTACCATATGCCAAACTAAAAACTTGAAAACCACCGGAATCAGTTATAATTGGTGTTTTACGATTTATAAATTGATGAAGGCCCCCAGCGGCTTGTATTGTTTTTGTTCCCGGTTGAAGCATTAGATGGTAAGTATTGCAAAACATTAACTGCAGGCCAAGTTCTTCTACTGTTTTGTTGTCTATAGCTTTTAATGTTCCATTTGTACCAACTGCGACAAAGTTTGGTGTATCTATGATTCCATGTGGGGTATGGATTCGTCCAACTCTGGCATTGGATTTTTTTGATTTATATATTAATTCAAATTTAAATTTATTCATGTTTTTTTAACCAATTAAATTTTTTGGTAAGCCCTAATACTGGAGTTTCTAGACCTATTGTAATTAATTTTATTAAATAGCTGAAAACTATTAATTGACCAATGTTGCCAACTATTCCATAAAGTCCAACAAAGCTGAATAGTACTGTATCTATAAATTGTACTAATGAAAGAGACATTATGTTTCTAAAGATAATGTGTTTATTTGAAAAAGCTTTTTGCAGCCAGCCGTAAAATAAGTATTCAATAATTTGCGATACACCATAAGAAAAGAATGATGCAAAGATTATTCTAGGTGTACTTGCGAGTATCGCCAAAAAGTGACAATGGGATGAATCAAAGGTATTTGGCTGATACCAAAGTTGAATAGAGCTCATTATTGGTAAAATTGTGGAACAAAAAATACTGGCTTGAAGGCCTTTCTGAGCAGCAGATTTACCAAAATATTCTCGAAGTAAATTTAGACCTAGCGCGCTGGAAATAAAGTATGCATCGGATGATGTGACAGCCAAACCAAATAAATTTATTTGTTTGCAAATAAAAATATTAGCCAGAACGAATTGCATGCAAATAACGCCTGTTAAAGCTTCTTTACCAAGTTTTGCAGCTATCAAAGTTATGGCGCTGGCCAATATGGCATGAAAAAGTAATAAAAATTCATTCATTAGTTTAATCTTTGTTTGTTTAAATGTTTATTTAAGCTAATTATATCAAATGAATGAATTTTGAAAAGATGGCCTTATTTTTTTAATAATGGGAATCCATTGAATCCAATTAATTGGCACTCAGTTTGAGGTAAAACTTTGTATTTTTCAAAAACAAGCTGTTGCATTTGTTTTGCTAATTCAATTATGTCTTTTGATGTTGAATTACCCGTATTAACAATCATGTTTGAATGCTGCCATGAAACAATGGCCCCGCCAACTTGGAGTTTGCCTTTAACCCCTACCTGTTCTAAATAGTAGCCAACATGTATTAATTTTTTGCCATTACTTTCTAAACTTACTTCTTCTGGATGAAAATTTCTAAAAAAGCATCCACATGTGTGAGTGCTTGGGTATCGAGCATTTCTGTGGCGAATAATTTCGTAGGCTCTGCCTTTAGAAAACTCTGCTTGTTCTGGAGTGCATATTTTTAATCTAAATGTGGCATTAACAAGCCATTGATCATTATTTTGTAATTTTGATTTGTCATATCCAAATTCAAACCAAGAGGCAGGTACTTCTTTTATATTGCCATTTATATCAATGAGAGTAGCTTTTTCTAAAAAATTACTAAGGGTGAATTGAAAGTAGTGAAGGTTTATAAATGTTGCACCGCCAACGGTTGCAGGAATGCCACTAAATTCTTCAAGTCCAAGTATTTGATTGTTTAAACAATATTCTATTAATTCATCTAGACCTAGGCCCGCTGAGGCTGTAACTAAAATTTCATTTTTATCGGTTTTTTTAGTGGATATTGTCTTATCTTGTGGCCTAATTACAAGGCCATCAAAGCCATCATCACTAATTAGAATATTGGCACCTTTGCCTAACACAAATATTGATAGATTATTTGTTTTTGCAAATTCGAGGGCTTCTTTAAACTCAATTGTATTTTTTGGTTCACAGTAAAATTTTGCATTACCGCCAGTTTGAAACCAGTTTTTAGCTTGGAGCGGTATGTTTTGTTGAATAAAGTTTGTATTCAAGAATATAATCCTTTGTTTAAAGGTAAAATTTAAAAGTTAGATATTTAATTATAGCAGAAAAGTTGCTATCTTAAAGGTCCGTTTGTGTTTTTATTTCTTTTGGAGATTTAATTATGTATAAATATTTATTTTTAATTTGCAGTTTATTTATGTCCAGTATTTTTTGTTATAAAGATGCTCTGCCTCCTAAAAGTCTTAGTATTTATGGCGTTTATGAAAAAGATGATTCTTCAACATTTTCTTGTCCTAATTTGGAGGAGCCTTTGTTTAAATTATCAGGAGATATAAGTAAATTGAATGTTTTTTTTAAGTTTAGAGAAGTTTTATTTTCTAGACTGAGAAGTAAAAAAATGTCTTCTATTTCTGACATAGTGTATCCCGTATTTGAAGATATTGATGGATTAGGGAGAAAAACTTTTAGGGACTTTTTAGTCCTGGAAGAATGGCAAAAGTTAGCAACAGAAGAGCTATTATATCGTTTAATAGCTAGGTTTTTAGAAAGATGGCAAGAATTAATTAATTTAGCACCTGAGAAAGTTAAAAATAAATTTGAACGAGACCGGGATAGAGACATTAATATTTTGAATGAACTAATTTTTAAGGTAGAAAGAAAGTCTAAGGTTGCTTGGTTGGCCGTTTGTCCCAATCATTATAAATTTAAATTGATTCGTGCGTAAATTTAAAACTTTTGTTTTTTTGTGTAAGATAAAATAACCCGTTTTGAATTAATTGTTTTTTCTCGTTAAGAGGTAATTATGAAACTGTCTATTTCTTGGATATTTGATCACATAGATGCTAGTTGGAAAAAAGTTAATATTGAAAAACTAGTGCAGAAATTTAATTTAACAACAGCCGAAATTGAAAATTTTAAAAAGATATCCATAGATTCCAAAATATTTTCTTTAGTTGTTTTAGATCAGGCTAAGGGTGCCGAGGGTGAAATGTTTTGTCCCGAGCATAATAAATTTTTCCATATGCCGCGAAGGCTTGATTTGGACCATCGTTATGCCTATATGATTAAATTAGTTGGTAATGGTGCTGAATGGGCAACAGCAGCCGATTTTTATTGTGATAAGGATTTTTTGCTTCCAGCTTTTTATTATCAAGGAACAAATTTTTTAGAAGGTGGTTGGAAAAAAGATTTTGAATTTGAAGATTATATTTTGGAAGTTGATAATAAATCATTAACTAATCGTCCTGATATGTGGGGACATAGAGGCTTTGCGCGTGAGGTTGCAGCAATTTTAGATTTGCCTTTAAAGCCTATGAAAGAGTTTATTGCAAAAAAAGATATAGCCGAACATGTGACAAAGGCTGCAAAAAATTCAAAAAATCAATTTGGAATTAAAATTGAAGATTATGTTGCATGTAAACGTTTTGCCGGATTGTATATTGACCATATGGAATATAGACCATCCATTTTGTGGGTGGCTGCAAGGTTATTAAAAGTTGATAGTAAGCCTATTGATGCTATGGTTGATTTAACTAATTATGTTATGCAAGATCTTTCTCAACCAATGCATGCTTTTGATGCAGCAAAGTTAGGGGCAGACGAGATTTTAGTGCGCAAGGCAAAAAAGGGTGAAAAGCTTACAATTTTAGATGGTCAAAAGCTTGAATTAAACGAAGATGATCTTGTTATCACAAACGGAAAAGATCCTATTGCTCTTGCAGGTATTATGGGAGGGTTGCATTCAGGCCTTTCTACAAAAACAAAAAGTATATTTTTAGAATCAGCTTGTTTTGATGCAGGTGTAATCCGAAGAGCATCGGCTCACCATAAAATTAGAACAGAAGCTTCTGCAAGATTTGAAAAGACACTCGATCCGAATCAAAATGTTCTTGCTATTTTGCGGTTACTTCAAATTTTAAAAGATGAAGAATTTGATTTTAAAACGGCTACAGAAATCTCCTCATTGGGAGAAAATCTTAGAGAGCTGAAGGTTAAAGTGGATCATTCATTCTTGGAAAATAAAATTGGTGTTGAACTAAAACCTGTTTTTGTAAAAACAATTCTTGAAAAAATAGGTTTTGATGTTGTTGAATCAAAAAAAGATAAAGACATTGCATATACGGTAACTGTGCCAAGTTTTAGGTGTGCTAAAGATATTACAATTAAAGAAGATATAGCTGAAGAAGTGGCAAGATTTTTTGGTTATGACAATATTTCTGCAGAGCTCCCTAAAAAACAAGATTTGCCTAGTTCTTTACAAGATGTTTTTGCTACTAGAAAGATTAAAGACCATATGGCATTTGCTTTGGGAATGTTTGAGCAAAATAATTATATTTTATTAGATACCGATTTTTTGAATCAAATTGATTGGATGCCAAAAAAAACTGTCACATTGATGCATCCAGCTTCTGAAAAGCAAACAATTTTAACAACAGATCTTTTGATTTATTTATTTAAAAATATTGAAACAAATTATCACAATGCAGATAGACTAAGATTTTTTGAAATTGCGAAGGTTTGGAGTGAAAAGGGAAAAAAGGTTTTAGAAGAAAATCGTCTTGCTGGAATTATGTTTGATAAAAAAACAGTAGTTGATTTTTATGAGGCTAAAGCAGAACTCTGTTCATTGTTCGAGCTATTGGGCTTGGAAAAAGTTAAGTGGATAAAGGCCGATAAATTAAACAAACCTTGGTTTCATGAGTTTCAAACAGCTGAACTTTTTTATGATAAAAAATCAATTGGTTTTGCCGGTAAAGTCGCGCCCGAGTTTATGTTAAAAATTGGGGAAGGTGACGCATTCATTTTTGAGTTGGATGCTGAATTCTTGATTAATTTTGTTCCTGAATTGAAAAAATACAAAATTGAATCCAAGTATCAAGATTCTGATTTGGACATTAGTATGTTTGTTCCGTTGAATGTTACTGTAGATGATGTTATTGAAGAAATTTTCTCTGCAGATAAAAGAATTTTTGATGTTAAATTGGTAGATCGTTTTGAAAAACCTGATTGGCTTGATAAAAAGTCTTTAACTTTCAGATTTGCTATGCGTGACAGCAAAAAAACCATGGAAAGATCTGAAATTGAAGATGTTAATAAATCGGTTGTAAAAAAGCTTGAAAAAATTGGTGCGCAGATCAGGTAAAGATTGATACGTTATAAAAATAAAAAGGTACATGTGAAAAAAAATAATATATTTTGTGTTGCTATGTTTTTAGTAACAATATTTGCAGATCGTATAACAAAGTTATGGTCCATTAATATGGGATATTATAAAGTTAATTCGATTTTTTCTTTTGATTTGGTAATGAATAGGGGTGTTTCTTGGGGAATGTTCCATTATTCTGACACTACAGCGTTTGTATTAGTGAGCTTGTTTGTTTTGTTAGTCACTTTAGGTGTTGGCTTTTTGGCTTATACTAAGTGGCGAGATGGTGAAAGCATTTTGGGTGAATCATTAATTATCGCGGGATCATTTTCTAATTTATTAGATAGAATTATCTACGGAGGTGTGGTTGATTTTATTGTTATAAATATTGGAAATTGGAATTGGCCAGCGTTTAATATTGCAGATACAGCTATTGTTGTAGGTGTTGCTACAATTTTATTGTTATCTTTCAAATCAAGCAAATGAAAAAGTTATTTGAGTTGTTTTTTTGAAAGGGCTTGAAAAAGCCCTTTTTTATTGCGCTTTTTTTTAGAATTGTTAGGCTGCTTGCTTAAGTTATGTAATTTGTAGCATATCGAGGCCTCGAATCATCGAGCTAAAATAATTTTCATATAAGTTTTTATATAGTGATTGTTTATGTTGTTTACTTTTTTTAATTGTTTAATAAATTTTTTTAAAAAATTACTTTCACCTCCTTTTTGTTTTAATTGCAAAAAATTTATTGAGCATAGAATTGTTTTTTGTTCGACTTGTTTTAATGGGATAAAGCGAGTTAATTCATTTAGAATTTCTGTTACGCAAAATCATTGGATGAATGTATTTGCTGTTTCTAACTATGAATACCCTGTTAAAAGTTTGATTCTTGCAAAGGCTTGGCAAAATAGATTGGCTAGTAAGGCTTTGGGTAAACTTGTTTGGGCTGAAACGAATTTACAAAACGTAGAGTTTGATATTTTAATTCCTATTCCCTTGCATTGGACTAGATATGCAAAGCGTGGCTTTAATCAGGCAGAAGAGATGGCAAATGAGATTTCTAAATTAAGTGGCAAACCTGTTTTGAATTTATTGAAGCGTCAAAAGATGACTCGCTTTCAGTTTCTTTTATTTAAAAAAGCGCGCGGTCAAAACTTAAAAAATGCTTTTATTGCAACCACTTGGGCGAAAGAAGAAGTAGAAGGAAAGCATGTTGTTTTGGTTGATGATTTAATGACGACGGGTTCAACGTTAATTTACGCCGCTAAAGAGTTGGTTAAATTAAATCCAGCTTCTATAACAGCAGTTGTTGGAGCTCGAGTTGTTTAGATTCTATCGGGAAAATCAGAAATTATACCATTTACGCCTAAGGCTTTTATTTTATTGATATCTTCCGCTTCATTTACCGTATAAACCCAGATAAAAAGGCCATTTTTATGAGCTTCATCCACCAATTCTTGAGTGGTGTTGTTCTTATTTGACACTATGCCGTGTGCGCCCAATTCTTTTGTTATTTCTACATCTTTGATTGTTGGTTGGCTAAATAAAGCCGCGATTCTAATATTTGGCATTTTGGTGTGAAAATCTTTTAGCATATTTAAATCAAAAGAAGAAATTATAAAATTGTTATAATCCCATCCTTTGTTTTTTATGTATTCGTTAATTAATTCAACCAACGCATCAACGACACCAAGTCCTTTAAGCTCGATATTTATGAAACATTTTTTATCAACTAAATCAAAGACTTCCTTTAATGTAGGTATTAGTTGCGTTTCTCGCACTTTTAATTTTTTAAGTTGAGAGAGTTTGAGCTCTGAAATTTTTTTGCTTGATGTAGTTAGGCGACATAGGTTTTCGTCGTGAAATACAATGAGCTGTCCAGATTTACATTTATGAATGTCTAGTTCGATGCCATCACATCCAAGATCGATGGCCTTATTGAATGAAACCAGAGTGTTTTCTGGTTCATATCCACAAGCTCCACGGTGACCTATTTTTAATATGGATGTGTGGCTTAATTGTGAGCTTAATAAAGTAATTCCGATAATTTGTTTCATATTCATCCTTTTTCCCCCTGTACAATTATTTATTGATTCAATTTATCACATTTAAATACTTAATTAAATAGTTTACTATTGATTTTATATGTGGTACTGTTTTCAATTATATGTTTCCAAACCAATTTCGAATTTAATTTGAATAACCCCACTGTTAAATGTGGGGATA
Organism: candidate division TM6 bacterium GW2011_GWF2_32_72; assembly: GCA_000989525.1. GTDB lineage: Bacteria > Babelota > Babeliae > Babelales > GWF2-32-72 > GWF2-32-72. The sequence continues at coordinate 216,523 of LBON01000001.1, forward strand.
AGTCTTTTTATTTTTCGCAAAATAAATCGGGGGATGTTTTATGTATTTAGTTTTTTTTCTTTACGCTTTGTTTGCTAGTTCATTTACTATGGGCAAAGTTCTTGTGGGCTCATCAAGTCCATTTCTTGCAAACGGTATGCGAATGGCTTTGGCAGGCTTTTTCCTTTTGATGTACCAATATGTTTTTGCAAAACATAATTTTATTTTAAAGAGACGTCATCTTAAATGGTTTGTTCAGTTGACTCTTTTTGGGCCATTTTTAGGTTATACCCTTAGATTTATGGCGTTTGATTTGGGCGTTTCAACTTCCAAAACATGTTTAATGTACAATATAGGGCCTTTTGTGACAGCATTGCTTTCTTATTTTTTGTTTTCTGAAAAAATGAACTTTAAAAAGTGGTTGGGTTTATGTATTGGTTTTATTGGAATTCTTCCAATTGTTTTTGCATCTGCTCCAGAAGAGGATATTAGAAGTATTTTTTCTTGGCTTTCTTTGGGTGAATTATTAGCCCTGTTGGGTGTTTTTTCCCAATGTTATGGATGGATTTTAATGAGGAAGTTAATTAAATTTAATAGTTATCCTCCTATGATGGTTAATGGTGCATCGATGCTTAGTGCAGGTATTTTATCCTTTATATTTGCTATTTTACTTGGTAGAGATTTAGTTGTTTCAAATATTTTTGACTTTACATGGAGTTTGACTGGAACAATCTTGATAAGTAATGTTGTTTGTTACAATTTATTTGGGGCTTTGACAAAAAAATATACATCCACGTTTCTTTCTTTTGCAAGTTTTTCACAAGCAATTTTTGCTGCAATTTTTGGATGGTATTTTTTTGGTGAACATATAGGTTATGAATTTTACGTTTCGACAGCAATTGTTTTTTTAGGGTTGTATGTTTTTTATCGTGAAGAAGCTGCTGCTGAAGAAGACGTTTATGACGAATTTACCGAAGGTTAATTTTTAATTTGTATTTTGCATCTGTTTTCTTTCTGTGATAATCTGATCTTTCGTTGTTTATATTTTATTTTTCTCAATAGTGAATTTTACTGTGTGGTAGATGCATAATATTGAGAAAACAAATAAAAAAGGGTCAAAAAAATGAACCGTAATATTGTAAAAACATTGAGTCTTTCTCTAGTTATAACATCTTTAATTTTTACCCCAGGATGCTTAGATTTTCTTAAAGGTAAAAAATCAGCTGCAGATGATGGCAGTTTGGTTTTATTGAAAATTGAAGGCAAGTCTGTTATTACAGAAAAAAAATTAAATGATCTTTTAGAAATGTATGCAGCTGCTCAAATGGGTGGTAACGTTGAAGCATTAAAATCAATTCCGGGTGCAATGAAAAATATTTTCAATCAAATGTTGGCAGAAGAATTATTGTTGGCATGGGCTGAAAAAAAACAAATTGAAAAATTAGAAGAATATCAAAAAGAATACAATCAAAATCTTGAGTTTTTGAAAAAAGCTTTAGCAAGAAAATACTTTGCAAAAGACCTTGTTGTAGAAATAACAGATGAAGAAATTCAAAAATTATATGATGAACAAAAAAATGTTTCTCCTGCATTGAAAGATAAAGATGGTAAATTCTTACCATTGGCAGATGTTAAAGATCTTTTAAAGCAAAGCCTTGAAGCACAAAAGAAAAATATGATGTTGGCTCAAAAGATTAATGAACTCAAAGCTCAGTTTAATTTAGAAGAAAATAATGAATTTTTTGAAAAAATGGCTGGTTCAAAACCTGATATGGCTGAATTAATGAAGTCTCTGCAAAATCAAAAGTCTGAAGAAGTTGCTCCTGCTGATGAAATGACAGAAGACAAAGAAGTTAAATAAGTTTTATTTTATATAAACTTAAAAAGAGGGGATCGCTCAAAAGCTTTCCCCTTTTTTGTATTAAAAATAATTTTACGTTACAATCTTCTTGCGCAGCTGTTTGTTAATTGTGAGTTGTATGATATATACAAAGAAATCAATTAAATTTGGAGTTTAAATTGGAAGGAATAAAATGAAAAAAAAATTAGCTTTATCTTTATTATATAGTTTAAGAGTGTTGGCCCAAGATATTCAGGTAGATAATCAAATAAGCAATAAAGAGGCTACGTTTATAAATCAAGTTGAGCCTGTTGATAAAATAAATGAGAATAAATTAGCGCAATCAATTTTAAATGAACCTGGTGTTGAAATTATTGATAAGGCATTGGCTATTGTTTACGGGACAGAAGGCACAAAGGTTATTACCAAGTCTGATGTTGAGCGGATGGGAATTGATGGAAAAAAACGTACATTAGAAGATCTTATTGTTGATGAATTAAATTTTATGGAGGCAGAAAAATTTAAAGTTGTTCCAAAAAAAGAAGAAACAGAAAAGTTTTTAAAGAATATTCAAAAAGAAAATAAATTATCTTTAGATGATATAAAAAAAATGTTTAAGGCCTATGGTTATACTTACGATGAAGGTCTTTCTTGGTTTGAAAAAATGAATGCCATCAGGACTTTGCTTGATTATAAAATAACTTCACGATTGGTTGTAACGGATGATGCTATTACAGAATATTACAATGAACATCCAAAAAAAATAGAGGCTGTTTACATAATTCAAAAAGCATTAGTTCCTTTTTCTGATAAAAAAGACCCTAAATTAATAAAAAAAGAAGTTGATAACTTTATTGCTACGGGTAAAGGGTTGAATGATTTGAAGTGGGGTACTGATGTGGAACTAAAAGCTTCGGAAATCTCGGAACAAAAAAAGTTTGTATTGGAAATGATGGAAAATCAAGTTGCATTTTCTCAAGAAACTGCAAATGGATTTGAATTGGTTCGATTAAAGAAAAAAATAGAAGAAACAAGCGTACCATTAAAAGATAGAAAAATTGAAATAGCAAATATTTTAAGAATGGAAAAATACGAATCAATGCTTACTGAGCATAATAAAAAATTATTGGAAGAATCTTCTGTGGTTTATTTATAATTCTTCGTCAGCTTTGCTTAAAGCTTCTTCTTGTAATTCCATAGCCCTCTTAATGAGGGCTTCTTTTTTACATTTTAATTCAGGTTTTGAATTAAAATAATTAGCAAGCAGCTCTTCTAATGTCATTTCTGTTTTTACGCTTGCGCGGAAGATGCGTTCAGTTTGGGTCCGAATGGGAATTGCTCCGACTAATTCCATTACATTTGCACATGCTGTATTTATTTCTTTTAAATCTACTTTGTCCGCACAACCTTCTGGAATGTGGTAAATAATTTTTAAAATTGCGTCGTTTAAATTATATTTTGAAAGCGCATTTAATATTTGTTTTGTTTGATCTTCGCCTTTAATGAGTTTGACATCTACTTGAATAAAATTGCGGGTTGGCGTTTCTATAAATTCATAAGATGTTTTATTTTTTTCTTGAATCGATATTAAACAAAATCCTTTTTTTTCTTTTCGCTCACCAAAATCTACTCGCTCAATTGATCCTGAATAAACTAGATTTGGATATCCATTAGGATTTAAGTTTTGATGTCTATGAAGATGGCCTAGTGCAACGTAATCAAATGGTTTGATGGCAAGATCAGATGGTAAAAAAACCGGATCTGTGCCATAAATTGCTCGCTTTTCAGAACCAGAAAATATCCCATTAGCTACTGTTAAGTGCGCTGCTAAAATAGATGGGATTGATGCATCCAATTGTTTTGCGTAATTGTGAATTAATGCTGTGACTGATTCAGAAATATATTGTGTTATTTGTTCAGAGTTTTTGTGCATATGTTTTTCAGATGTTGCTAAGTTATTACGTGTTGGCCAAGGAATTCCAACAATTTGAATAGGGCCATTTTTGGTGTCAAGTTTTAAAATTCCAGGTTTGGAAAATATATGAAAATTTTCAATAGGAAGTTCGGAAAGAATTTCTAAGGAATTAGATTTTCCAAAACTTAAAGGATTATCATGGTTGCCGATAATTATTACAACGGGGATATTTGCCTTATGTAATTTCATTAAGTTTTTAAAAAATAATTTTTGTTGAGTTGGTGATGGCGTTGTTGTTTTGTAAGCATCACCTGCAAACAAAAAAAAATCGACATTTTCTTCAATTGCTTTGTTGATGCAAAATTCAAATGCTTTATTGAAGTCTAAAAGTCGAGAGTGGATGCCTGTTTGGGCATCCACTCTGCCATAGTTTTCCATTCCAAAATGTATGTCGGCTGTATGTATGAATTTGATCATTCGGTTGTTTGAGTGCTTTCTGTTGTTTTAATTGCGCCTATGAATAGATTTTTTTTATCACTGCTTTGATGTTTTATTTTTTCTTTTATTTTGGGAGCATAATCTGGCTTGTTAATTTGTCTGCTTCTTGCGATACCCAATGCTTTTTCAGGAACATCTTCTGTTATTACAGATCCGGCAGCTGTAAAAGCATTTTTGCCTATTGTAACAGGGGCAACAAGAGAGTTGCTGCTTCCAATAAAAGCTTCATCTTCTATTTTTGTTTTTAATTTTTCATAACCATTATTGTTACATGTAATTGTGCCAGCACCAATTGTTACTTTGTTTCCTATTTCAGCATCACCTAAGAAATTTAAGTGTTTAGCTTCGGAATCTTCACCTATTATACTGTTTTTTACTTCTACAAAACTTCCAATGTGTGAATTTTTTCCAATGACTGAGTTGCCTTTTATAAATGCAAATGGTCCAACTTGAGCACCTTCTTTAATTACAGAGTTTGAAAGGGAGCAGTGTGTATGTATGATTACATTATCTTCAACAATGCAATTTATAAGACTGCAAAACGAATTTATTTCACAATTTGCACCAATTCTTGTACCCGAAAATAACTGCGCACTACTTCCAATTGTTGTACCAGGTCCGATTTCTACATCTAAGTCGATGTGTACGTTTTGTGCAACGTTAAATCTTACGCCTTTTTCCATCCAATATTTAATTAATTCAGAGCGTTTGATATGTTCTGCGGCCCAAAGCTCTTTGAGTGTGTTTACACCGCGCATTAAGTCGAAAGGAGCTTGAACTATTCCAATTTTTAGACCTTTTTCACTTGCTAGTCCAATTAAATCAACAATGTAAAATTCATTGCTGTTGTTATTGTTATTGATTTGTGAAATGGTTTTTTCTAAGAAATTTTTTTTAATTATGTAGATTCCAGAATTTATAAAAGGATGATCTTCTATATAACCGCTGAAATCTTTTGGTTCAACAATTCGTATTTTTCCTTCAGATCTTACAACTCTTCCGTAAGCTCCAGTTGAAGGATCGGTGTTGTGGGCTTTAATAAAACTTATTTCTGCATCTTGTTTGTTGTGCTCTTCGATAAGTTTTTTAAGTATCCATTCAGGTATTAATGGGGTATCACCATTCATTACAAGAATGTCATCGGCTTCCCAAAATTCTTTAGAACAAAGTAAGGCGTGACCAGTTCCAAGTTGTTCGGTTTGTTCTGCAAAATTAATTGAGTCTTTGTGATATTTTTTTATGACTTCTACTACCTGTTCTTTTTGGTATCCAACGACAATAGTTGTAGGGATTTCTAACTTTTCTAACAATTTAGTTGGATAGATGATCATTTCTCGGCTACAGATTTGTTCTAATAATTTGGATTTACCTGTTTTGAATCTGCTGGAACGTCCAGCCGCTAAAATGACCGCCTGAAGCTTTTTATTCATAGGGTTCTCCTGGATTTTCTTCATATGGCCTAAGTACAATTAGCACCAAATCTAGCATAAAAAGTTTTTTTTTGCATAGCTAAAATTTGTTTAATTTATTTTAATCTATAACTTTGGGCTTTTTTAGGTTATAATTTAATTTTATTTATTTTAAAATATATGCTTTGGAGAGATGGCTGAGTGGTCGAAAGCGACCGCCTCGAAAGCGGTTATTCCGGGTAACCGGAATCGGGGGTTCGAATCCCCCTCTCTCCACCAAATTAATTTATAATTAATTGTTTTTTATGGTTTAATAATTTTAAATATTCTATAAGCAGTTCATTTTAGAGCTGCTTTTTCTATTAGATAAAATTAAATGGTTTGATATGTCTTTTGATTGTTGTTACAGGCTGTCAAATGTGCCGATTTTCTTGACTAATCAGCAAAACTAAATAGTCTTAAATGCTTAGTTATAAATCTAATTTTTCAAGTGGGTAGTTACGATGTTTAAGTTTAAGAAATTAATTTTTTCCATCCTTTTTTTCACTTCATTTTGTATTGAGGCGATGTTTGATAATCGCTTTCTTCCAACATTTATGCGTCCGTATTCACGACGAATTGATGAAAAAACTGGTTTGGCTGTAGATCTTTTTGCATTAACCGGTTACAAAGCGGTTGGCTTAGATGGTGATGAAGTTTCAATTCCAGAATTATCTGGTGCGAAATATGATTTGGTAAAAGAAGCTAATGCTATGGTTGCCATGGGCTATCCAAATCCTTTACCAAGTGAACTGCAAATGGAAAATTCTATTCCATATTATACTAAAGGAAATTTAAGTGGTTATGGCGTAATGATGGGATTTAATCGAGATGTTACAAAAAATGTTTCATTTGGTTGTTTTACATATTTTATGCATATAGCTTCTGAAAACAAATTTGAATTAAATACTAAAAATTTAAATTATCTTGGACCTTCAGAATTATTGGAAATTGAAAGAACGCGCTTGAAAATTAATAGAGATCTTGGTCTTGAGGGCGGTGTTTGGAGCAGTACGGGTTTTGGTGATATGACTTTATACGTCCGCTATGGTGATCTGTGGCAATATGTTTGGAAAATGCGCACTATTGATGCCGGTGTAAAAATAGGTGTAATTTTCCCAATTGGTGTACAAAGAAATCCACAAGCGCCGGCTTCGATACCTTTTTCTGGAGATAAACATTTTGGAATGTTCTTAGAAGGTAATGCAGAATTTGAATTAAAAGAAGATTGGTTTTTTGGATTGTTTTTGAATTGGAGTAAACGCGCAGCGCGCACAAGTAATCAAAGAATTCCATTGAAGGGTGAAATGCCTCTTTATGGTGTTGCATATGGAGATGTTCAGATTAAACCAGGTTCTACATTTGCGCTTTCTCCTTATTTTAGACTAGAAGGGTTAAATAAAGGTTTTGGTATTGAGTTGCGCTATCTTATTGGTTGGCATTTAAAAGATTCTTGGATTGATAAAAGGTTTAATCCTACGGTTTGTGCAGATTTTAAAGACATTGAAAAATATGCGCACTGGAGATCTGAATATTTTACAATTACAGCTTTGTATAATTTTGGAAAAACTGAAAAGTTGGGAGGGGCAGACGCTCTTGTACATTTTACCTGGGATATTCCAGTACATTGGTTGAGGGCAGAAAATTTCTGTAAAACACATAAGTTGGCAGTAGGTTTTGAGTTTAGGTATTAATTATAAAAAGTGATTTCAAGAGGGTCTAACCGTGAGTAAATCAAAATCATTCTTGAATTTTGGAAAATTTATTCCAGCAACAAGATTGTTTAGTTTTTTTTCAAATGATATGGCTATTGATTTGGGAACAGCCAATACATTGGTTTATGTTCGCAATAAGGGGATAGCTTTAAATGAACCTTCCGTTGTAGCTGTAAAGGCTAATACAAATATTGTTCTTGCCGCAGGAAAAGAAGCTAAACAGATGTTGGGCCGAACTCCGGAAAGCATAGTTGCTTGTCGTCCATTGCGTGATGGAGTTATTGCAAATTTTGAGTTAGCAGAAAGTATGTTGCGTCATTTTATTTCTGTTGTTCATGACAATAAAAGAACTTTAGTTCGTCCAAGAATGATAATTGGTGTTCCAACAGGTATCACCCAAGTTGAAAGACGTGCTGTTGAAGATACAGCAAGACAAGCTGGCGCACGAGAAGTTTATACAATTATGCAACCAATGGCAGCTGCAATAGGTGCAGGTTTACCAGTTCAAGAACCTAGAGCAAGCATGGTTGTGGATATAGGTGGCGGCACAACACAAGTTGCTATTTTAACATTGAAAGATGTTGTGTTTTGCAGATCTGTTCGTGTTGGTGGTGACGAAATGGATAGAGCAATTGTTCAGTATGTAAAGAGAAAATATAATTTGTTGATTGGTGAAAGAACTGCAGAGCAAGTTAAAATACAAATTGGTTCTGTTATGATGGATTCTGATTCAAGAGTTATGCCTGTAAAGGGCCGGGATCTTGTTACAGGTGTTCCAAAAACTATTAATTTGACTACAGAAGAAGTTAATGAATCATTGTTAGAAACAATTGCTAATATTGTTGATGTTGTTCGTGTAGCTTTAGAAAATACACCACCAGAACTGTCTTCTGATTTGGTTGATAAAGGTATTGTTATGGCTGGTGGTGGATCTCTCTTGCGTGGTCTTGATAAATTGATTTCCAAAGAGACAGGTTTGCCAGTTACTTTGGCAGAAGACCCTCTTCTTTGCGTTGTTAAGGGCGCAGGTAAAGTGTTACAGGAGTTAGATTTCTTTAAAGATGCTTTGCTTAAATAGGACGGAATGGTTAAAAGTTCAGGTTTAAAAATAAAAAAACAATATGGTCAACACTTTTTGCGTAAGCAATCAGTGGTTGACCATATGATTGAAAAAGTTGGCTTAGATAAAGAGACTTCGGTTTTTGAAATAGGCTGTGGTGATGGTTTTTTAACGGGTCCAATTTTAGAACAAAACATTGCACGTCTTTGGGTTTTTGAAATTGATCCTGATTGGGCAGACTTTGTTCGAGAAAAATATAAATCAGATAAAAAGTTAACAGTTTATTTGGAAAATTTTTTAGATATTGATTTTTCTACATTAGAGTCATATAAACCATGGGTAGTGCTTGCCAATTTGCCATATCAAGTTACTTTTCCAATATTATATCGCTTTCAACAGCACAGACATCTAATAAAAGAAGGTGTTGTTATGGTGCAGGAAGAGGTTGCTCAAAAAATTGTTAAAAAAGGTGGCCGTGGCTATGGTTATCCATCTTTATTTTTACAATATTTTTTTGACTGGGAATTGATGGAGAAAGTTAGACCAGATGCATTTGAACCACCACCAAAAGTAGATTCTAGATTGATTTATTTTAAGACAAAACAAAATGTTCAGGACATTCCAAATTCAGAAGAATTTTGGAAGTTTATAAAAATGTGTTTTTTACAACCAAGACGGACGTTACTTAATAATTTAAAACAAGCTCATTATCCATTTGAAAAAATAGATGAAAATATTTTAAAATTAAGGGCCCAGCAAATGCAAATACAGGATTTTTTGGATGTTTGGAAAATTATTTCTTAGGTTGTCTATTATAGGCCTTTGTTCTTGTTTTTTATCTTTAGGTAGTTTGTGTTCTGAGTCATATGATGAAAGAATAGCTCATAATAAAGAGGTTATTTCAATTATTCGAGAAAAAGATTTGTCTTATTTGGTTGCTTGGAAAATAAAATATAAGCACGGTTATTTAGAAATTAAGTCACCTGAAAAATTGGTGTTGGATTTGATATCTGATAAATGTTGTTTTGCATTAGGTAACAAATTGGAGTGGGCATGTTTGTTTATGCCGCGAGTAAAAGATGAATCTGTAAAAAAATTTTTTTTTGAAAATTTAAAATTAAACTTTGTTGGTGATAAAGCGGCTCTTTTACGGTTACTTATTCAATTTATTCCTGATTTAATAGTTGCCGATTGCCCTGAACATATGGCTATTTTTCTTAATTTGTTTTCACCATTAGAGAATTTGTCGGTAGATGGTAAAAATGTTATTCATTATTTGGTTGAATTTGATAAACCTGAAATTATTTTAGGAATTTTGCATTATTATATTGCGAAAAAAAAATATTATATGGGTTGGGTTATTTCACTAAAAGAAGATATTAATAATGAATCACCTGTCGACTTGGCAATTCGATTGAATAGGCAAAATATCATAAGTATGTTTAATGAGACTTTAGGTATTAATTATAGCGATAATAAATCAGCAGGAATTTTACAAGAAATTGTAACTTGCCTTAAAAATAAATTTTCAAAGATGAATATGAATCTTAGCGATGTCATTTCTACAAAATTTGATAAGTAAAATATAATAATATTATTTTACCTAATTTTTATTTGATCCATTTTCTATTTTTATGATACTTGTTTTTTAGGCTTAATTTTGAGATTAAGTCTAATTTCTTGATTTTATTTTTGATTTTTTGAAGTGTATAGGCATTGTTTAACAAAGGAGAGACAATGCAAATTTTTAAATTTTTAAGTATGATCCCATATATTCTTTGGTACTCATTTAAAGTTATGTTCCAAGTTATTCGTGGTGTTTGGGGTATATCAAAACTTCCACAACCTGTTGTTACTATTTTTGGAGGGAGTCGTTTTAAACAAGATAATTTTTATGCAAAAAAGGCATTTGATCTTGGCCATATGTTGGCTCAAAATGAAATTTCTGTAATAACAGGGGGTGGGCCTGGAATTATGGAGGCAGCAAGTTGTGGTGCAGCAGTTAATAATGACGGTCATGTGCATTCTTTAGGTATAGGTGTTAAGGGTTTGGAAGAAGAACTCTTGAATCATTGTTCACCAGTTATTTTGACTGAATATTTTTTTGCTCGTAAATGGTTGTTGGTAAGATATTCCTCCGCATTCGCCGTGTTTCCAGGAGGATTTGGAACAATTGATGAATTTTCAGAAATTTTAACTTTAATGCAAACAAAGCGTATAGCAAAAAATACTATTGTTTTAATAGGAGTTGATTATTGGAAAAAGTTTATGGAATGGATGAAAGAATCGGCATTAAAAGAAGGTATGATTCGCGAAAAAGATTTTAATTTGTTTGTTTTGACTGATGATTTAGATATGGCCTTAAAGTTGTTATGTACGGCTTGTAAGGGTGATATGGAGACGCATATTTCTTTAACTAAAAAGTTACATGAGATTTATACGGAACATGTTGAAGAAGGTAACGAAAAAAATAAAAAATAAGGAGAGATTGTGTTTTTAGGTGAGTCGTTAAGGCTTTTTTTTAAAGGATTAGGAATAGGGGTAGATCTGTTTTGTGGCTACTATAGATTATTTAAAATTAAAAAACCTATAGTAACAGTCTTTGGAGGAAAAAGATTTGCAGATGAAAGTATTTATGTAAAACAGGCGTATGATTTTGGAAAAAAATTGCATGCGGCTGGGTTTTCACTTTTAACAGGTGGTGGTCCTGGTACCATGAATGGTGTTAATTGTGGTATGGCAAGTTGTGATATTTCTTTAAGTTCTGGCATTGGGGTTGATGGTGTAAATGAAGATTTTAGAAGTGATTGCATGGGTTTGTTTTTTAGGGTGAGAACATTTTTTGTTCGTAAGTATCTGTTAATTTATTATTCGAAGGCTTTTGTTGTTTTTCCAGGAGGCTTTGGAACATTGGAAGAAGTTTTTGAGGTAGCAGACCTTATAAAAACAAATAAGCTTGCGCGAGTCCCAGTTATTTTAGTTGGAAGTGATTATTGGCATCATCTTATTAATATGCTTCAAAAGGCTGTTCATTCGGGTGCTATTTTAAAGGAATATGCTGATATTATAACGGTTGAAGATGATTTAGATATAATTATTAAAAAAATAAAGGATTTATGTGAAAAGCTTTAGAATATTTTTGTTATTTTTATTGTTTTCTTCTTTCTGTTTTAATTTAAAAACAGGCCCTTTAAAACAGGACTCAATAAAAATTGATACATTTGAAAAACCTATAAATTTGAAAACAGAATCTGGATCATTTAAAACTTTGCAAGAATGTGCAAAAGAAATAGTGAGTCTACAATATAAAATAGGTGTTGAGTTTCATTTTAAAAACAAATATTTTTATTTTTATGATTTGGGTGATCCATATTTTCCATTTGTGAAAAATCAAGCGTTAAATCAAATTGATTCAATTTCTTTTTCTAAGTTAAGTAATTCGGTTATTGGATTTAAGGATGGTAAAAATCATAGTCTGGAAAAAATTAAAGCCTGGAAAGATTCATTGTTTTGTTATGCCTGTGTTTATAAAATTCATTTGATGCCAAAAAATAAGGAAGATATTTCTAAGATATTGGAAATATTATTATCTGATCAGCAATTTGTAGATTCTTTTTATGCTTTAAAATTTTGGGCTACTCGTTGTAATGGGTACCCAGAAAAAGATTCATTAGGAAATAATTTTCCTATAATTGTTATTTATCCAAAAGTTATTTCGAGAAATAAATTTACATTTATGGATCAATTAAAGCCAACGGATTTTACAGAATGTAAGCAAAATGCTCAAAATTGTTTAAATAGGGTTGTAAAATTAACTAAACAATTTGAGGGACTAAAAGGGTTTACACCCAGATTTAATAGCAAGGTATCTGATTTGATTTATGTTGCTCAAGGTAATGCTGATGATAAATACGCTTTAATAAATGATAAAGAATGTAAAGAAAAAAATATTAACTTAGATGAAGTTTTTAATAAAAAAAGAAATTGGGCTTATTTAAACAATGTTATTTATGGTGTCAAAATTGCTGAGCCAGGTAAATTTGAGTTGGTTTACCCTAAAGATGGTATGTTAGATAAGGTATGGAATTGGTGTATGAATTATTTACAATAATGTGAAAGAATAAATATGAATTTTGTAAAAATAAATGCACTTTTTCTATTTCTTTTTAGCTGGGCTACTGAAATTGTGTCTAGTTCGCCTTTAGAAAAAGAGAGTTTGAAACGTTATGTGCAACCAATTATTAATTTAGTCGAGCAAGAGGTGTTACATGATGTATTGCAAGCGACAAAGCAAGGTAATGAGAAATTTTTGGTGTATTTTGATCCTAGTAAAAAAGAATGGCTTTTTTTAATAAATTATAATCTGGAAGTTTTGCCGTCTGCGCCAGATAAGATGTTAATAGATTCTGTAGTTAATATTAAAAACCATAATAATATTGAAACATCAAAAGATAATTTAAAAATATATGCTTGTACTTATAAAATCCATTTAATGCCAAAAAATAAAAAAGATATTCCAATTATTGTTGAAAAACTTTTATCAGATCAAGAATTTTTGGAACTTTTTACGCATATGAAAATTTGGACACCAAAGTTTAAGACTTTTCCAGCTAAAGATGATAAAGGTAATGTTCTTCCAATAATGGTTATTTATCCTAAAGCAGTTGGTAGAAAAGGTTTGAAATCTATGGGTGAACTTAAACCGGCTGATTTTGTTGAATGCAAAGAAAATGCTCAAAAATGTTTGAATAGGGTGTATGAGCTTACAACAGAAATCGAGGGGATGAATATTGTTCCTCGATATAATTTTAATATTGCCGAAAACGGTTTGGTCTACGCAGCCCAGGGTAATGCAGATACTAAAAATCGATTGAATGCTAAAAAGTTGGATATAGAGTTAGGCGATGTTTTTGATGCGCATAAAAACTATGCATACTTAAATGAAAAAATTTATGACGTTAAAATAGTTGAACCAGGCGCGTTTGAACTTTCTAAGCCTGCATTAAGTACCAATTCAAAAACAAATATTGAGCCTGCATTGGAACTTGATTGGATAGATGAAAAATTACCTGAACTGCGAAAACAGTTAATGGAATTAGAAAAAAGATTTAAATAACTTTAAGGTGTTTTTTTAAATTAAATCTCCAATGAGGTAGCCAATTAAAGAAATCAAAATTGCTGCAAGATCCGATGGAATACCTGGTATTACAAAAAACTTTAGAATAATAAAAGATCCTAATCCAAATGTAAAAGCAAAAATGGCGGCTCGTTTTTTTACTTCTTTTTTGAAAAAAACAAATAAAATTGGGATTAAGGTACACGCAACAGATATAACATAACTTTCTACTGTAAGATTGAGAATACCTTCCTTTTCAAATAGATAAGAAGCAGCGACTGCGCAAACTCCAACTATTGCGGTAAGTATTTTTGAGATGGTGAGTTTATTGAAGTTGAAAAAAGAAATATTAAAATCTTGAGCGATGTTTGAACTGATTGCACATAGAAGGGAATCAGCGGTAGAAACAATTGCGGCAATTATACCACATATAATCAGGACAAAAATAAATTCAGAACTTTGCTGTTCAAGAATTGATACAAATGGACTTCCACCTGTTGGTATTGCAAGGCCTAGCATTTTTGCCTTCATGCCGTAATAAACAGGTATGAATCCAAAGGCTATTATAAAAATTCCTGCGCAAAGTGCTGAAAGTACGGCAGTTTTTTTATTTTTTGTCGCAAAAAATTTTTGAGCAATATCTTGTTCAATAATGGAAAAAAGTGCAGGGGCAATAAATGTGATAATTGCTTTTGGATATGATGTAAAAAGGCCAGTAGATTTGGCTACAGATGCTTGTGTAAAAAACGTTGTGCCATTGCACCAAAGATCATATAAAAATATGCTACCAATAGAGATTATAATAAATATAACTTGTGCGGCATCCGTCATGGTGACTGCTTGTAATCCTCCTGCCATTGTGTAAAAGATAACAAGTCCCCAAAAAAATAAAAAGAATAATTCATTTGAAGCACCAAGTGTGGTAATTAATTCTTTAGAGGCCATTACTGCCGCAGCAATTAAAATGCCAAATAAAGAAATGATAGAAATTAAGGAAGCTAATTGTTTTAGCCTTGGTGAATTATATTTTGTTTCAAATATTTCTGCCACTGTTGCCACACCCATACTTTGTAATTTAGATGCAAAGCCTAGGGCTAAAAGTAGAAAACCAATTCCAATACCAACTGCATATAAGATTCCTGAGTAACCATGTTTAAAGGCAGCATCAGAACCTCCGATTATCAATGATCCACCTAATTGTGTGGCAATTAATGTGAATGTGACGGCAAAAAAGCCCAAATTTCTGCCGGCGAGAAAGTAATCTTCGTTATTGGAAACGTTTCTTGATGCTATTATTCCAACAGTGAAATAAATTATGTTTAATACAATTATAACTGGGAAAAATATCATTAAATTCATGATTTTCCTTAAAATTTTTTAATAATTTTTAAATTGTTTTTGTAGCCTATCAGATGGCTTTTGAGAGTGTAAAGAATAAAAAAGGATTTGATATAAAAAATTAAATTTGGCCAAAGTGGCCATGATGAACAAAGTTATAGACGAAAATGTATTTAATTAGGTTCATTTTTATATCCAGATTAGATTTTTTAATATTTAGTTGATTATATTGTGTGTTTGATTAAATATCAAATTTTTATAAAACACTCTTGTTTTGAATTATTCATAAGGAGATGATGTTGTAAAATTTAAATTTTAACATGAGGTAGCGCAACCTCTAAGAGGATAAAAAAAGGCCAGATTTTATAGAACACCAGTTTTTGTAAGATCTTCTTCTAGTTGTTCTGCAGAAAGAAAACCGATAGGCTTTATTTGTTCGAACCTTTTGGCTGTTTTTATATTATCCCATCTATCATCAACAAATATGACATATTTGAATTCTCTTGTGTATTTATTATTGATGGTTTTTAAAAAGTTTTCATAGGCTTTTGGATTTGGTTTTGAAATATAATCATCTTCAGCTTTGCAAACGTATTCACCATCAAAGTTTTTAAAAATTTTTGGAAATTTTTTTTCAATTCCTTTAAAGCTGTTTTCTCCTATATTGGAAAATACAAATAATTTGTAACCTCTGCTTTTTAGTATCTCAAGGACGTCAACCGTTTCTTGTTTTGGATATTGCTCATTGGTTATATCTATAATTTTTTCAGTGTCTAAATTTAGGGCAGGATATTTTATTGCAAGTTCATTTATCCACTGTTCAGCACTATTTGCTTTTGTTAATTTTAGTTTTAACATGTCCCAAGCCAAGGCTGTTGTAAAAAGAAGTTTAATTCTGTTCCAAGAAAGTTCTTTGATGCTGCGCTTTAGAATTGTACAATCATCTCTTTCAAGAAGTACGCCATGTAGGTCAAATGCTATTATGGTGTTTTGTGGATTTGGATTTTTTATCATGTTTATCACTTCCATATTGTTGGAGTATTTTTTGTACCACTTGATTGTTTTTGTTGTCCCGTAAAGCACCAAAATAACGAGTGTAAGTGTAAAAAAGAATTTTTTTTTACTTATCATTGTTTTCCCCCTAACAAATAAATTAAGATTCATCTATTGTTTTTAACAAAAGTTTAAGTCTGATAGCAATAATCTTTTAAATATTTATTAACTATGAATTGTATTAATAGATTTTTTATTAAGGAGATTTTTATGAAATATACAAGTTTTTTTTGTTTAATATTTTTATTTCAAAGTTTTTTGTGGGCTGAGGAAGGAATTTTTGTAAGGGGTGCGAGTGAGTTGCCAGAAAGAGTGCAACATATGATTGCTACAAGTTTAAAAGTTTATGAGCATAAATCAAGGGGTGAATATATGCCAGGAGAGAAAGGCTTTATTTTAAAAAATGGCATAGCGATTAAAAAACGCTATATTTCCTTTAATCTTTCTAGTGGCAAATACAATGAATTTGTAGCTCAAGGTTTTGATTTGGAAAAAATTCTTCTTGGGTTAACTTCTCAGTTTAGAGAATTTATTTTGAGTATTAACTTGAGTAATAATCAACTTAATGAGCTTCCTAAGGGATGGCATTTACTTGAATCTTTGCAGTATATTTATTTAAATAATAATAATTTAACTAGTTTGAATAATCTTAATGATCTTAAGTTTCCATCGAGTTTGTATTCTATAACAATAGTTGGAAATAACTTTAAGGGTTATGATCTTGGGTGGATTGCGCCAGAGGGTTGTAATGTTTATAGGGATACTTATAAATAAAAATATTTAACTAAAAAAAAGAGACTTTGGATTATGAGTTTTTGCATAAAAAAGGCTCACAATTACGCGAGCCTTTTTTAATTTGTTTGAAACGATATGATTTATTTAATTTTCTTTATATTTTTTTCAAATTGCTCTGCAGATGTAAAATAGTAAGGCCTAATTGGATTATGCTTTATGGCTTCAATAATGTTTTTGGGTCTGTCATCTATAAAGTAGACATTTTGTAATTTGCCATTGAATGATTTTTGACCGAAATCATTTTTCAATTTATTTAAAAAGCAATCACAGCTTTCTGGATTTGGTTTTGATGCATAGTTGCATGCGGCATTTGGGTTGTAGCCTTTAGTTCCAAGTAGGTATTTTAATTCTGGAAATCTTGTTAAGAGTTTTTGTTCGTAAGCTTTATCTCCCATATTTGTAAATACACCGGTTTGAAAGCCTTTGGCCTTTAATTGCCTTATGCATTCAACCGTTTTGGGGTTAAGCGAATGGATTGTGTCATAATCGTAAAGATCATCGAGATTTAGGCCTAATTGAGGATATTTGTTGGCAATTTCATCAAAATATTGTTGCCCGCATTTTTTGTTTTCTCTTTGCATTTTATAAATATCTTTGGCTACGCACAAAACAGTTATTGGGCGAAGAACTAAGCTTGAAAGTGTTTTCCACTTAGCCATTTTCCATGACAAGAAAGCTAATTCAATTTTGCTTTTTGATTTTGTTATTACAACACCGTGTAAATCAAACATGAATACACTGTTTTGTGGTGTTGCTTGAGCGAATGAGTCTTTTGTTTTTTTGGAAATTTCTAATGCTGACTCATGTTTTTTATCTTTAACAAACGGTAAGGCTGTCAATCCGACTGCTTGCAGCATTGTAAGAATTAATATTGCCTTTTTCATTTTTAAACCTCCAAGTTCAAGTTTATGAATAAAATATTTATTATTGTGATCAAAAAACCCCGGGTATTTTAAGTCGGGGCTTTATTTACATATAGTTTTACTTTAGCATTTATAGGCATTGGGGACAAACACCCCTTACTTTGAGCATGTGGGTCGGAATTGTGAGTCTTTATTTAACCTTTGATCTGATTAGTATTTGATCTAAGCAAATTTCATCATAGCTATCAACTATGATATCGCATTCTTTTAGGGCATTTTTATCTTTAGAAGAATTATATCCAATGCAGAACATTCCTGCAGATTTAGCGGCTTTAACTCCTGATGGAGAATCTTCAATTGCTATGCAGTATTCTGGAGATACATCAATTTGTTTTGCTGTATGCAGGTATAAATCTGGTGCTGGTTTTGCAATATAATTAACATGAGAAATTCCATAAATATGTTCATTGAAAAATTGTTTTAAATTTAAGGCTTCATTTGTAATTCTAATTGTTGAATTACTTGCATTGGTGGCAATACCTGTTTTTAGGTTTAAAGTCTGTATTTTTTTATGAAATTCGGCAAATCCAGGCATAAGGCTGGTGCCAGTTCTATAAAGTTCGTCAGCTATTTTTAACTTTTCTTGAATTAGTGTTGGCACATCTTCAGTTAGATTTGCTTTCATTTTTATAATTAAACAGCTGTTTGCAAGACATTGACCATGGGTTTCCATGCAAATTTCATCTTTTAAACTTGTAGGAAAAGACCCTAATTTTTGTTTTAATAATATTTCGGTGGCTTTTTCCCAAATGTGATTTGTGTCGATTATGGTTCCATCCATATCGAAGATAATTGCTTTATATTTCATATTTTTCCTTCTTATATTCTCTCAATTTTCTAAGTTTATAAATTTATATATATTGGTAAAGTAATCTATTGTTAAACCGCTTAACTAATTAAAGGAGTTTTAATGAACCGCTCTAATTTGAATAAAATGATTAGTTTATTTCTATATAGTGTACTATTTATAGGCTTTTTGGGCAAAAGGCTGTTGGTTGGGGGTTCAGGGTGTGGCTTTTCAACATTTTTTGCTTCTTCTGTGCCAGGTTTGGCTAGTTTTATGCCTTTAGGCCTTTTTGGAGGTTTGATTTTGGCTCGATCCGCTTTTAAATTCGCGTTATTCGGTGGTTTGCCAAGCACTTATTTGCCTACTTTGATTGGAACACTTAGTTTCCGGTCAAAAAGCCTGTTTTTGTGGGTTGTGGTTCCTGTTTTATGCATATCATTATTTATTATGAATCCCGTCGGTGGCCAAGCTTTTTTATTTTCTTTTTATTGGTTAATTCCAATGATAATTTTTGTTATTAGAATTGATAATCTTTTTTTAAGAGCTTTGGGGGCATCTTTTTTGATGCATGCTGTTGGCTCAGTGTTGTGGATTTATTTGGTACCAAGCATGCCTGAGTATTGGATTAAGTTAATTTCGATTGTTTGGATGGAACGATTATTTGTCTCTTGTTCTATAATGACATCATATTATGTGGTGAATGCGATTTCTTTATATGGTTTAAATGTCCTAGAATTTTTCAAAAAGCCTGTTATATTGTTGCATCAAAAATAAGTTTTTATTCTTTGGTATATTTTATTCTTAAAGGTGCTTTGTGAAAAAATTTTCTATAGCTTTTTCTGCTGTATTATTATTTTCTGTTTGTGTCATATTTTATAACTTTTTTACTACAGCGAATTACTACTTTGGTAAGGATAATATTGAAATTGTTTATCCGACAAATCATAATATTAAACACATGGCTTTAATCATGGACGGAAATCGTCGCTGGGCAAAGAAAAATCTGTTAAAAACGGCGCAGGGGCATGCCGCGGGTGCAGAGGCTATAAAAAATGTTGTTTCGTTTGCTATTAATGCGGGTATTCCAAATATTAGTCTCTACGCTTTTTCAACAGAAAATTTTAACCGCTCTGAAGAAGAAAAAAATGGTATTTTTAAGCTTGCCTGTAAGTGGATGGAACAGTTTGCTCCAACCTGTATGGAAAAGGGCATTAGAATTAGATTTATAGGTGAAACAGAGTTGTTTCCTGAAGATATGAAGTTAGCTTGTAAGGATTTGGAAGAAAAAACAGCTTCTTTTACAAATTTAACCTTAAATGTATTGCTTGGTTATGGTGGCAGAAGAGAAATTGTTCAGGCTGTTAAATCTTTAGCTCACCAGGTAAAAGAAGGAAAAATTACAGAAAATCAGATTGATGAAAATATATTACATGCAAATTTGTGGTTGGGTAGTGACACGCCAGATCCTGAAATTGTTGTAAGAACAGGTTATGAAAAAAGATTGAGTAATTTTTTAACCTTTCAAACAGTTTACAGCGAACTTTTCTTTTTAGATTGCTTTTGGCCTGAAATTACAGAAAAACATCTTTGCGAAGTTGTTGAAACGTACCAAAAAAGAAAAAGGAATTTTGGAGCATGAAAAAAGTATGTGTTTTAGGTGATGGTGCTTGGGGTACCGCAATAGCATTATTACTCAGTGATAATGGTTATGATGTAAATTTATGGTGCCACTTTAAAGAAGTCGCTGATCAAATAAAAGAATGCCGGGAAAACAAAAAGAATTTTCCCGGATTTTTTTTGCCTGAAAACATTCTTCCAACTACAGATTTGCAAAAGGCCCTTGATGGAGTAGATATAATTTTTGAAGCAATTCCGGTTGAATATTTAAGGGAAGTTTTAGAACAAGCAAAACCATTTATTTTTTCAAATCATAAGTTTGTTTTGCTTAGCAAGGGAATTGAAACAAAATCTTTGATGTTTCCATATCAAATTGTGCAAAACATCTTTGGTGAAAAAATTGAATTTGCAGTTGTTTCTGGGCCAAGTTTTGCAAAAGATTTAGCTGCAAAACAGATAACTGCCATGACGGTTGCGGGTAGTTGTGATTTTGCAAAACAAATTCAAAAAATTCTAGCAAATAATTATTGTAGGCCATATACAAGCCAGGATATCCTTGGAGTTTCTTTTGGCGGCGCTGTAAAAAATGTTTTTGCTCTTGGTGTGGGCATTTTAGATGGAGCTGATTTTGGGGATAACACAAAAATATTTATATTAACTAGAGGTTTTGCCTCGGCTGTTGAACTTGCTCAAAAAATGGGTGCAAATAAAGATACTTTGTATGGGCTTTCTGGGGTGGGAGATTTGATTTTGACCTGTATGGGTAAATATAGTAAAAATTTGAATTTAGGTAGAGAAATTGGCCAAGGTAAACATCTTAACAATTTTGATTTAGAAGTTTTGCCAGAGGGTATAAATACCCTGAAATCGATTGATAAATTAGCTAAACAATTTAAAGTTGAAATGGCTGAGGCCGATGCAATTTATAAAATTATTTTTGAAAAAGCTAATGTTGCTAAGACCATTCAAAAATTAGTGGATTTGCCATTGAGCAATGAATGTTGACTGAGAATATTTTAGAACAATAAAAAAGCCCGGAACAATCCGGGCTTTTTTAAAAACTAATGTTTACTTATTCAGATTTGTTAGCTGTTTCTTCTGTGGTAACTTCTTCTGTTGATCCGCAGCATGAGCAACATGAACAACATTCATTGGTTGTTTCTTCTGTTGCAACTGATTGGGTGTCTTCGCTGCAAATAATTATGGATGAAGCGAATATAAGAGATAGAGTTAGTACTTTAATTGTATTTTTCATGAGTAATTCCTTTGAATTATGAGATTAAACTAGCGAAAATTGTAGCTCAATGTTGGGGTTTGTCAAGGGAACTAAGTTGATTTGACTAGCAATTGTATGCTTATTTGATTTTCAAGATTAAAAATGCTTCCAGGAAGCGGTTTTTGTTCTTCAATAACTAAATCATCGTTTGTGTTTTCTATCAAAATAGGTTGGCCATTTTTGTAAAGTTTAGGATTTATCCCGAATTTTTTTAAAAATTGAACGCATTCTTTAGAATTTTTTCCCTTTAAGTTTGGAAATATTACTGTTGGGCTCTGCCCTTTAGAAATGTAAATGGTTAATTTTTTTCGTTCGAGTTTTTGATTTGGTTCTGGAAGTTGTGCTAGGCACATATTTTTGGATTCTGTTGAATCTAAATAAAGGTGTTTAAGTTTTATATTTTGTATTTTGGCCATGTATTCAATTTCTGTTATTGTTTTGCCTATCAAATTTGGCGCTAAAAGGGATTCAGGACGTTTTGATATAACTAAAAATATGGACTGATTAGGTTTTACTTTTTGATTTGGACGAGGTTTTTGATTTATGATTGTACCCTCTGGCAGGTCTGGGTCTTCTTTTTCCATTAAAATTCTGGGATTTAATTTTTGAGTAGCTAATATTTTGATTCCATGTTGAGTTGTTGTACCAATTAAATTTGGCATTAAAACATATTCGGAGGTTTTAAGGAGAGAGGCTATTAGTTGGTATCCCAGCAAAAAGCTGATGAATGGTGTTAACCAGAGAATGTACTTTAATTTTTCTACCATGTTTTTGATATTTAAAGGGATTTGTAAGACTTGAATGAGTTTAGCAGTAGGTTGTGGGTGTGTCTATGGCAAATGTTTATGTAAGGAATTGATTTATAAAACTTATTTAGAACTTATACGAAGATTCAAAAACACTGATTTTTTACATCAAAAAAGGACTCGTCCTTTAAATAATTTTCGTATAAGCACTTATATGGAACTTGTATCCATAGAATTAATAAAAAGGGTAGACAATAAGCCGGATTCTGTTCCCAATAAAGGGTGGCAACCATTTATCTATGCGACATACCCGCGTGCATAAGTTGCGAACACCAAACACGCTTACATTGTCTTGCTCCAGGCGGGGTTTACCCCTGCGATGCATTGCAACATCACATCGTGAGCTCTTACCTCGCGTTTTCACCCTTACCTTTGCCTAATAGGCAGAGGCGGTTATTTTCTGTGGCACTTTCCATGGGCTCGCGCCCCCCCTGATTGATTTCTCTTCCAGGGCACCTTATTCGCAAGGAGTCCGGACTTTCCTCTTGTGATTAAAATCACAAGCGATTGCCTAGTCTACCCAAATCTTGAAAATTTCAAAAAAAACATTGTTAATAACAGATTAAGGCTTATTTTTATAAATGTAAACTTGAGATTGAAAGCCGGTATTTGTAGCAGATATACAGTTATTGCCTCTTGTGCCAAAATGTAGGCTGTTATAAAAGGAAGTACAAGGTATGCTGTTTTAGAAGACCATTTGCATAATCTATGAATAATTAGGATTGACGGTAAAAGAAGGACCAAATTTAGACCTAATAATCCTGTTACTATAAATCCATCTGCCAAAGATAAAAGAAGGGCTAATATTATTAATAGTAAGTTTTTTTGTTGAGCGGTTAATATAAAAAGTAAAATTGTACACGGATAAAGAAAATTTATTTGAGTGAGTGAGGATGTGTATAATGTTAATAAGAAAGCAGTTAAGAATTCTAAAAAAATTATGTGCATTTACTATCTTTTCGATTGGATTTTTGGAACATTAATTTATAAAATATCTTGACTTGCATAATAGATCAAGTAGGCTGTTCGGCAGTTGTTTAAAAGGATTTGTTTAACCTTAACTTTTTAGGAGTTATGATTATGAAAAAGATAGCTATTTTATCTTTATTATTGGTAGCAGGTTTTGCTGTAGCTAGTGATGGAGTTGCAAAGGACGAAACACCAACAGTTGCAACTCAAAACGCTTCAAAAGCATCAGAAGTAAAACCAGGTCGTTTTAGAAAAGGTTATGATTTCGCTAAAGGATGTACTTGGACTCCTGCATATAATACAGTTTGTCATCCACGTATTAATAAAAAGAAAACAATTTTAGCCGCAGTTGTTATTGTAACAGCAGTTGCAGCAGTTTTGGCTAAGAAATTTTTGGGCAAAAACGCTGAAGAAACTGAAGAAGAACTAGAAGAAGCAGCAGAGTAATCTGAACTTCATTTAGAAAATAAAAACTTGGGTCGCCTTGTGCGGCCCATTTTTTTGTCTGTTTTTTATTGACAGTGTTGGTATTGTAACTATCCTAATAAAGGATGTTTTTTATTTTAATTATATGTAAAACTTTAATATTTAGGGGTTTTTTATGAAGAAGTTGGCTATTTTATCATTGGTTGTTCTTCTTGGTTCAACAAATGAGCTTTGTGCCAAAAATGGACATAATAGTAAAAAGAAGGCGTTTGACAAAGCTAAAATGGCTGCACCATCTTCGTTACATAAAGTATTAAAAAAAGAAGAATCAACACAGAATCCGTTTGCGTCTCTTTTTCAATATGATGGGGATGTCAAAATAATTAATGATAACCTTCAAAAGCCTAAAGATTTTGGTGTTCAATGGGTGGAAAGACCTGGTTGTGGTGTTCAGACAGATGTTGAAAATGGCGAAGAGCAAGCGCATTCTTATTTGAAACCAATTTTAATCGGCTCAGCAGCTTTTGTAATTGTTGCGGCTGTTTCTGTTTTAGTTTGGAAAAAACTTGGCTTAGGTGAAAAACTTATTGGTGAAACAGAAGAAGATGATTTTTTTACAGATAATGAATTAGCTGTTGAAGCTCAGGAATTAAATAATTCTCAGCCATCAGAAGATGTTATTCAATAATTAAAACGCAAATTTTTATAAAATTATAGGGACCGCGAATGTGGTCTCTATTTTTTTATAAATAGTCTTTAAAAATCACTGGCTTTGATCTGTTTTATAATTTAAGCTAATAACATTCTGAATATTTTGTTTAATCTTTTGGGGCTTTAGTGTTTAAGAATCCTTTTAAAATTTTAAAATATTTTGTCTTAACTTTGATTTTGGGCACAAGCTTTTGCTTGGGCTTGTTTTTTTTTGTTATGCATGAATTTTGGATAGATTTTTCTGTTTTGGAGAATTATGATCCTGGGCAACCTTCTCTTTTATTAGATGATGAAGGTAAGGAATGGGGTAGATTTCAGTTGGATAAACGAGATCCAGTTTCTATAGATCAGATTCCAAAACATCTAATTCAGGCTTTTATTGCGGCAGAAGACCATCTTTTTTTTGATCATTGTGGAGTTTCTTTTAAGGGAATGATTCGCGCGGTTTTAGTTAATATTTACAGAGGCAGAGTTGCTCAAGGGGCAAGTACTATAACTCAACAATTAGTTAAATTGCTTTTCCTTGATTCTGGTAAGAATATTAAGCGTAAACTTAAAGAGCAAGTTTATGCTTTATTGGTTGAACGTCAGTTTACAAAAGATCAAATATTAGAAACTTATTTAAATCATGTTTATTTTGGTTGTGGAATTTATGGTGTTGAGGCGGCAAGTCAAAGATTTTGGGGTAAATCTGTCAAGGATATAACAATTGATGAAGCCGCTACTTTGGCTGGTATAGTTAAGCATCCAAATAGATATTGTCCCTTATTATATCCCCTTTCTTCTCAACAACGAAGGAATATCGTTTTATATTCAATGGCCGAACGGTTGAATTTTATAGATTTAAAAACATGTAAAGAGCTTCAAAAAAAGGATGTTGTAACAGTTGCTTCTGGTGTAGAAAATTTAGCGCCACATTTAAAAGAAACTATTCGTATATTTTTGGAAGATTTATTAGGTAAAGAAATGCTTTATAGCGGTGGTTTAAAAATTCAAACAACCTTGAATGCTGTTCTGCAACAAGTCGCTGAAAAACAATTCAGATCACATTTTTTAAATTTAAAAAAACGGTTTTCGGATGATGTTGATGGGGCTTTAATTTCCATAAATTCAAAAACTGGTGAAGTAAAAGCTTTAGTTGGTGGTTTTGATTTTGAAAAAAACAAGTGGAATCGTGCTTTACAGGCGCGTCGGCAGTTTGGTTCTATTTTTAAGCCGATAGTTTATGCGGCAGCAATTCAAGATGGAATGCGCTTTGATGATGTTTTGGTTGATGAACCGCTTGAGGTTATTGTTAATAATATTCTTTGGTGCCCTAAAAATCATGATGATACTTTTGTTGGTAAAATGACTCTTGCAAAGGCTTTGGCAACTTCTAACAATATTGTTTCTGCAAAAGTATTATTAAAAATAGGAGTAAATAAAGTTGTGGATTTGGCAAATCAGTTTAATTTTTCAGGTCGAGTTGATCCTGTGCCTGCACTTGCATTGGGTTGCCTTTCAGGAACAGCAAAAGATGCAGTTGGAATGTACAATGTTTTTGCTAATCATGGGGTGTATGTTGAGCCGCATTTTTTAAAATGGGTCAAAACATCATTTGGTAAAAAATTTTGGAAGTCGTCTGTTAAAAAACACAGAATCTTGGATTCCCAAATAAGTGATCAAGTTGCAAAAGTTATGAGTTATGGAATGGAAAGAGTTCGTCGTAATGTGCCAAAAAAATGGTTAAATGTTCAATCAATTGGTAAAACAGGAACAACAAACGATTCTCGTACATGTTGGTTTTGTGGCGCAACGCCAGAATTAACTACAGCTTTGTATATCGGTTATGATGATAATAGAAGTTTAGGTCTAAATGTTTATCCTCCTCGAACAATTGTTCCAATTTGGCTTGCTTTTAATAAGGCTTTAGATTGTAAAGAAAAAGAGTTTGTTTTTGACCCATCTTTAAGGGAGCGTTGGGTTGACCTGAATACAGGGAAAGAAGTTTCTTTTAAGTCTGAAAATGCTATTCCTATTTTGATTTAAAGTTTGTACGAAAGTTTAAAATTTATTTTTTATAAACAGTGTTTTAATCTTTTTTATGTTATTTTTTAAGTTAAATTTAAAAAATAAGTAAAGTATTAAATTAAATCTTTTAATTTACTTAATTCACTTTGTCGAACAACAACAAATTGATCTGGTAATTCTTTGGCCATGGCAAGAGCATTGTAAAGTTGATGATTGTTACCAGGAATTTCAAGTGGAACTGTTATGCATTTTTTGCCAAGGGATTTAATTTCGAACATGCTTCCGGCGCCGGCACGTGAAATTATTAAGTCTGCGGCGGAGTAGAACAACTCGATTTCAGAAGAAAATTTAAATGCTAGGGCGTCAATATTGTTTTTGGCATAGAAGATGTTTGCAAAGTCTAAATCGGATTCTCCTGTTTGATGTATGACTTGTATTTGAGTTTTGAGTTCAGGGTTGTTTTTAAATAATTCAAAAATTGCTGTGTTGAGAGTTTGAGATCCTTGAGAGCCCCCCATTACAAAGATAGTTTTTTTGTTTGGTTTTAAACCGATTTTTTGAATGGCTAGGTTTTGATTAATCATTTTTTCTTTTAAAGAGGATTTTAGTGGGTAGTTAATTAATATTGGTTCTTTGCTTGGAAAATATTTTTTGCTTTCTTCAAATACAACAAAAACTTTGTTGGCAAGTGGTGCTAGAACTTTGGTTGTTTGGCCTGGTTCAACATTTAATTCGGTTAGTTCTACAGGTATTCCTAATAGTTTTCCGGTTAAAGCAACTGGTATGGAAATATGCCCGCCCATGCTAATGATTTTTTCTGGCTTATGTGTTCTTAGAAAATTAAAACATTGCCATAATGTTTTAACAAAACTGATTATAAATTTTGGGTAATCCCATATGTTTTTATAAGGAAACTCTTCAAGATCTGCCGCTAAATGGTAATCAACAGTAGGTTCATTGACAATAAGCTTTTGATCAAGTGGGGCTTTGGTTGAGACAAATAAAACAGTAGAAAGTTGGTTATTGGCTTTAAGTTTTTTTGCTTCTGTTAGGCAGGGAATGATGTGCCCGCCAGATTTTCCACCAACATAGCAAACTATTTGTGGTTTTGTTACTTCGACCAAGTTTTCAGATGTTTTTGGCATTTTTTTTTTACTAATTCGTTATCTGAAAGAGAAATTGCAGTTTGCATAGAATCTTGAGCTAGTTTTTTTTCACCGAGTTGGTTGTAAACCTTGGCAAGATGCTTTGCGATATAAAAATCTTTAGGGGCATTTTTTTGTGCTGTTTTTAGTATCGGTAAAGCTTCTTCAGGCTTATTTTGTTTAAATAATATTACAGCTTTAGTGTCTAAAAAGTGTGGATTATTTGGGTCTCTTTTTAGAACTTCAGTTATGAGCTTTTCAGCTTTTTCTAAATTTTTTGTTTTAGTTGCACAGTAGTAAGCCAACATATTGGTTGTTGGTAGGTATGTAGGGTCAATTTCGTAAGCTTTTTCTAAAACATCTATTACTTCATTGTTTTTTTTGTCCTGGGCTAACAGAACGGCTGTGTGGTGTAAAAGTTTTGCCTTCATTCTTGCATCTGTTGTTAATTGAAAGGCTTGTTTATGATATTTTAAGGCCTCTTTGAAATCTTTTGTGCGACTGTACATATCTGCAAGGTATAAGTTGACCAGTAGATTTTCGGGATGTTTTTTTTCTATTTCTAAAAGTGCTTTTATTATCTCGTCTTTAGCTATGTTTGTTCTTTGTAGTAAATGCATTGTTTTGAACCAGAGTTCATTTTGAGGGTCATCTAGACACCATTTTTTTAAAATTTTGAGAATATCTTTATGTTTTTGCATTATAGAAAGAGTCTGAACTTTAAGCATCCGCAAAACAGGATTTTCGGGTTGTTTTTTAAGTCCTTTTTCTATTTCCTGTAAAGCTTGTTCATATTTTTTTTCTTCATAAAGTTTTTGAACTTTAATCATTTGAATTTGTGGATTGTTTGCTTGGGATTTAAGTAAAAACTTTTGGGCTTGTTCTTTTTCACCTTGTTTAAAAAGTAGATTGGCTACTTGCAATTCAATTTGTGAGTTACTGCCGTTTAATTCTAGAAAGTTTGTGTAGCCTTTTATTGCATCTTCAATTTGTCCAGATTGTTCTTGTAGCATTGCTAAAAATAACCAACCTTGGCCAAATTTTGGGGCTATTTCTAAACTTTTTTTGACAGAATCGAGCGCCAGTTCTTTTTTACCTTGATTTAAATAAATGTTGGATTTTAAGAATTCAAAAACAAAATGACTTCTTTTATGTGGTGTATTTTGTGTGTATAGATCAATTACAGCGAGTGCTTCATTAAGCTTTCCTTGGTTGGCAAGACTTTGTGCGGCTTGTTGGGTTATTTCTGGATTGGTTTTAAATTTTTTAGCCAAGTCAATGTACGCTTTGGCTGCTTCTTCTTTTTTCCCTGTGGCTTCTAATGATTGGGCAAAGATTAATTGAATTGTTTCATCGTTATCAAATGTATCTTTTAGATATTCTTTAATTTTTAGAATTGCAGGGTATTGTCCTAATTCAAAAAGATGAATTGTATAATCTTTATAAGCCTCTTTTGGTGCATTGTTTTCTAAGTTTTTCATAAAAAGTTGACTTGCTTGTTGATATTTTTCATCTAAATGAAAATAGTTTGCCATTATTTGGCGATGTAAGTTTTCACTTTCTTTGGATGTTTCACTTATTGCTAAGCTGGCTGTTACTATTAAGAGTAGGGTTAAGAATTTTTTCATTGCTTCTCCTGATAACATCTAGTTAAAAATTTTTCCATAACCTCTTTTAATTGAGGGTCTGTTATTTTTTCAAGTGCCATTAAGTCTGGTTTTCTCAATCTGATAGGGGCATAATCTTTTACATTTTTTGTTATAACCTTATTAGGTACTATCTTTTTTTCAGATTGTTTAAATTTTAAATTTTTTATACGCGGTTGGTCTAGATTTAAGTTGATAACTTGTAAAATTTGATCTGATAAAAAATAAAGTTCTTGCATCCAACAGGAATCAGAAACCCCTAAAATAATAGTATCATTGTAAATTTTTTCAATAGTTACTTTATCTTGCATGTTACCAATAATTTGGGGCCATTTTTGTAGTAATTGCACTTTCCAGTTGTCATTTTTGTCTAGAAAGTTGTTAAGTAGGGATTTAATAGTTGTGGTCATTTTTTACCTTTTTTTGTTCTCAACAGTCTACATTTTTATTTAAAAAAGTTTAGCGGCTCTTTAAAGTGTTTTTGTTATTTCTATAAAGGCTTATGTTTGATAAATTTATATTTTTTTGTGACTAAATCATTTTGGGTTAAATGTTTTTTTGACAAACTTCATTCATTTGTTTAATATATTTTGTTGCTTTGCTGATATATTTATAAGTTTTTATTATTTAGGTGTGATTTGTGTTTAAAAATTTTATTTTAATGATTTTAATGTTGGTACCGTCTGTTGATTTTTGTTCAGAATATGCATGGTTCGATTGGGGTTGGTCTCCAGAAGATTTAACGTATCGTTATTTAACTCTATGGAGTGACTCTCTTGGAGACAGGTTTACGCGTGAATATCGTTTTGATGAGAAGGGTAATTTATTAGTCACTGGTTTTGATGGTCAAGAATACATTTTATCGGGTGGCCAAAAAAAATTTGAAGAATTAAAGAGTTATTTTAAACGTGAAATTGATTTAATAAATACAATACCTTTTTTGAAATCTATGAGAGCGTCAAGGGATGTATTTTGTGAACTTGATAAGTCAGGAAAGGCTGATTTGTTAGATCATTTTTTTGATTTAAAGACTTTTATAGATAATGGATATGAATTAAACGATGGAAAAGCGCGACCTCATTTGGAATTTGCTTTAGAGGGATATCGTAAAGAGTTAATCTGTTTTGAAGATAATCTGGTTGTCAAACAACAACCTAAAAGAAAACCTCTTTCAGTAAAATTTATTAAAAATGATTCAATAAAAACACCACTAATTATTTTACTTTCTAAAGATAGTTTGTTTTTAGAGCCAGATTTTATTGAGATTTTAAAAAAGGTTTTAAATATGGGTGGTAAACAAACTATAAATTGGAAAACCTATAAGGGTAAAACAGCTTTGCATGTAGCAATGCTATCGATCCTTAGATGTTTGAAGTTGTCTGAAGATGAGTGTGATTGGGTTTTCAGGTTAACAAAATGTTTGATGGTTGTAGAAATTCTATTAAAAAATAATGCGGATCCCAATAGCTTGTTTGAAGATAGGTTTGGTCATCTTAGTCCATTGATGTTATTTTTTACTACGGCACATTATGAGTTTGAAATGTTTGATAAAGATCAACCAAGATTAAATCTTGTAAAGGCTTTCCCCTATTTTATTAAACTTTTTAGCCGTTTTAACTTTAATTTAAAAGAGAAAAATGAATATTTAGCAGATGTATTTAAAATTTGTGAATTTTGTGATGTTAGCCTTGAAACACTTAATGCTCTAAAAGAGGAAATAATGGATGCATCTAGAAAAAGAACTCCTACCCCACGACCGTTTTTAGCAGAGTTAGCAAGGTTTGGGACTCCGATTTCCTTTACCCCTGCTCCAAGATCTATTACTCCAGCGCCTTGGTCTTTTGGATCAGAGAGAAGTGCATCACCTATTTCGATGTCAAATTTTAAATAAGTATTTATTTATACATTTGTAAATATAAGTTTTTCCAGAATATTTTAACAGATCCAGGCATTGGTGGCTGGTCAAGAGCATCCGTCAGTGCCTTTAATTTTACTTCGATTTCACTGGATTCTTTTTCTTTAATTAAAGTTGTTTTCAATTTTTTGTGCCAGGTAAGAAAAAGTAAGTTTACAAGTTCAATGGATTCGCGCTCGTTTATTGTAGATTTGCCAATGGTCTGTAAAAAATCAAAATCTTTTGGTTGTTTAAGCCCTGTAAAGAAATTAAATAATTCTTCATATGGTGTATCTTGAGCTTCGTTTTTGAAGTTTTTTAGTACGCATCTTGATTGAATAGTAGGCAAAATAGTTTCTTTTGTCTGAGCTAAGAAAATAAAGTGATATCCAGATGGTGGTTCTTCAATGCACTTGAGTAGACTATTGGCACATGAAGGAGACATAAAATCTGCTTTTTGCAGTACAAAAAAATATTTTTCGTTTAAAGATAGGCTTAATGTGATTTTTTCAAAAATTGGTTGAATTTCAGCTTGTGTGTAATGTTTTTCTGGAGTTAGCCACATAATGTTATAAAAATTGTTTTGTCGAATTTGCATACATTGTGTACAAATTTTACAAGCATTTTTTGCGCAGAATTGTGCTTGTAGATATTGGATAGTTGCATCTAAAAGGATATCTTCAGATCCAATCCAAAGTTGTGCGGGTGGTATGTGGTTTAGATTTGATTGCTTAGCCATTTTTCTATTTCTTGAATACATGAATTAATTACTATGTTTAGTTCTGGAGTACCATCAATAATTAATGAGTTTTTTTTGTATTGGAATAATTGGTCAAAATGTTCAATTAATTTTTTGGTAAAATCAATTTTTTCTTTTTCAAATGCAGTTAATTTTTCTGCTCTTTGTTGGATTCTGTCATTGGCTGTTTTTAAATCGATTTTTAAATAAATGGTTAAATTTGGTTCAATGCCGCACATAGCCCATGAATTTATTTTTTTAATCATTTCTATTTCTAGCCCGCGGACGTATCCCTGGTAAACTATTGAAGAGTCTGCCATTCGGTCTGAAATAATGAGTTTATTTTGTTTAAGCGCTGGTATTATAACTTCTTCAAAATGCTGTGCTCTGTCTGCTGCAAATAAAAGGTATTCAGCTTTGGGACAAATTGAAGTTTCTCGATAATTGACTAGGGTTCGTATTGTTTTTCCCAGTTCTGTATCACCAGGTTCTTTTGTTAAAACGGTTTTGATGTTTTTGGCAAGAAAATGTTGGGAAACGGCTTTTGCTAAAGAGCTTTTGCCAGACCCATCTATACCTTCTATTGAGATTAAAAAGCCTTGTTTTAGTTCCATTTGTTTCCTTTTGAGTGGAATTTCAATATGTTAGAAGTTTATCAGTTTTGTTTAATTTTTACAGAGCGGGATTTTATGGCAAAGGTCAAAATAGAACCTGGATGTATTGGTTGCGGTGCTTGTCAGTTTTTTGCGCCAGACGTTTTTGAAGTTGATAATGTTTCAAAAGTTAAAGAGAATGCGGATCTTGAAAAAAATAGCGAACAGATAAAAAAGGCTGTTAACGCTTGCCCTGTGGGTGTAATTAAGTATGAAGAATAACCTGGAAAGGAAGAGTGTGGATTTTTCAAAAATTTTGCAAAGTGCAAAAACAGAGAAAGAGAAGTTTGATTTGCTTCATAAAATGGTTTTTGGTGAAAAAATTATAAAATGTGCGAATGAATTTCTAAAACATTCCGCTAAAATGTTTGGGGCTAAAGAAGCTTTAATTTGTAAAGATGAATCAATTAGTTATCAAGGATTGTATGATAAATCTTTAGCCTTTACAAAAAAACTTATAGATTCCGGAGTTCAAAAAGGTGATCGTGTAATTGTTTGTATAGAAAACTCGATTGAATTTTATATTGCGTATTTTGGCGCTTGGCAAACAGGTGCTGTTATAACGCCCGTTAACACATTGCTACATGAACGGGAGCTTGTTTATATTTTCCAGGATTGTTCGCCGAAGGCGATTGTGGTTTCTGAAAGTTTTGTTGATATCTTTGAGCCGGAAGCAAAAAAGTATCAAGTGTTATTTTTTACCACAGCAAATATTACAAATTTACAGTCTGCCCCAGTTGATTTAGAGCCCAGATGTTTACCTATGGATGAAATGACCGCTTTGCTTTATACTTCTGGTACAACAGGCTTTCCAAAGGGTGTTATGCTTAGTTCGCGTAATATTTTGACAAATGTTGTTCAGGCTGTTTCTAAATTAGATATGACGGCTAATGATCAAAAAATTTTTGCTGTTCTACCTTTATTTCATAGTTTTGCTCAAAATACTTGTGTTTGGTCGGCTTTACTTTGTGGTGTTACTGTTATTATTGTTCCAAAGCTTGATAGAAGCAGTATTTTGTATCATTTAAAATATAAACCTACAATTTTTTTGGGAGTTCCCGCTCTTTATGGTCTTATTTGTTTGATGCGTACAGCCCCATTGAATTCTGTAAAACTTTTTGTTTCTGGCGGTGATATTTTACCAGATAAAATTCGTCAATTTTTTGGAATGGTTTATGGTCGTAAAATTTGTAATGGATACGGTTTAACAGAAGCTAGTCCTGTTGTTGCAGCCGAGCTTGATGATCAAATTTTTCCATCTGGTGTTATAGGAAGGGCTCTTCCAGGGATTGAATGTCAAATTCGTGACATTGATTCTGGCAAGCTTCTTGATCAATGCGGTCGAGGGCTTTTGTGGGTTAAGGGTGATAATATTATGCTTGGTTATTACAATGATAAAGAGGCAACAGAAAAGGTTTTGCAGGACGGTTGGCTTAATACTGGTGATTGTGCCGAAATTGATAAATCTGGTCGAATTACAATTTGTGGGCGTGAAAAAGACTTGATTATTTATCGTGGTTTAAATATTTACCCTCCTGAAATTGAAAATGTTTTATTGAGTTATCCTAATGTTTTTAGTGCAGCAATTTTGGGCAAAAAGCACGTAGATCATGGTGAAGTTCCTATAGCTTTTATTGTTTTGCGAGATAAAGAAAATGAGATTGAAACAAAACTAAGAAAAGTTTGTCAGGAAAATTTAGCTTCTTATAAGATTCCGCGTCAATTTATTGTGGTAAAGGCTTTGCCTATGACGGCAACTGGAAAAATTGATAAAAAAAAGATGCGCATTGAATTTGAAAAAGAACTTGAGAGTTAATTAATAAATATAAAGATTCATTGAGAAAAATGAAAAAAAAGATTTTACATATAATTTCTAGTTTAAAAATAGGTGGTGCCGAATCGGTTTTGTTCCAACTTCTTAAGCATATGGATACAGAAAGATTTGAAAATGAAGTGATTTGTTTTCATCCGGGGCCAAATAAGGAAAAAATCGAAAGTCTTGGAATTAAAGTTCACGTTATAAAAGGATTAATTTCTCTTTATGATCCACTATTTTTATTTCAGTTGCGCCGATTGATTAAAAAAATCAATCCAGATTGTATTCATTCTTCTTTATGGGCGGCCAATCTTCTTTCTTCTATTATTGGAAAAGATTTGAAAGTACCCGTTATTTCCGCATTACATCTTGGTGTTGATAAAAAAAGTCAAAGTACCGTTGGTAAATTTAGAATGTTTTTAGATTCGTTTTTTGTAGATTTTCCAAATCGAGTAATTGCGGTATCTCAAGAAGTAAAATTATTTCATTTTAAAAAATTTAAAATTGATTCAGAAAAGATTATCGTTGTTAAAAATGGGGTAAATCTTCCAGAGAAAAGTACTATTAAATCTTTGCGAAGCTCCATGCGTGCAACGTTGGGCTTAACTGATAATGATTTTATAATTGGAAGTGTTGGCAGATTGGTTCCTGGTAAAAATTTTTCTTTTTTAATTAGTGTGTTTGCCGAATTTGTAGAAAAAAATAAAAATTCAAAATTAATAATATTGGGCGATGGTCCAGAAATGCAACGGTTACAAGAACTGGTACAAAAGACGCAATTGCAAGGAAATGTTTTATTGATGGGCGATCAAGAAGCCTCCCTGTTTTATCCTGCATTCGATTGTTTTGTGATGACATCATTTCAGGAAGGACTTTCAATGGCCTTGCTTGAAGCAATGAGTTATGGATTGCCAACATGTATTGCTTGCTCAGATTCTGATCATGATGTTATTGTTCACAAAAATAATGGATTTTTATTTCCTGTTGATGGTAAAACAGAGTTGATTGAATTATTACAACAAATTATGAGTGACGTAGATTTTAAAATAGGTGATCAGGCAAGGCGAACAATTTTAGAAAAGTTTGGTGTAAGTTCTATGGCTAGGTCTTATGAAACAATATTTGATCAAGTAATTTGATTGATTTTTTCTTTACTAACTTCTGTGATTTTTGTTTTTAATCCAAATGGCGGTCAGCTTTTAAATAAAAGAAGAGGAGTTGGCTTGCGTCAACTCCTTGATTGATTTCTGTTTGTAAAAAAAACCTTTTATTTCTTTTTCCCTGGTTTGGGAGCAGGAGTTGCAGGTTTTTGTCCGGACGGTTTTGGTCCGCATGGAGTTGTTGGTTTTGATGGTTTTGGCGATGCCAAATTCATCTTTTTCATGAAATCCCCTTTTGATAGGATGGTTAATAAATACCATCAATAAGTATGATATTCTAAAGAATAAAATCAATATTTTTTTACTACAATTTGAGCTGTTTTTTTTGGAGTTTGATCTTTTCTGTTTTACTATGAGCCACTGGATTTTATTCCTGATGTTTTTACATAAAATTAAGGTGATAATATTTCTTAATTGATATTTAAATTGGTTAAAATAGGTGGTTTGTTTTTTGCAGCGTTTAAAAAACAATTTTTCAATAAAAGAAGAGGCCAACTTGTATTGGCCCCTTTTTTATGGTTTTTAAAAAATTATGTTTAAAACCCTTTAGGTTTTGATGGTTTTTTTGGTCTTGATGGTGCCTTTGGTTGTGGAATTTTTGGGGCAGGTAGTGTTGGTACTGATGGTGTGCTGACTTTTGGTGTTGTTGTTATTTGAACTGCGGGTTTTATTGGCAAAGTGAATGTTGGTTTTTGCCTTATATCGCTTTTGGTTTGACTTATTTTTGTTTGTATTGTGGATGAAAATGGAAGAGCATTTAAGATTATTGCCAATAAAGGAGGTGTATTGCTGCCTTCAAAATAAAGGGCTTGAAGTAGATATTCTAAGTTATTTATTGTTGTGTCGGTTGGATCTATTATTAGTGTTTGGTCGGCCTTGTTTGTTTCAGCTAAAATTTTAATTTTTATTAATGTTGCTATCCATGTTTGTATATTTTCTTTATTTATTGTTTTGAAGTTTATAAAACAAGGATATTGAAATGGTTCTGTGATGCCCGGTAAATCTGTTGTTGCAATATTCATATCAATTTTTCCATTGTTGTTTACAAAAAGAGTGTCTCTTATTTGATATATAAGAGCTTCTGGCATATTAATTTTTTTTAAGAATTGAATATATTGAGCGGAACTTATATTTAGTAACCAATTAGGATATGTGGATCCTTGATAAAAAAATAGTGCTGTTGCAAGTGCTCCAAAAGCATTTTGTTGTTTGTTTAGGTTTTCATAGTATTTTAGTCCGATATTGCCTTTTATTTGTGCAACAAAGTTTACAATTGAACCTTTTTCAAATTCTGTATAGAAGCCATTGTATATATTGTAACAGCTGTTAAGTCTTGTATAATCTGCATCATATTTTGGTTTAAGATCTGCAGCGGCTGTTTCTTTTGCTTTTTGAATTTGTTGTAATACGTTTTGTATTTTTATTGTTAAATGTCTTTTGTCATTTTCCCAATTATTGTAATTTATTGGGTTATTTTGAGCGCCAGTCGTTACATCCTTTTTTGATGAATCAAGTGATATGCATGCTGTTTTGTTTGTGATTGCTTGGTAAAAAGCACTATAATCCTGATGGGCAATTTCTAAAATACTTTGTGTGCTATAAAGTAAATATTTACGAGTTGCATCAAGGTTTGATGCAGTAAGTTCCGTTTTTATTTGATCTAGACTATTTTTTAAAGAAGTTGTGTTTTGAGCTGTTATAAATGTTGTGGCATTTGGAGCAACTAATAGTGTCCCTTGAGTAATTTTACTCCAGCTTAGAAGTGCTATTGCACACATGCCAATTGACAATTTTATCCTATTCATAAGAGACTCCTTGTTTAGGATGTTAATAATAATTTTAAACTATAGGTTAAGCTTGTCGTAAGTGATTATAAAAAAGCAATAAATTTAATTTTTTAGCTAAAATTGATGGGCGATTTTGTAAATTCAAATAGTCATTATACTGACATTGGTTCTAAAAAGGCTATTTGAATAAATCATTAATTGTATTTTATAGAGCGGGTTTTGAAAAAGTGTTTGATTTTTTGTAGGATATTGTTTAATCTAGAGTTTGAACTTCGGTTCAATTTATTTAGATAACCTCCATTTCCCCTATCCGTGACGTTCTGTCTGGATGGGGGTTAATTTTGGTTTAAATTTATATCATAATCTATTGACAACCCACATTTTAAGATCACATAATTCTTTTATGAAGAATAATAATTTTAAATGGTTAAATCCTTTTTTTGATGGTAGTAAGTTTAAAAGCTTCAAAAAAGAAGTTGAAGAAAAGCGAGTGCTTTGTAAAACTCTTTGGATGAAGTTACGGTCTTTTATTCGTAATTATTTTACCGATTATAGAGAATTTGAATGTAAATGGGTTGAAAATAATTGTAATATTCCTGAATCTTCTAAATCTCTTAAAATTACATGGATAGGTCACTCGACCTTTTTAATTCAAATCGCTGAAAAAAATATATTGGTTGATCCAATTTTTTTTCGTCCTTCAATTATTTTCCGTAGAAACTTTCCCCCTGGGATTTCTTTAGAAAAATTACCACAAATTCATGTTGTTTTAATTTCGCATAATCATAGAGATCATATGGATGCCAAGAGTTTGAAATTTATAGTCAAGCGCTTTCCTGGTGTAAAAATTATGGTACCTTTTGGGGATAAAAAAAATTTACAATATTATGGCTTAGATGGTCATGAATTTCAGTGGTGGCAGGAAATGCAAGATGATTTTGTAAAATTTACCTTTTTACCGGCAAAACATTGGTCGCAACATTGGTTATTGGATAAAAAAAAGTCTTTGTGGGGTAGTTGGATGATTTCGGTTAATGATAAAAATGTTTATTTTGGAGGGGATACATCTTATTCTTCACACTTTGTAGAAATTGGTAAAAAATTTGATGGAATTGATATAGCCTTACTTCCTATTGGTCCATGTGAACCGCGTTCTTGGTTGATGGAAAATCATCTAGCAGGGGATAAGGTTATTGATGCTTTATGTGAGATCAATGCCAAATGCTTAATTCCTATGCATTGGGCCACATTTAATTTTGGCGAAGATTATTTAGAACAACCAATTGAAGAATTGGATAAGGCTTGGTTGAGTTGTGTAGATAAGACAAAAAATATTAGTTTGCATTTTGTTAAAATGGGTAAAATTTATTTTTTTGAAGATGTGTGATTTGGAAGTTTGGTATTTCGTATTGTAAAAAAAGAGCCGATGTTTTCGGCTCTTTTTTATTTGGTTTTTGTAAGTTTTTATTTTACAAAAAATGGTGGTTTTTTTGTTTCTCCAATATCACCATTTTTAAATGCATCAACAAATTTTTTGAAGATTGTTTGGATTTCGCGTAGACAAAGAGTATTATTTGATTTTAAGTCGCTTTTTGCATATTGTTCTTTAGTAAACGGTATAAGACTTTTTGCGATTCCTTCTGGTGACGCTATTAATGCTTCTTTTTCTTTAATTATTTTATTTAAATCATCTAAGACCGTATTCATTGCCTCTAGGGCCTCTTTATAATCTTTTGAGTATATTCCCGGTCTTCCCCAGATAATTGAAAGTTGTTTTTCTTGGTTGGTGTTTAGTGTGTCAATTTTTTCTGCTTTAGGAAGTAGTGGTTGCTTACCTGAATTCTCAATTGCACTGATAATATTTGTTAAGAACAAAGTAAGTATAAAAATTTTTATTTTCATATTATTTTCCTATTGAGGCTTTATCTTTTATTTCTTTGAAAATATGTGTCATAAATAGCATAGATTCGTTTAAGAGTTATACATTGATCATATAAATCATTTGTTCTATCTTGTAATGATTGTTTGTTTGCTGTTGTTCTAAGCTCTGCTAACTTGCTATCTAATAAATTTTTTATATCTTGATCGTGCGCTAACATATCGGGCATCAATTTACCTGTTCCAGCTCCCGGATCAAATGAATCTTTTCCAATTTGTATTATTAATTTTTGTAGTGCTTCAAAAGGTTCTAATGGTTTTTTTGTTTCTCCAATATCACCGCTTTTAAAATTAGCATGGAATTCTTTTATAGTGGCAGAGGCTTTAGTGAACAGTTCTGTTAATTTTTCTAGATTTTTTTCAAGTGGCGTTCCTGTTTTGGCAAGCTTATATAGCATAAATTCATTTTTTGATGTGGCAATACCAGCTGCACTCGAATTGGCGGCATCAATTGTATCGGTGGTTTTAATATAAAATTTCCCGGGTAGAAGCCAATTAAATTTTTCTTTTGCTATACGGCTATTGTTGAAATCATTTAAAGGTATTGCATTTGTTAAAGCAGGGGAGGTTAGATAAAAAAATAATAAATAACTGTGTTTCATTTTCTATCCTTATTTATTTCGTTCATAGTAGGTATCGTATTGGGCATATCCTGTGTTTAAATTATCTAAAGACTGTATTAAAAGAGTTTTGTAGGCATAATCATCTGTTTTGTTAAATTCATCTAATACTGCATCTATGGTTTTTTTTAATTGGTCTCTTTTTTCTTTCATGTCTTCAATTAATTTTCCTGTTCCTTTTCCTGGATCTGTAGCCTCTATTAAACCTTTTATTATATTATCGATTATTTTTTTTGTTTCTGTATCTGCATTCGTTTTTAATTCTTCGCCTAGTGATTTTATTGATTCGAACGCTGTTTCAGCAACAGCTTTTTTTGAGTCTTTATTAGATGAACCTTGGGTTTTTTTGTTGTCTGCTTTTGCAAGACCACTTTGTTTGAGGAAGCTTATAATAGCATTATTTATAGCATCACCTATTGGGTCGGCTATTATTGATTCATTTTGTGCAAGTATTAAAAAAATAAGAGGGTATTTGAATAATTTCATAAAATTTCCTTTTTTATGAGTTTAAAATAACTAAGAAAAACTATTTGTTTCTAAAGGAGTTTGTCAACCAATTAATTGTTATATAAAAAAAAGGAGCTGTTTTTCAGCTCCTTGCGATTTAAAATCTGTTTTGTCTTTAAATATTTAATTTGGCTGTTTCTTCTTTTTTTATTATTTGGGCTTGATTATCACTGATTTCTGTATAAAAATTTTTGCTTAAATAGGCTCTTCCTGAATCGCCACAAATTCCAACAGCCAAAGCCCCTTTAATATTTTTAAGATAAGTTTGAGCTGCATGAAGAACTGCGCCACTACTAGGTCCGACCAAAAGACCTTTTTGATTAGCTAATTTTTTTAGCATTGCTATGGCATCTTGATCTGTAACTTC
This sequence comes from candidate division TM6 bacterium GW2011_GWF2_32_72, assembly GCA_000989525.1. GTDB lineage: Bacteria > Babelota > Babeliae > Babelales > GWF2-32-72 > GWF2-32-72. The sequence goes on from LBON01000001.1 coordinate 257,077, forward strand.
TATTATGTCATCTAAAACTTCTTTAATTAAAACCGGTGTTTCAAAATCCATACCCATTCCTTCAACTTGATAAGGTTTTGGATTGCCATTAGTTGCTCTAAAAGATGTGTTAGAGTCTATGGCAATAACTTTTATGTTTGGATTTTGTTCTTTTAAAAATTTACCTGTGCCGCTGATAGTTCCACATGTTCCGGCACCTGCAAAAAAGTGTGTTATTTTACCTTCTGTTTGTCGCCATATTTCAGGACCTAGGGAGCGATAGTGGGCTTCTGCATTCCAGACGTTAAAATATTGATTTGGCATAAATGAGTTTGGTGTATTTTTTTGAATTTCAACGGCCACACTGTGATAACTTTTTGGATCTTCAATAAAATCTGTTGGGTCGCAAACCACAACTTCAGCACCATAAGCTTGAATTGTTTTTAATTTTTCTAAACTAATTTTTTTTGAAACAGTTATTATTGTTTTGTATCCCTTGATTCTTCCAATCATAGCAACTGCTATACCGTGATTTCCTGAAGAAGCATCAATTATTGTGCCACCGGGTTGTAAAAAACCTTTTCTTTCTGCTTCTTCTATCATGAATAATGCGGATCTGTCTTTTACGCTTCCGCCTGGGTTTAGGTATTCAAGCTTGGCTAGAATGGTTGAATTTTGTACAAGATCAACTTTGGCAAGAGGTGTATTTCCAATATTTCCCAAGATACCTTTGAATTCCATTTTTATCCCTTTAAATATATTTGTTCGTTAGTGATTTTTTTAGCATTTGTATTTGAATGTACACAGTATAACATTTTTAAATTTTGTGAAGTAATACATTTAATATTTTTTGATTTGATGTTATTTGTTGCAAATTAATTAATTTGCAATATTAAATTTATAATTTTTCATACAAATTTTTGTGTTGTTTCAACATATTAACATCGTGAAAACTTGAAAGATCTTCTTTATAATTTTGCATTTTATTTTTTAGTACATTGTCTTGAGAGAGCTGTAGCATTGCTTTTGCAAGTTCTACCCATTGTTTTTGTTCAAATAAATATCCATTTTGATTATGTTCAATTACATCATGAATACCACCAGTTTTGTAAGAAATAACAGGAAGCTTCATTAATCGTGCTTCTACAACAGCACATGGTAATCCTTCCCAAAGAGAACTTAAAACAAATGTATTCCAGTTGATCATAATTTTACTTACATCATCTTGCCATCCATGTAATTTAATTACGTGTTGAAGGTTGTGCTGAGTTATCCAAGTTTCAAGCTCTGGGCGAAGAATTCCGTCTCCTATTAATTCTAATTGTGTATTCGAATTTTGTTGATGAACAAGTTCAAAGGCTTTCAATAAATCAATTAAGTTTTTTTGGGGCTTAAAACAAGAAACTGTTCCGAATGTAAAGCATTTAGGATTTTCAAAGTTTTTTAATGTGGTCGCGGGTTTATAGAATTTATCCCATTCAACAGCAGCTCTAATAATTGATGATCGTTTTTTAAAAAATGGAAATAACTTTGAACCTGTTTTTATATCAGCTGAAGAAACACATATAAAATGTGTGGTGATAAAGCTAGTTACAAATTCTGCAAACCAAATGATTAAAGTTTTGATTTTATTTTGATGTGAATGGAACGCAAATCCATGAACGGTATGCACTCTGTTTTTTATTCCTGCAAAAAAAGCAGCCCAGCGGCCAACAATTCCGGCTTTTGTACTGTGAGTATGGGCGATTAGGGTAGGATGTTTGCGTTTTAATTTTCTAAGTGTTTTGATAAGGTTTAAAAAGTTTTGTAGTTCGTTTTTTAGTCCTGAAATTTTTGCTTCGTTTTTTAAGTTTTTTAGCAGAATAGCTTTGGGAGAATTTTTTATTTTTTTTACAAGAGTTCCTTCAGAACCTGAAATTAAATAAGCATTATCTGTTTCATTGAGCTGTTCAAATAATGATAAACATACTTTTTGTGCTCCTCCCAGTTCTAATTTGGTAATAATATAAACAACACTTAATTTTTTCTTTTTTCTTTGCATACACATCCTTTTTTATCGGATAAAGGCTAATCGTTTAAATCTGAAGTTTGTTAAATTTTAGATTAATTTTGTATTAGATTTATATAAGAGTGTTTGTTTGTCAATTGAATGGCTTGTTTTTATTGATAAACAGCTTTAATTGGTGTTGAAAACGGATTTAGAATTGTACTGTTATTATTAACAGTAATGAAATTAGTAGAGCGTAGATTGTCATTGTATCAATCAAGCCTTGAGAAAATAGACTAACTCGTCTATAGATAGATGTATTTTCCATGTCTTTTGATATTTGTTCACAAGCTTGAGCTGAAACATTTCCTGAGCTTATGCCGGGAGTCAATGTTCCTATAGCCATACATACCGCTGCTACAAGCCCTATGGCGCCAGATTTAATGAGAGGTGTTAACATTAATGCTGATATTAAAAATGCAAATATCAGAGGTGTTTCAATTATAGCTTCACTTAAAAAAGTAAATGTTAAAATTTTACCAAATGCTCTTTTATTATATCCAACCCCTTTGCATGCTGCGGCTGCAAATGTTCCTAATCCAATAGCTGGACCAAGACTTCCTACACCCATACAAATACCTGCGGCCAAATATCTTAATGCGCCATCGAGAGTGTTAATATTGTTAAGTTCATTTTTTATTATTAATGCGATTAAAAAACCAAATATTATAGGAGATTGTGTTAGTGATTGTGAGAGAAGCAATATTTGTTGAATTTTACCAGCAAAAAATGGTTGTCGCGCCACCGACATGCAAGCTTCCTTTAATGGCCAATGAGAGGCTATACTTACTATTGCACCGGAGATGCTTACAGCGATTGCCAAACCTACTGTAGCGATGCTTGAATAAATATTTATTGTTAAGGCTGTAGTATCACCAAATAATAAAATTATTGTCATGACTAAACTTAAAATGACAGATGTTTCAAGAAGCACTGTACCAAGAATGGATATTTTATTAATTGATTCTTGAGCACTGGGTTGAAATTCCATTGCTCGAATTGCAGCGGCATTTGCAAGGCTTGTACTCAAGGCAGCCGCAAGACAATTAATTGCTAAAATAGCGGCTATGGATATATAAAATAAAAATTTAGCGAGATCTATCATTCTTGAAATTCTCCTAAGATTGCCGTAGACAAGTAAGATGTTGCAAGCATACAAAACACAAAGGCCTGCATTGAACCTTCAAATATTGTGAAGAATCCAATTAAAAGGAAGTTTATACCGGATAATATTCCGGCAGATTCAAGCCAAGCAGATCGAGATATAAATTCTAAATAAAGTGTTCCAATAATTGCACCACCAAGAATGTTTCCAAATAAACGGAAGGATATTGAAATGATATTTGCGCATCTGCCAATAATATTAAGAGGGAGCATTAAGAAAAATGGTTGAAAATATTCTTTGGCATAATCTACAATTCCATGAACTTTAATAGCTTGATATTGGTTGTAAAAAAACATCACTAGTCCGAGCGCAAATGTTGTGTTAAGTCGACTTGTTGGTTCTTCTAAGCCTGGAATTATGGATGCGATATTACAGATTAAAATAAATATGAATAGCGCTGTAGTTAAAGCAAAATAATTAAAATTAAAATTGCCAAAAGACTGTTTATTTAATTCGATAAAATTTTTGAAGAACTCCAAAGTTAAATAACGTATTATTCCGGTTTGCTTTTGTAGATTTATTCTGATTATGATTATTAAAATAATTATTATGAGAATAGCAAACCAAGTATGAAGTATGGTTTCAAAATCTATCTTAAAAAATGGGTGATCAAATCCGGGAAGCCAGTTTAGTGGTTGAAGTATTAATGATTTAAAACCACTTGTATCCATAATTTAAATCTTTCTTAATTATGAAACTTTTTTATTAGGGTTGTACTCCAAAAGCTAATAAAAAAAGCGATAAGTAAGATTATAAAATTAATATTTTTGATTCGCAAGAGATAATATAAAAAGCCTACAAGGCAAGCCAATCTTATTATTGATGTAATTGTTGAGCTTAATATGTGAGATTGTTTATTTTTAGCAGCGATTAAGAGTTGCCTCCGCTGAAACAGCAAGGCAACTCCATATGAAAATCCTGATAATAATCCTAGTAAAAGTGAAAGAAACATTTGATTTATTTAACCTTTGATCTTCATGAATTTTGTTACAATTGAATCAGATCCAGATATTACAATTAAACCATTTGCATCTGTTTGATCTTTTGCCAGTTCAAGAGCCTTAGCAAAAGAGGGTGCAATTGAATGTTTTATTTTGTATGGAACTATTTTTTCAGCAAGTTCTTCAATTTTCCAAGAAGAATTTTTGTGTCCTGGCACAGTATCTTCAATTGGGCATAAGATTAATTGACCGGTATTTTTCTTTAAGAAATAACGAATTTGTTTGAAGAATTCGTCTATATCCATAATGTTTTGATAGCCGCCAAATATTAAAGTTATACCTTTTAAATGATTTTTATAGTGCAGTAATCTAATGCCAAGAAATAAATTCTTTAATGCATCAATGTTACTTGCATTGTCGAGTAAAACTTTTTTGCCGTTATAACTAGAAAGTTCAAATCTTCCAGGAAGAGTTGTTGCAACTTCTTGCCAAAATTCTTCTAACGTTCTTCTTGGATTTGTTTCTCTTGCTTTTTTTGCTTCTAATGTTGGTCGGCCTTTTGTGGTATCCGGCTCAACAAGCAAGCTGTTCTGTGCAACAATTGTAGATTTATCAACAAAATTATCGACGTAGAGTTGAGCTATTCTTTCTGCTAATGCAGCTGATCTACCGTGAAGTTGATTGAAAGGTGGTTCAAGTTCTACAATTTTTCTAATTGCCGTTATCCATTCAGCTTTTTTATCTTCAGTTAATTTACTTAAGTTAGATAAATTTGTTTTGCTTTGATCGGCCGAAATAACTTTTGTTTTTGGTTTAATTGTATTTAGGATCGCGTTTAAAGTTTCTTCTGAAGCAGGTTTTATGTTTGGTGAATCGCCATTTTCTGTATTAATTCTTGTGATTCCTGTAATAATTGGATTACAGATTAATGCGGGATCCGTTAGATTATTATTTATTTCAAAAACAGCTAAATCTGCCTTGCTTTTAACAAAATGTAATAAAGCAATCATTGTTAATGTTTCTTTTGCAGAAATTTTTAAATTTTCTGTTTGTGCTGCAGTAAGAACTTGATTTGCTAAATCTGTAAAGTTCTCATTTGAAATTAACTCGTTGTTTTGAGAAATTTGTTCATTATAATTTAAGAATCTTGTGCCATCAAATGTACCAGCATTATAACCTTCTTCTTTAAGAAGTTTATTTAAGAAGTGCATGGTCAAACTTTTTCCGTTACTTCCACCAATAAAAATGGTTTTTAATTTGGAAGAAGGGGAACCCAGTGCCTTATCGAGCACTTTAATTCTATTTAGTGTTGCATCTGCTTGCACAGACCATGCTTGGTCTAATAATGCAACGATCTCATTATAATTTTTGGGGATATGTTTGCCTGCAACTTGTGCAGAGTTTACATTGATATTCTTCACAGGTTTCTCCGTTTGTAGAATTTATATTCAACTATTACAGCATCAGTGTTAAAATGACACTTTGAATTTCTTGGGGATTGGAAATTTAAAGAAATATCTTACTATTAATTATATATTTTGAAAGTATATTGTCAAACGGGTAGAACCCTTTATTATTCGGAGTTTTGAAATGTTACATACTGAAAACTTTAAGAAAAAAATGTACTGGGAAGATGACAAGGCTGTCGATCTTGTGGCTAGTGCGCTTGAAAGGGGTTTGGTTGTTGGGTCTTCAGACACTATTCCTGGCCTGTTGGCGCCACTAACAGAAGCGGGCTTTGAGGCCTTAAATGCTATTAAAAGGCGCTCTGATAAGCCTTATTTGATTTTAATTGGTCGTTTTGACAGTTTGAATGACTTTTTGGTGTCAGAACAGGGTGTTTTTGGACAAATAGAAAAGTTGAAAAAAGCTTTTTGGCCAGGCCCTTTAACTTTAATATTAAAGGCAAAGGATAAAATTCCTGCTTTTTTGGCCTCAAAAGATGGCAATATTGCCATTCGAATGCCAAATCATGTTTATTTACAAAGTCTTTTAAAAAAGTTCCCAGGTCTTTTTTCAACAAGTGCTAATTTTTCTGGGGAACCGGTACCTGAATTTGTGGATCAAATATCCAAAGAAATGGTAGATCATGTTGAGTTGGTGGTTAAGGATAGGGTTGAAAAGGGTGGTATTTTACCATCTACTATTGTTGATTGTACAGGGGATGAAATTAAGGTTGTTCGTGAAGGCGCTATTCCGGCTAAATTGATTTTTGATGTTTTAAAACGTTAATTTTCTTTAATTATTATTTATTTTTGGTCATTTTAAAATTTGTAAGTTTATTTTTTGTATAATTTGCAGGGGGTGTTGTTCTTCTTTAATTTTTTTTAATTATTTTGATTTTTTATTAATTAATTATTGATCTTATTAAAATTTGTAAAATTACTGTTAATGATTTGCAGGGGGTGTTGATTTGAACACCCCCTAACTCCCCCCAAATTTAAGGGCAAGCCCTTAAAAATCCCAACGGAATCCAATTCCCCTACGGGC
>LBON01000002.1:0-426 GCA_000989525.1 candidate division TM6 bacterium GW2011_GWF2_32_72
ACCAACGGGGTACGAGCCCTTAAGGTTATAAATTTAAAGTAATTGTAAATATTTTATAAAAACTTACTTAGCACTAATGTGGGCGAGTTGTTACGTTGGACATCGAGAGTCAGGGTTTCCAAAGGGCTTGCCCTTGGTGCACAGGAGTGCAGAGGGTGTTTGCAAGAACACCCTTTGCAAATTATGAACAGCGAACTTACAAATTTTAATAAGACTAATAATTAAATAATTAAAGAAAAACAATACCCTTTGCAAAACATACAAAAATGAATTTACAAATTTTAAAAGGAACCTTCAATATCTTGTCACTTAAATGTTAATACCGGTGTTTAAGCCGGTAAGGCTTGTTAATAAACAATAATTAAACGTGGTTAAAAATTGAAACATCCTAAGCGACTATCGCTGACCAACGGGGTACGAGCCCTT
>LBON01000002.1:446-160446 GCA_000989525.1 candidate division TM6 bacterium GW2011_GWF2_32_72
GCGAGTTGTTACGTTGGGCATCGAGAGTCAGGGTTTCCAAAGGGCTTGCCCTTGGTGCACAGGAGTGCAGAGGGTGTTTGCAAGAACACCCTTTGCAAATTAAGAACAGCAAACTTACAAATTTTTAAATGATTAATAATTAAATAATTAAGAAAAAATCGAAAATAATAAAATCAACTTTCACCTTTGTGCATCAAATAACAATATTTTAAAGAATTCCAATCAAGCAAAGGCTTAACTTTAATTTTATAATACAAACCATCTAATTCAAACGTATCAATGCGACCAAGGGCAAACCCCTTTGGAAAAACAACACCACCACCATTAGAAAAAACAAGATCTTCTTTTTGAAGCTTTGCAAGGTGACTAACATAATTCATACAACCCAATTCTGTACTATTCATCCCCTCAAAAATACCACAAGCACCAGTAGCAAAACAATCTACTCCAACTTTACAAGAAACATCCGTAGTTAAAACAACTTTACTATAAAAAGGATAAACCTCTGCCACTCGACCAACCAAAATATTTTTATAAACAGCTACCATATCCTTTTCAATTCCTTTACAACTACCTTGGTCCACCAAATAAAAGTGAGCCTGTTCAGAAATATTCACAAGAACAATTTGGGCCAATACAGCTTTTGGATCACTATATTTTGACTTAAAGCTAACTAATTCTTCAGTTTCCTGCGAAAACACAACACTCAATTTAAGCTCAACGTTTTCTGCTTGTAAATCCAAATTTTTTTGTTCAATTTCTGCCAATCTTTCATCAAGCTCTCGCAAGGTTTTTTTTTGTTGCAAGAAAGATTGAATTGGACCAGAAATTTTTGAATTAAGTATCAAAACAGGATACAAACAACACGAATAGGCCTGTTCAGCCCAGCCCGTTGTTCGCCAAACAACTCTATGCAAAATAAAAAAAAACAAAGGGATAAAAATTAAAAAATAAAAAAATTGCTCCTTTTTCAATTTCGCTATCCTAAAAATTTGGTTAATTCTTTTTTTACTTCTTCCACGGATTCTGAAACAATTAATTTTTTTCTAACTTCAGATGCACCAGACTTTTCTTTTACATAGTATGGTAAATACTTTCTAAAATGATAAAGACCTTGATCTCCATAAAATTCTAAATCAAAATCTAAATGTTTTAATGCTATTGCTAAAATTTCATGCTCTGAAATTACAAACTCTTTACCTTCAGCATTGGCTTCAAGCTCTTTTAAAATCCAAGGCTTTGCCCAAAGTGCTCGTCCGATCAAATATCCATCAACACCCGTATTTTCATAAGTTTTTTTTGCTGATTCAAAATCAATAATATTTCCAGAAAACAAAACCGGTATTTTGACTGTTTTTTTTACTTGTGCCACAACTTCAAAATCTAACTCACCCGAATGTTTTTGTGTCTGTAGCCTAGGATGAATAGCCAATGCATCTGCGCCACAAGCTTCAACCATCTTAGCTATTTCCAAAACATTTTTATGTTTAAATCCTGCGCGCATTTTAACTGTAAATGGAATGTTAATTGATTTACGCATTAACTTTAAAACCTGCTCCAATAATTCAGGCTCTGCCATCATAGCAGAACCGGAACCAGACTTTACAATATTTTTAGCCGGACAACCAATATTCAAATCAATCGCATCAACACCCTCTTTTTGAACTCTTTGACAAGCTTCTTCAACAAACTCAAGACTATTAGTTGTTAATTGAAAATTTAAAGGACGTTCTGACTGATCAAACCTCAAACACTTGGTTACACCTTTATCGTTCGCCACACAGGCAGTATGTCGCAATTCTGTGTACAATAAATTGTCTTTTGAAAACATTCTAACCAATTTTCTAAATGGAGAATCTGTAACACCATCTAAAGGACCACCTATAAAACGAGGAACAATTAAATTGCCAATTTTTAAAGATTCTTTCCAATAATTCATATTTTCTCTTTAAACAAATCTATATTTTTTAAAACGACATAGAGTGTACCAAAAGTTAAAGTGATTTTACACCTAAATTTTTATTATTTATGATATAGTGTTTGAAATAATATTTTCAATATAAAAAAGGAAATTTATGAAACAATTATTTATCTTTTCAATTACATTCTTAATTTCAAATTTATCTTTTTCATCTCAAGTCGAAACAAAAGCCGTCAATCTTTTTATGACTACAATTACATTAGCACAACGAGCGCAGATAACTTCAACCCCAAGCTATGCTATCCTAGCGCGATGCAGCTCTCTACCATTAATCACAGAAGAAACACAACATGCTTTAGCTCCGCATTCACATCAAATTCCAAATTCACTCATTCCTGTAGAATCACGACTGCCTTCTGTCTGGTCACGCTTTTCACAACAAGAAGAAAAATAAAAAAGAACGGGCGAATTTAATTTGCGCCCGCTCTTCTTCTTACAAATTAATTAAGTAATTTTACTCTATCTCATCCCAAACTACGTAAACATCTGCAACTTGGTTACTCAACGGAGAGTTGGCAACCATAGTCAGCACATCCCCAGGATTCAAACGAATTTTATAATCATTATTTTTTAAATAAACATTCTTGATACAATCTCTTTGTGCTCCAGAAGAAAAGACCAATATTCCACCTGAATATGCCGTTGCAGCAATATCTGTTTCTACAGATGACAAAGTTGCATTAAAATCTGTAAAAGAAGCTCCGGTTAAAGTTGCATTTTTAAACAATTTAAATTTAACCAAAAAGTTTTCTTCTGTCCCAAAAACTGTCAATACAATATCTACAGCCTTTTTGTTTGGTTGAGGATTAGCCGTAGGAAAAGTAGTCTTGTTGCGTAAAGAGCAGACTACATAGTCTGTGTTGGCAGCCATTATATCTTTATCTTCCCTTACAAAAATAAATTGCCTCAAGAAAGAACTCTCTCCAATTATTCCCGCTTTCCAACAAGCTGAGTGCACTTCTAAATCTGTAGTATTTCCAGTATTTGTAACTTCTGTTCTAACTGGCAAAGTAGGATTTTCTACAGAAGGTACTATTGCGGAATTTGGATAAAGAATCTGGTGAAAGGTTACCCATACCTGATTTTCTGTGCAGACTTGAAACGATATTGTAGCAGCGCCTAACCAACCGTAAACTATTCTAAATATGTTAAGCATTGTTGGATCGATGTCAAAACCACTTGCGCCTGTTCCGTCAATTTTATCTACATTAAAGTTTGCTTGAGAAATAAATGTATCTGTCCCGTTATCTCTTCTGAATAAAACGCCAAACTGAGTTCCGTTATATCCTATAGCCCAACCATCATTTGCATCAAACAAACCAACATACTGGTGAGAGTTTGCAGCGCCACCATTTACAAATGCTCCAGTGATAAACAATGAACCCTCATGACCAGGACTGTAATGCAAAGAATCCTTACTTTGAACAATAGAAGACCCGGCTGAATTGGTTCCTGTATTTATTTTTAAATACCCACCAGTCTGAATAGCTGTACCCGTTGCAACGATTGTAATATTAACCACATCTGTTGGCATTGTGTAATCAAATTTTATTGCAACCTGATCTTCAACCACACCAACAATTTTATCACCAAACACACTTGTAAAAGCATCTGTACAATCTAAATTAGAAAAAAAAGCACAAGCCAAAATTAATAATGTTTTTTTCATCACAACTCCTAGTATATTTCTTCCCAAATAAAATTGATGTCTATGTCCGTTGCATTTGTTATTGTTCTTGCTGTTATTGTCCATGTTTCGCCTGGTTGCAAAAGCAAATCGAAATCATTTGTTTTAAAGAAAATATCGGTCAAAGAATTCAAAGAACTCATTGTTGCAAATACCAATGTTCCACCAGTTTGTACAGTTGCAGATGTGTCTATCTGCACCGCAGAAAGCTGACTATTATAATCTACAAATGCAGCACCTGTTAAGGTAGCATTTTTGAAAATTTTAAACCTAGTTAGTCTACTTGCAGCCACACCAAAATTAGCACCAATTGCTTGAATGGTTGTCTTATTTATTTTTGTCGCAAACGTGTCTTTATTTCTGATGGAAATAATAGGTTTATCTACTGTTTTTGAAGATGTTCCCTCTGTTAGGATAGAGTAAGAACGCAAGCCCTTTGTTTCACCAACAAGCCCCGCATTCCAGCATACTGTTCTTAATTCTAAATTTGTTGTATTTCCAAGGTTTGTAGCTTCTGCTCGAATAGGAAGAGTTGGATTTTCTACTGTTGGTGTTGTTCTTGAATTAGGGAATTGGAACCTATGGAACGCAACCCAATTTCCGTCTGGTTTCCAAACATAGAAGGTTACAGGAGCGGTTCCCAACCAACCATAAGTTATTTTAAAAATGTTAATTTTGGTTGGATCGATGGTAAATCCACTTGACCCAGTGCCATCTAGTTTGTCCAAGTTAAAGTTAGCTTGAGAAACATATGTGTCAGCCATATTATCTCTGTAAAGAACACTGAATGCAGTCCCATTAAAACCAACAGCCCAACCATCTTTATCATCATACAAACCAATTAATTGACGTGAATTGGCAATGCCACCGTTAATGAATGCGGAAGTAAACAAGGCGTAGCCTTCATGCCCTGGATTATAATGCAAAACCTGCCTGCTCTGAACTGTAGACTCACCATTTGCAGCCGAACCAGAGCTTAATCTCAAGTAGCCATCCTGTTGTGTTGCTGTTCCACCATTTCTTACCGATGTTGTATTTATCAAATCTGTTGGCAAATTGTACTGGAACATAATAGCTATTGAATTACTTCTTTCTCCAACAATTAAATCACCAAAAACACTAACAAATGCATCACCAGAGGATCCGCCACCACCGCTATTGTCAATAAAACTCAACTGACCTGCACCATTTGTGGAAAGCACTTGACCATTTGTTCCATCTGTAATTGGCCAACTTAATCCGTCAAGAACAACGGCACCATCGCCATTTGGAGTCAAATTAATATCACCGTCTGTATTCAAAGAAGAAATTGTATTTCCATCAATTCTAATGTTATCAACTTCAAGCTGAGTTAATCCAGTTGCAGAACCACCAGTAATTGCAACATTGTTTGCATTCTGAATAGCCATTGTTCCAAGCCCAAGACTTGTTCTTGCCGTTGCAGCGTCTTCACCAACCCAGGTTGTACCGTCACCAACAATAAATATACTGTCTGCAGGCGTAATATTTGAAATATTTTGCAACGATGTACTGTAGGCCAAAACATCTGAACCTATTGCAAGTCCCAAGGTTGCTCTTGCACCACCTGCAGTAATAGCACCAGTTCCACCACTTGCAATTGGAAGGGGCTCATCTAATTGACTAATTGACCCACTTGTAATATAAACTCCATCCATTGTTCCACCAGTGATATTAATATTATTTGCATTTTGAGTTGCGATTGATCCAAGGCCCAAAGTTGTTCTTTGTGCGGCAGCATCTGCGTCATCTAACAAAGCTCTTCCTGCCGCTGTTATTGCAGCAACTGCAAATGTGTTAACTGCTGTTGTGTAAATCATATTGCCAGCTGCAATAGGACTTAGTGTTGAAATGGACTCAAGTGCATCATTGTATCTTTGCACATCAGTATCTATTTCTAAGCCTAAATTAAATCTAGCTGTTGGCGCATCCGAAGCACCTGTGCCACCGTCTGGAATTGCAAGATCAGTTATTCCGGTTATTGAACCACCAGTAATCGAAACGTTATTTAGAGTTCCTACGTTTGTTATATTTGGTTGATTTGCAGTTTGAATTGTTCCGTAAAATTCATTTGCTGTTACATTGTCTGCAGTAAGTGATTGAACACCAGACATATTTCCAGAATTATCTAAAATCACCACAGAATTTTTAATAAAGTTTCCTGTTGAACCATCAAAACGAACAAGCGCATTATCTGTTGCTGATGCAGGACCACTAACATCTCCTGATGCACCACCAGAACTGGATGAATCAGAAAATTTGCCGGCGGAAATAAACTTTGCATCCGCTATATTATTTAAAGCTGTTGTGCCACCTTTTACAATCAACCAACCCCTAAATACATTTGTATATTCTTTAAGTAGAGGATTAATTGTGAAACTCTCTGTAGCCAATGCAGCTTGCGCTTCTGACAAAGAATCATAAAGCGTTTGACCATATTGAATTAAAATTTCACCATCTAAGAACATATAAATTCTTTGAGCCGTAAATGAGCTTGTTGAAACATTACCAAGACCACTTCCTGTATCCCAACTATTTGAGTTTATCAAATCAATACTTGTTGAATGATCAAAAACACCCGGTGATGTTTGCCATGAGTACAAGAAACTAGCTCCAGTATTTAGCCCATAATTTCTAACATCTGGTACTTTTGTACCTGTCCCTTGGTCATAATTAACACCAATGGCATATACATCACCAGCTGATTTATTAATATTTAAATTTGCACCATTTGCAGAAAATTCATTACCTGCAATGTTTATTGGCCCAAGAGCTCTTGCTAAATCAATATGTTGTAAATACTGACCAGTCAATAAACTTGGCACTTGGAATACACCATCCAAAGTTGTTTGATTGGTATGAACTAAAGTAGCAAGAACAATAACATCTCTTCTATTTACATAATCATATTCACCAGAACTTTGAATTACATTTCCACTGGAATTTATAGCAACAAATGAAACATCAGACGCAAGTCCCGTAACTGCAACCCCACTAAAACCTGCCCAAGAAACAACAGAAAGTGTTGGATTATCTACATCTGTAAAGTTATCTACTATTAATCCCGAACCGGCGGAAATATCAATTTTACTTGCATCGCCACCATTAATAGAAACAATACCACCAGTTAGCAATCCAGTACTTGCAAAATCTTTCAATTGATCAGAAGTCAAACCATCTAAATTAACAGTACCATCTCCATTTGGAGTTAAAATAATGTCGCCGTCAACATCTGTTGCAGAAATTGTATTTCCATCAACGCGAATATTATCTACATCTAATCTTGTTATGCCCGACATTTGATCAGAACCATCTAAGGTCACACCAGAATTTAAGAGCGATGTTCCACCAACATTTCCAAATCGAGGTAAAGCATTAACCGTAGCTGCTCCAGGACCAGAGACATCCCCTCCACCAGCAGAAACAAAACTCAAATTGCCAGAACCATCTGTACTCAAGAATTGTCCCGCAGTTCCATCTGATTGCGGCCATAATAAACCATCTATAACAACTGTACCTGTTCCATTTGGTTCCAGGGTTATGCTTCCATTCAAATCTAAAGAAGAAATTTTATTTCCATCAATTCTAATATTGTCCACTTCTAAGTTAGTTAATCCTGTTGCAGAACCACCAGTTATTGCCACGTTATTTGCATTCTGAGTTGCAATTGTCCCAAGCCCCAAACTTGTTCTTGCTGTTGTAGGATCTTCTCCAACCCAAGTATCACCATCTCCCACTATAAATCTACTATCTGCAGGAGTAATGCCAGAAATATTTTGTAATGATGTACTGTAAGCCAAAACATCTGAACCTATTGCAAGTCCCAAGCTTGTCCTTGCACCACCTGCAGTAATAGCATTTGTCCCACCACTTCCAATCGGAAGCGGTAAATCTAAATTACTAATTGATCCACTGGTAATGTAAACACCATCGATTTTGCCACCAGTAACATTAATATCATTTGAATTTTGAATTGCAATTGTACCAAGGCCCAAAGTTATTCTTTGAGCAGCGGCACTTGTATCATCAAGTAATGCTCTACCGGCAGCAGTTAAATCTGTTACTGCATAAGTATCGGCAGCTGTTGTATAAATCATTTTATCTGCAGACGTTACCAATCCTGAAATTGATTGCAAGCCTGCATCATATTCCTGCACGTCAGTTCCGGGAAGTAAATTTAACGCAGTTTGAGCACCAACAATTGTATTGGCACTTGTTCCACCATCTGCGATAGGCAAAGGACTTGCAAAACTAATTGTTGTACCAGAAATAGAGCCGCCAGTTATATTTACGTTGTTTGAATTTTGAGTTGCCATTGTTCCTAAACCAAGAGTATTTCTTTGATCAGCGACAGTTGGATCATCCAAAATATTTAAACCTGGCTGAGCAATATCCCATGTTGCAAAAGTATCTGTATCTGTTGAATAAATTATTTTTTTTATTGGAGATGCTGGAATAATCAAACCAGCAATAGATTGTAAGGAATCGTCATATGCTTGAATATTTGTTCCGATCACATAACCGGTAATTTGACCATTAACAGTTAAATCATTTATTCCAGTTACGTTATCACTATCGTCTATTTTTACACCGGAATTTTGAATCAAATTACCACTTGCACCGTCAAAACGAACAACGGCTTCGTCAGTTGCAGAAACAGGTCCAGTAACGTTGCCTGCGCCACCGCCTCCACCACCGCTAGCACCAGAAAGTCCTGCCAAATTTGAAGCTGCTACAAATTTAGCCTCTGCCGCATTTGAAAGATCTACTGTATTTTGTTTAACAATTAACCATGCACGGAACGCGGCGTTATAATCTTCTACAAGTGGATCTGTTAAAAATGCCTCTGTTGAAATAGCATCTTCTGCAGCTGATAAAGTTGCGTAGGTAGCCTGACCATATTGAATAATAATGTCACCATTTAACAACATATAAATTCTTTGTGTGGAAAATTCGCCTGCAGGAACAGCACCTAAACCAGATCCCGTGTCATACTGAGCAGGATCAATGACTGCCGTTGATATTGAGTGACTGAATATTCCAGGCGCTGATTGCCAGGCATACAAAAATGTTGGTGCTGTTGCTGCGCCATAATCTCTAATGTCTGGCACTTTTGCACCACTTACTTGATCATAATTAACACCAGCTGCGTAAATTTGACCTGAAGATTTATTGATATTTAAATTTGCACCATTTGCAGCAAAAGCATTTCCAGAAATATTTATTGGCCCAAGAGCCCTTATCAAATCAAAATGCTGAGAATATTGCCCAGTTAAAATATTTGCACTGGACCAAACACTTGCAACAGACGTATTATTTGTATGAACCAAATTACCAAGAATTATTTTATCTCTTCTATCTGCATAACTGTATTCAGTAACGCTTTGGTCAACATTACCAGAACTGTCTAATGCCACATAAGTTTTATCTGAACTAGCAATATTTGTAACACTCACACCTGTTTTTGCGGCCCAAGTAACAAGAGTGTAGGTTGGATTGTTTGGAGTTGTAAAATTATCAACAATCAAACCAGCACCCGCAGAAATATCTATCTTAGAAGGATCTGCATTAACGGTTATTTTCCCTCCATATAAAACACCAGAACTTGCAAAACCCTTAAGTTGAGAAGCAAGCATACCATTCAATGAAATGTCGCCATTTTCAGAAAGTAAAATTACATTTTGATTCGTTCCATCTGTTTTAATGGTAATAGAAGAGCTTGCAAGAATATCCAATGTATTACTATTTAACGACAGAACAGTTTTTGTAGAAACTTGCTCTGCCTCAAATTCTTGAACACCAATTAAATCATCTTGAGCTGAAATGAAAACATTAGAATTTTTTATAATTTTTCCAGTTATTCCCTCATACCTTGGTATGGTATTTAAAACAGAACTTTCAGGCCCACGGACATCACCAACCTGAGAAAAAGTAAAAGACAAATTACCAGCACCATCTGTTACCAAAGCAGTGTTGTAAGCTCCATCTGCAATTGGCCAAGAAAGACCATCTAAAATAATAGTATTTCCAGAAGAAGGATTAATATTTAGATTAGTTGTAGGATTGTTATTTTGAATCGTTGCACCGGTTAAATATAAATTTGTGCCATACAAATCACCAGTTCCGCTACCACTGCTGCCTCCACCGCCTGAACAACAAGATTGAAGATTAGAAACATCCTGGGAAATTGATGATACAACAACACCACCTGCAGGAGCATTAAGAACCCTGGGAGCCTTTGTTTGTCCTAATTCAGCTTTGACAAAATTTGTGATTTCTTTTTTTTCAAGCTCCCCACAAAAAACTGACTTAAAAAATAAAGATAAAATAAGAAAACATATTCGCTTCATATCAACTCCTCTATAAAAATAAAAACCTTTTCTACAGAAGAATTAAATCAACAAAAAAAATCAATACTTTTGTTTTTTAATTTTATCAGTATGTGTATGAAACACTTATCTTGACACCTTTTGTATATAAACTTGGCGCACAAATAAAAATTAAATTATTTCTTTTACAACCAGGTTCCTGAAATTCAAGCTCTCGTTTTTCAATTAAATTTTTAACTGCAAACGCGTAAATTGAACCCAGGCCCGCGCCCGCAACCATTTGAGAAACAAAATGTCGATTACTATTTAAAAAAACAGAAAATGTAGTTAAACCTAAAAGCCCCAAAGGAATTCCCCATTTTTTTCCATGGCGCAAACCATATAATGTTGCCATATAAGAAATTTGTGAAATATGCCCAGAAGGAAAACCACCCATTTTAATTTTTTTAGGGAAACGCCCACACCCTGGTCGATAAGCAAAAGGAACATTTACACCATAAAAAAACTGCCGAGAAAACATCACAAATGGCAATCCTAACATAAAATACCAACTTGTTGTCCGCAGCCTATCATTATTTGACCAAAAATATTCACTTGCCAAAAAAATTTCTGCCGGATACATCGCCTTTGCAGTCCAATCTCTACAATAATGAGAACATTGTCTTAAATCTTTATGATTAAATAAATCATAAAAAACAGAATTAACCTTACGATCCATCATTCGTCCAAGTAAAAAACCTGGCATCGTCACAGTCAAAACTTTCATTGTATCGCGCGAAAAAATATTTAAATTAAGTTCCAAAACATCCCGCAAAGTGCCTTCTGTCATAGCCAAAACTTTTTTGGTACCCGGACTTCTAAAATCTTGTTTTTTAAATGGATTTTTACTGTCTATTTTTTCAAATTCTGCTTGTTTTATTTTTAAACTTTTGCTCTCAATACTTGAAGCAGAGCCCAGCAGAGCAATATTGCATGCTAAAACAATTACCAAAAGGCAAAATAATGCGTTAGACCTCTTCATCCCCTGTCCCCTACGCAACTTCCTAAAATCCCCTAATAACCAAAATACATGATCGAATCCAAGAAAATCAATAATTTTATTAATTTCTATCTGAAAATAATTGTAGGGTGGCGAAGAGGGGTGCTTAAAAAAACTAAACAAGCTCTTTAAACTTATTAATAATTACAATGAATTTTTAAACCCTTTTACAAGGAATAAACATATAAAAACAAAAAAAATGCTTAATTGCTCTAGCAATCATGTTGGCAGGAAGTAATTTGGCATTTGGTTCAAATGAGCTTTGTCTCGCTGACCTTGGTCTCGCTGAACTTTTGATCTCGCTGACCTTGGGTTTCCCGTATACCATGCTCTAAAGAACAAATTAAAAATCCCAAAAAATAACATAATTTAAATAAAAAAGCCTCGCGAAATTGCGAGGCTTTTTTATTACTCTAAATTTATAACGTCATTCAATTCCTCGATGAATCAACATTTTGTACTGATTCGCTAACACTACCAACCGATAACACAAACGCTCCCCCCAACCACAACAATAAAAAACAGTTGATATAACATCTTTTTCACACTAAACTTAAGCATCTTGTTATATTTTTTATAAGATAAAGGATAATTATGAACAAAAAAACATTAATTTTATTATTGATTTCAGCTGCAAAACTCGCTGTTGGATCTTCAGAAAACCACACCGATTGGGCAAAAAACAAAGCCTTTGAAAATTACAAAAGTGCATTCCAAAAAACATTTAAAAATGTTTATACCACGGGAATCCCTGCAAGTTTGGACGCAAGTTTATATATCCCATTTAATTGTGATTTCTTAAAAGGAACTATTTGTGGTTCTATGTTAGCCCTTAAATTTAAAAATAATGAACGTGTAACCACAGAAATAAATAAAGGTTATGAATATGGTTTTGGGTATGCATTCACTCAAAAAGAAATAATTCACCCAAGAAACGCTGATGCAAAATACTTTAAATGGTTCAGATATGGCTGTGATGATGGATATGACTTAAAACATGCAAATAAGCCTGTTCAAAGCTTTTGTATGTCTCCAAATTTTACACTAAATTAAATACCATTTTTAAATCAATAATTTTTTAAATTCAAAAATTAAACAACAATAAAAAGGCCTCGTCTAAATTGGCGAGGCCTTTTTATTAGATCTTTATGAAAATTATTTAAAGGACTCGTCCTTCGATACAAATCCTTACTGCGTTCGGATTCACTCAGGATGAGATCCTTCAACCAGCTCAGGATGACATCCGTCTTTATTTTTATTTTTAATTCAATACTAAAATGTTAAAAATTTAATTTAATAATAATCACATAGTTTAAAGCTACAGAGCAAGAACAACATCTGTAAAATATAAATTGATATGACGGATGTCATCCTGAGTGAATCCGAACGCAGTAAGGATTTGTATCAAAGGACGAGTCCTTTTTTTGATGTAAAAAATCTGTGTTTTTGAATTTTCGCATAAGTTTTAGATTTTAAAATTTATAAAAACTTATGATTCGATTCTTCGATGTTTCGATCCGCGATCAATAACCTTCTGGATGTTTTTTATGCCACTCTGTATTTTCCTGGTACGCATGACCAACTTGGAACAACACCTCTTCAGCAAAATGTGGTCCAATCAATTGGAAACCAATCGGCAAATTATTTTTAGTAAATCCACAAGGAATAGATACTGCAGGAACTCCTGCCAAATTAATAGAAACTGTAAAGAAATCTTGTAGAATCATTTCAATTGGATTATCTATCAAAGAACCTATTTTAAAAGCAGCCCCACCTGTTGTTGGCATAACTAACAAATCAACATCTTGGAATGCATCTTGAAACTCTTTTTTTATCCAGCTTCTTACTTTTTCTGCATTAGCGCAAAAATCACCAACATGATCTGCCGCTAAAACATAATTACCAATCAAGATTCGTAATTTTACTTCATCTCCAAAGCCATCATCCCTTGTTTTATTATACATTTCATTTAATGTCTTATATTCAGGAGCCCTAAACCCATATCTTACACCATCAAAACGAGCTAAATTAGAAGCTGCTTCTGAACGATTTATAATAATATAAGCGGCCGTAGCATATTCAAGAGATTTTAAATTAACTTTTTTAATTTTAGCACCTAGTTTTTCTAGTTTTGAAATAGCCGCTTGAACGGCATTGTGAATATCTTTATCAATACCTTCTGCATTAACAGCATTTTCAACAACACCTATTTTCAAATTTTCTGGCAATTTACCTGTAAGTTGTTTTGTATAATCTTTTTTTTCTACATTTGCAGAAGTAGAATCTTTTGGATCATTTCCTGCAATTACTGAATATACTAGCGCATTATCATAAACGGTTCTTGTTAAGACTCCAACCTGATCCAGTGATGACCCAAGCGCAATAACTCCAGACCGAGAAACAGAACCATATGTTGGTTTAATACCAACTACACCGCAAAGTGCGGCAGGTTGACGAATTGAACCACCAGTATCTGTGCCCAATGCCCAAGGGATCAACCCGGCCGCAACAGCTGCTGCTGGGCCACCGCTTGAACCACCGGGTGAACATTCTTTATTCCAAGGATTTTTAATTAATTTAAATGCAGATGTTTCCGACGAACTACCCATTGCAAATTCATCCATATTAGCTCGACCAATAAGCAAAGCGCCTTCTTTTTTTAAATTTTCCGTTACTGTTGCATCATATGTTGACACAAAATTTTCTAAAATTTTTGAAGCGCAAGAAGTAATTCTACTTTTTTGACAAATATTATCTTTCAAAATTCCCGGGATCCCACCAAGCAAACCTTCGTAATTGGCTGTTTCTTTTAAAATCGATTTTGTATCAAAAATCGCTAAGGCAGAACCAAGCTCACCATCAAACTTTTCAAATCTATCTTTAAAAAATGTAAGCAGTTCTTCAACTGTAATTTCTTTATTTTTTAACTTTTCTTTTAATTCTTTAATTGTTGCAAATGCCAAATTTTTCATTTTTCCCCCCTGCCTTCAATAATTGATGGCACAACAAAAAAACCTTCTGCTGTTTCTGGCGCCTGCGCAAGAATAGGCTCAGAACCAGTTTTAACCACAATATCTTCTCTAAATATATTTATATTTTTTGAAGACATTTCTTGAGATAATATATTCGCCGCTTCTTTTACTTTTTCGGCGTAAGTCAAAAGATCTGAAAGATGTCTCATTAACAAATCTATTTCAGATTCATGAACATTTAGATTAGAGCTTCTTGCTATTTTTAAAACTTCTTCTTTATTCAATTTTGCCATTTTTTATAAATCCTCTAACTGTTTAACTTTCCAACGTCCATCACGGAACCGTTTTATATAAATTGCACTAGCTATAGCATTAGCAATATAAAAAGATCCATAAATTAAAATAAATCTGATCAATGGATTTGGAATATCTAATTTTGTAAATAGGTACGAAACGGGTACAAAAAAGAACATGCACACAAAAAATCTAACCCACATAACCAACTTTACATTCGCAGCACCACGCAGTGCTGCAGAAAGTATTAATTGTAATAAATCAAAATATACAAGTATAGCCAATGGGGGAAAAACATAAGTAGCATGCCATGCAAACTCACCTCTAGGATCAAACAAACTAAAAATTGGCCCCGCAAACAGACAAATTGCAAGTAAAATTGAAAGAACCATAACAGAAGATAAAAATACAATTTTTTTTACGTTGGTTTTAATACCTGACCAATCATGTGCGCCCAAATCATTACTTACAACCAATGTTATAACATTTGCAAGTGCAACTGCCGGCAACAATGCAAATCGCTCAAGATCTTTTACAGCAGAAAAACTAGCAAGCGGAACCGCACCCAAAGGGGCTAACATTCTTGCCAGCCAAACATAAGAACCAGCAACAGTAGCTTTATCTAAAATCACCGGAATGCTTATAAATATTAATTCTTTAACTAACGTTAAATTTTTAAAAACAGAAAATAGTTCAATTCCATATTTTCTATTATTTTTATCCCCAAAAACATAAATTAACGCTACCACAAGGCCGACAGAATATTGTACAATTTGAGCAATTGCCGCTCCAAAAAAACCTAATTCTGGAAAACCCAATTTTCCAAAAATTAAAAGATAATCGGCAATAATAAATGCAATGCCACCGATAATAAATGTATACATCGGCACACGAGTATTTTTAACGCCCCTTAAAAAACCCAAAAAACCAAAATAAACAAAAGAAATAAATAGCGCTACAGCCTTTAATTTCAGAAAAGGTATACCCAGGCTGATCATATTTTCAGGAACTCTATAAAGATAAAAGAAATGATAGGCCCCAAAATATATTGCTGCAAAAAATATGCCACCTACAAAAACCGAAGTCCAAAAAGATGCCACAAGCATATCGCCAACTTTTTGATCTTGTTTAGCTCCATTAAATCGTCCTACCAAAACTAATGTACCAACGGAAAGACCTTCTGCTATCTTGACAATAAACTGAACAAAAGTATTAGTTACCCCATTTGTAGCAAATGCGGCTGTAGATTTAATCTGACCAATAAAATAAAGGTCTAATAATTGCAAAGCGGAATAGAGAAATAATGCTGTAATTAATTCTGGAAAAAAATATCTGAAAATATTTTTGTAACTTTCTCCATGAGAAGTATCTATGATCCCACTGAAATAACTCTTCAATAATCTTTGTTTCATGAGCTCTCTCCCACAAGATACAAATTTAATTAAGTATGAAAGAATTAATTTAAAATAAAGATTCAATCTTAGCAAATTAGACTCCATTAAATTATTATTTTAAGGATTGGTCAATCGAGATTTATTAATCTCAGGTGATACTATAAACTTGCATTGCAAATTCACTCAAAAGAATCAACCCTTAAAACAATCGTTATTCGATAAATTCTTATTTTTGAACATTTGACAATACAAAATAAACCAATTTTCTTCGTTTATAATTTATTTTATACTCGACCATTTTTTGAACCAAGGGAGCTTCTTTTTTCTCTGGCTCCCAGGTGCGAGCAGCCCAATAAACTAAAGTAGAATTTTTATATGGTGAACTAGGTTTAAACATACGGACTAATTCCTCAGGATGAAGTGATGCTCGAGAAACAAAATAATCAATATGTTCATAATTAGATTTTTTCAAAAATGTTCGCCAATCCTGGTCATAAATTTCTATATTTTCCAATTCCAATTCTTTAATAATTTCTTCTAAAAAACTGCAACGCTTTTTGTTAACCTCGATCAACAAAACCTTTAAATGCGGATATTTTATTTTTAAAGGAATTGCTGGAAATCCACCACCAGACCCAACATCACAAATAAATTTTGCTTGATTTAAATCCACCTGCTTACCAAGAGCCAGAGAATCTCTAAAATGATACGCTATTATTTCTAACTCATCCGTAATAGCGGTAATATTAAATTTATTGTTCCACTCAATTAACATTTGAGAATATTTAATAAATTTATTCAGTTCTTTCTCTGAAAGATCAAATAATTGAGTAAACTTCTCAATAACTTTTTGTAGCTTAATATCTAGTTTTTTAACCATTTCTTAGACCATTTCTTTAAAATCGTATCTTTTAAATTAACCTGTATGATATTTTATTACTCAGAATAAAGTGAATTCAATCTTTTAGGAAGGGGAAATATAATGAATATCAATAAAAAAACATTTATTGCTTTCATTTTTGTAACATTTACACAAATACATTCAAGCTCAAAACACTCAATTGTACTCTTTATAAGGCCATTGCCATTGGAACTTCAAAATATGAGCGCGACTCAAATAAAAGCACAACAAGTTGCAAAAATAAAACAAGACCTTGAAACAGTTGGTAAAGTTACAAAAAGAATTTTGCAAAGCGCATTGGATCCGGATAAAACATCTGGCATTTATGCGATGTACCAAGGCTATTTAAGTCTTTCCAACATTAATGGTATGGTTATGTTTCCAAGAAATACCAAGGAAGCCGACTTTAATATTGTTATATCAAACAAAGTTCATCCTGTATTTATGTTTCATGTAACAATCAGCCATTGGGAAACAGAAAGAGGCTTCCCTGTCAAAAAATATTCTGTAACCAGAAAACAAGATAAAGAAACAAAACTTTTTTACTGGGAAGTAAGGGAAGAAGAAGTTATTTCTCCAAAAATAAATCCGAACAACACAATTATAATAGTTGCCAAGCCACAAAATATTTTGGTACCTGAAGGAATTACCCCAACAACAGATACCCCTCAAATTATTCTTCCAGATATTTTTTATAAAAAAGGTTTTTCTTCTGTAGCTAATGCACTGAATGTATGGGACATCAAAGAATTTTTTGACACACCAATTCAAGGGGAAAAAGTCGGAAATCTTTACACAGAGATCACTGTAAGGTAGAACTGTAACCATTGATTAATTTTTAACCAAAATTAAAAAGGACAGTTATGAAGTTTCAAGTTTCTTTTGACCTTACAGACTTAGATAAAGCGCTTGATGTCGCGCACAAAATAGAAAAATACGTAGATATTTTTGAAATAGGTACCATCATGCTTTTCAAATATGGTATCGAAGCCATTAATGCTTTCAACAAGGCATTTCCAGAAAAAACATTACTAGCTGATACAAAAATAATCGATCGCGGAAAAGACATAACTAATCTCATAACAAGCACCGCAATAACATGGATTACAGTAATGGCAGGCACAAATAAGGACGTTATACATTCAGCAACCACAACCGCCCACAATCATAAATCTAAAGTTATGCTCGATTTACTCGATACAGAATCAATAGGCCAATCGGCTATGGATGCAAAAAACCAAGGTATTGATGCCTTATTATTTCACAAATCTCATGATGCAAACAGCTCATTAGAATTTTTAGATCATTGGGATATGGTCCGTGGCAATACAGATCTTCCAATATTTGTATCTGCAACAATAACAAGAGAAACAATTGACCAAATTCTTGAGCTAAAACCTGACGGAATAATAATTGGAAAAAGTATTACCGATGCAGACAATCCGGCAGTAGAAGCTGAATTTTATTACAATAAAATTTTTCAAAAATAATTTTTACAGACCAAGAAAAACAAGGCCGAAAAAACCGGCCTTGTTTTTTATTTCTTTTTTTGATCCTCAAACAATCTTGTCAACTCTTTTGCCGTAGTTGCATCAAATGCAGACTTATCGGATCTATAACCCATAATGCGAGGAAAACGAAGGGCTAACCCTAGATGCTTTTCTGTTTTATCAGCTGTATGTAAAGGTGACCGAGTAATTTCATCAGCACGAATTTGACATACAATTTCTGGGTTCACCCAAACATCAGGATAAAGTTCTTTTGAACATTCAACATTATGCGGACGCTTACCAATAGAAATTGAATCACATTTTTTCTTAAGTTCTTTCCATTCTTGATCTTTTAAACCTGTGCCAATTTTTGCAACAGTTTCAAACGCATCTTGTCGGTCATTATAAATACCAACCAAAAAGGCACCAATTCCAAAGCTAGCACGCTTTCCCTTCCCGTAATAATATCCAAGCACTACGCAATCTAAAGTATCTTCCAGGTGGCCTTTTTCTTGGCGTTTTAATTTAATCCAATTAAAATTTCTTTTACCAGGTGTATAAATAGCATCGGGCCGTTTAACAACAACACCTTCAAGACCTTGACCAATCATAGAATTAAAATAATCAAGAAGTTGTTGCCCTGTTTTAATTTTTACCTCATCAATTGCTTGAATTTTATCATCTTTCACTGATTTAAATATCGAAAGAAGCTTTGTGCGACGTTCTTCATGCGTATCAGCAAGATATTCTCTTCCATTCAAATAAAGAAGATCAAAAATAAAAACCTTAAGAGGAAGATCAACAGCCATTTCTTCTATATCATGTTTTCTTTTACGTTTAACTGTTATTTGAAATGGTTCAAATTGACCGGTATTGGGATCATAAGCCACAGCCTCTCCCTCACAAATAAGAGTCTCAACATTGAGTTGCAAAACAGCATCAACAAGATCTGGAAACATATCCGACATATCTTTTAAATTACGTGAAAAGAATTTAACCATTGGCTTTGATTTTGTTTTATCAACATGAATTTGTAACCTAAAACCATCTAATTTTGGTTGAGCAATACAGTCTCCAAGTTTTTCAACAATAGCTTCTGCTGTGGGCAATCTCTCTGCAGCAGCTGGACGAATGGGAATCCCAACTATGCAGCCCATTTTTTCAATAGCTTCTATCCCATCTTTTTTTAAAATTTTTGCAATATAACCAATATCTGCGCATCTATTGTAAGCATCTTCTAATTTATGACGAAGAGACTTATCACCCTCTTGCATCCAAGAAAGAGCATCTATAATTGTCATATCCGAAAAACCAATTCGAATTTTTCCTAAAATTATTCGCAACACATATTTTGCAGAAATTGGATCTAAATCTTTTAACAGTTTTTTTACAACGGCAGCCTTTTCTTCTTGTGACTTTCCACCAGAAATATTTTCAAGCGTTTCCAACTCTTTATAAACATCAATAATAGAAAGATCTTCTTTTGGATGCCAATTATAATTACCGATTAGTTGGCCTAAATCACTAATCTTTGCAAGTTCCTTTTTTATTTCTTCTTGTGTATAACCAAGTAAATCGGAAACAACCTTAATTAAACTTTTTTCTGCTAAATTAAATTGAGTTCCTTCATAAGGGGGGCGCAATTCGCCTAAAGAGATATAACAAATAATTGCCGCTTCTTGCCAAGAGGCTGTCTTTAAAAGATGTGCTAATTTTTTTGTAATTTCTGTTCGACCACTTATGGCCTCTAACTCATCAAAAGTTTTTGCTAATTCTAAAAACTTCATATTATTTCCTATCCATCAAGACAAATTTACTTTGCAAATTCACTCAAAATTAAATCTAGAAAAATTTGCAAATTATTTTTTTACTAACTAAATGTAATAATTTCTAGATTATATAAAAATATAAATCAACAATAACTAGAACCTATTTAGAGAAGTCATAAACTTTTTTTATTAAACCAATCTAATATATTTTGCTTATGCCTAAATAAGCACCAAAGAGAAATAAACGTAAAAGAAAAACAAAGAAAAATATTTTGATGAACAATAGTTACTGCGACAATCATCAACATAAAAATAGTAACAATTGATGCCCAACCAGCATTTTTAGTGAAAATAAAAGTTGCGCACCACAGCAAGACCATACCTAATGCTATTTTAGGACTTAGCACCATAAGAATACCCAAAGATGTGGCAATTCCTTTACCACCAGAAAAGTTCAAAAAAATGGAATAACCATTACCCACCAGGAGAGCAACAATTGCAACGAATACTATAAAAGGATCTAATAAATCTAAAGAACTCAACTCAACCACTAACCACATTAAAAGAAATGCTTTAAGTGCATCAAGTGACATAACCAAAAAAAAATATTTAACCCCAAACTTTCTTCCTACATTTGTAGCGCCGATGTTTCCAGAACCAAATTTTCTAATATCTGCACCATCTTTGCTTTTCGTAATCCAATAGCCAACCGGAAGAGAGCCAATTAAATATGCAAAAATTAAAATTAAAAAATCATAGATCAATATCAACTTCAATTTCCTTGGTTATTTGCTCATTCATTTCTTTTATTAAAATCAAATAATAACAATATGCAGAATAAAGAGATGTAATAAGCGCAGCCAACAAGAACACGAACTCTAAAAAATTCCATGTTGATGAAGAAATATCAAAAACATCATCCCCTGGGTTCAATATAACTAAAGTAAGCGCAATCCAAAGTAAAATTCTTTTAACTTTGGAAACAAACAAAGAGGGAAATCCTCCATCATATCCAGCTTTAATAACTTTCAATCCCAAAACAAAAATGTCTCTGCCGACAAATAAAAGCGCCCAAACAAATGAAAGTTTTCCAGCGGCCAAAACGCCCATCAATGCACCAAAAACAAATAATTTATCAGAAAGAGGATTAAGCCTTCTATCTGGCGCAAAATCTTCTAATAAATTCTTAAACAAATAATCATTTAATTTATCTGTAAAAGTAAAAACTAAAAAAATTACTGCTAAAAGAACGTTTAAAAAGAAAACATCAAATCGCAATAATAAAACACAAAGAAATGAAAATAAAATTGGCAAAAAAATTAATCGGATGAGAGTCAACCGATTAACTATATTTAGATTCTTGGAGATATCCATCTTCTACCTACCTTTTAAAAATTTTGGTGGCGACACAGGGACTCGAACCCCGGACCTACGGATTATGATTCCGCCGCTCTAACCAGCTGAGCTATGTCGCCAACCTTGATATATTATAAACTAAAATTTCAAATTTTGAAGTCCAAATCCATCTAAAATCCAACTAAATAAAGATTTTAGGAAGAATAAAGTGGTAATCAGTGTTGAAACTATGCCCAGCATCATGGTTACAGCAAAACCTTGAAGAGGACCAGTGCCCAACATATAAAGAACAACACCCACAATAAATGTCGTAATATTCGAATCCAAAATCACAACTGTTGCATCAGAAAAACCAACTTCAATGGCTTCTTTCAATCCAACACCCTTTGATAATTCTTCTCTGATACTTTCATAAATCAAAATGGAAGCATCAATAGCCATACCAACTGTCAAGACCATACCCGCAATACCAGGAAGAGTTAGTGTTGCATTCATATAAGCAAGACCCATCAAAATCAAAAGCAAGTTGAATAACAATGTTAAGAAGGCAAAGAAACCAGCAACTTTATAATAAAGGATACTGAAAATCAATAACAAAATTAAACTTACCAAACAAGAAATCAAACCACTTCTGATTGATTCAACACCCAATGTAGGAGCAATGGTTCTATCTTCCTCAAATGTAACAGCCGCAGAGAATGATCCCGACTTTAATAACGTTGCAAGTTCTTTAGCTGAATCAGATGTGAAGTTGCCTGAAATCTGTGCACTACCGCCTGCAATCGGCCCTTGTGGAACAGGCGCAGAAAGAACTTCATTATCTAAGATGATTGCAATTTCGTTTTGTGGGCGAGTTTTTTTAGAAGCTTCTGCAGTAAATTCGTAGAATTTTTCAGCCCCCACGCTATCAAAAGTTATGGCAACAAAGTTTTTCATTTCACGCTGATCAAAATCTGCCTGTGCACGTGTTAACATTGAGCCTTTAAGTTCAACATAACTAGGTACTAGATAATAAGTATTTTCCTTAAGAGCCTTTATAATTATTGTTTCATCTGGAAGGTCACCGTCAAATTGATCTAAAATATCATCTTTAGAAGAAGCACTCGCTAATACTGGTTTAATTTCCAAAACAGCTGCTCGACCAATCATGGCTTTTGCTTGTTGAGGATTGTCAACATTTGGAAGCTCAATTGTAATTTGATCAGCACCCTTTGGAGTGACAGGGGCTTCACCCAAAACGCCCAATCGTGCCCTTATAACATCCACGTCACTTGCAACCGCCATACGCTTCATTTCAATAATTTCATTTTCACGAAGAGATGCTTTAATAGTAAAATCTTCATCAACAGGCTTAAAAATAAATCCAGGATACATTTCTCTAGTAATTATTTCTGACGATTGGGCTGCATTCAAACTTGCAAATACCATTATTATCTCATCGTCTGCAACTTTTGCAGAAACTGGCGCTTCTTTATTTAAATCTTTTAATCTTTTTATAATAGAATGCATTCGTTGTTGTAAATTTTCTTGCACAACCTGATCTGTCTGTACTTGCAATGTCATGTAAGTACCGCCGACCAAATCAATTCCAAGCTTTAAATTATCTTTGAGAGTGTAAATAAAATATGCTCCGAATAGAGAAACAAGTATCCAAAATAAAAAAGGTGTCCATAAAATATTCTTCAGGGACGTTTTCATGTAAATCTCCTTAAAAAATTAAAATATTTGGTGCCGAAGAGGAGACTCGAACTCCTACAGGATTTCTCCCACAACCACCTCAAGGTTGCGTGTCTACCAGTTTCACCACCTCGGCAATATCAAAAGATATTTCGAAATTTAACAGATTTGAAGACTATTAGCAAATTAAATTTATGTTTTTTAAATAAAAAAAGAGGGGCGATTACGCCCCTCAAAACATCTATCTAAAGCTATTATTCTTCAATATCTTCTAAGTTTGACTCGAAATCTAGTTCTTCTTCAGTTTCTTTTGGAGAAAATTCATCACTCTGAATCTCTGCCATCTCCTCATCAACAGTTGGTGCTGAATCAATAGTATTTTCAGAGGCAGCATCTTGTGTTTCATTTTCAATATCACTCATAGAATTATCTTCTTGAATGTCATTCATTTGATCTGCAGCTAGTGCGTCTGGAACAACCGCTGAGGGCTTGACAGATATTTCTGTTATTGGTTTTTGAACTACTCGAACATTAGCAGAACTGTTTTGATCTACACCATCAACAGGTTTCCCAAATGGCTCTTTCGCCACAGATTCTACAGCCACATTTTCAGGCTCTTCTGCAGGAATTTCCATTTCTAACTCTTTAGGCGTTTCTGCCGATTCAACGGCAACTTGCGGCTCAGTAGGTACTGTTAATTCATGTTCCTTAGTTAACAATTCAGATTTAACAATAGCTGATGAACCTAGACCCAACCAAGTTTTAATCGTTTCAAATACCGATGAAAAAAAATTGATTATATAATTAAATGGCGCAACAAAATAACTACCTACCGTGGCAATCAAACCATTGGTGACAGTTTTTTTATCAGATGTTGTTGCGTTTTTTGATTCCTCTTTATTTATTTCTTCTTTTTCTTCAGCAACTTTTTTTAATTCCTCAGCCTTTTCCTTTTCCATTATATCCAACATCTTTTGTTGAAGATCAATACCGTCAGTCTTCAAACTGTCCATTTCAAGACTAATTTTTTCTATCTGCTTATTTAATTCATCTACAATTTTTGTTTTAAAATAAGTAGATAATTCTCCTGTTATATATGTATTAATTTGCTCAATGTTTTGAAGATGTGTTTTAATTTCATCACAAAGTTCATGCGCCTTTATATCACTCAGTTCCTTGCCTATAGCTTTATAATTTTGCCATGCGGCAGCGTCATAATCCCTAGCCTTTTGTACTTGAGTCCTCACATTCTCGATAGCCTCATTCAGAGCTGCCCATAAAGTATCAACATTATCCAAATACTTTTGAATATTTTTTATTTTTTCTTGATTAAGAATAAGTTTATCTTTTAAAATTCTTTCTTCATCAGATAAATCGCCGTCTTCTTTAACTTCTTTCTCTAGATAACTTTGAACAGTCGTAAGAGCCTCATCTAGCCCACCACGCTTAAAACCAATTGTGCCATAAAATTTATCTAATTTTTTATCTAATTCAGATTCAATTTTTAAAAAATCCATTCTGGCTTCAAAAACCTTATTTAAAGCTACTTTCACTTGCTCATATAAATTTTCAGCCTTTTCCCACCATTGACGCTTTAAATACCAATTTCCTCCGCCCTCAATATCAAGAGTATCTAGTTCCTCAAGCTCTTCTTGTTCATTTGTATTTTCATCTGAACCAGCAGCTACTGTTGGTAAAACTGCAACACTTTCCACAATTGGCTGGGTTTCAACCGTTGTTTCAATACCTTCTACCACTACAGGTTCAACTGCAACAGGAACCTCTTGTATTGCAACATTTGTTGCCATTGATGCTTCAGGTTCAACGGGACTAGGATTAACAACTACACTCTCACTAGATAAAGATTCCGCTTCAACGACTGGATTGTCTGTAGGCAAAGCTAATTCCAAAGGGGCTGCAACACCTACGGGCTCAGTTGATTGAAGAGTTGAACCATTTTCTGATGCCTCAATTATTGAAATAAATCCAAAACTAATTAAAAAAAACAAACCAAATAAAACACGTTTCATTACGTTTCCTTTTTTGCTATAAATTACCTGCTAATTCTTTCAATTCACCCATGAGCGCTTTTGAAAGTTCCTCTGCTTCAGCCGAGGTATAATTCCATTGCACACCTGATTCAACACGAGTTAAAACAGATCTATCACTTTTTATATCAATAATATCTATTCTTACGACGTTCATAAGAGGGTGAATAAGAGATGGAGCTCTAACAACACCAGCTCGTCCCAAAATACTATAGGCAACATTATTTTCATCCAAGAAACACAACATGACCTTTTTTTGCCATACCATATTATGATATCCAGTGTGTTCTTTATTAATCGAAATCAAAATGCTTTCCAAACCTTTTGGACAAATAGTTTGAATTGGTGTTGTATGAGGCAAGCCTTTATCTGAAAAAGTTGCCAAAACCGCAACCGTTCTACCTTTTTTTAAAACATTCAATAAATCTTCAGGTATTTTTACACCAACATGTTTCGCCATATATTTTCTCCCAAAATTAACTTATAAGTTTCAAAATTATATCGTTCTCCACAGCCATACCAGCAGAAGTCAATCTAATTTTTCCATCAAACTTTTCTAACAAACCTATTCGCTCCAATTCTTTAACCAAACTTTTTTTTTCATCTACCTCAATTGCATTTTTATTTTGCCATATAAACCTAGCTTCAATTCCATCCTTAGTTCGCAAACCTAACATTAATCGTTCCATTTGAATTTGATCTTCTGTTAGTTGTTCCATAAAACCTATTTGAGAGCCACCTTTCTCTAAACATTCCATATAATCTATTAAATTTTTTTTATTCTGAAGCCTACATTTACCATCAAAAGAACATGCCCCTAAGCCAATCCCTATATATGGGTCTCGATTCCAATAAGTCTTATTGTGCCGTGATTCAAAACCTTCTTTCGCAAAATTCGAAATTTCGTAACGATTAAACCCATAACAAGACAACTCTTGTACAGTCCATTCATAAAGTGGCACCAAACTATCCCCATCAGGAAGAGTAAATTTATTAGTTTTAAGTCCAAAATATAAGGGAGTTTTTTCATAAACAGTCAAAAAGTATACAGAAATATGTTTAATTGGCCAGAAAACAACTGTTTTTATAATTTTTTTCCATTCTTCTTCGGAAACGCCAGGAAGACCCAAAATCAAATCAACATTAATATTTTCAAAGAACAGGCTTGCTTGATTCAAAGTTTTTAACGTATCCTGAGCCGTATGTTTACGATTTAATCCGCTTAGAACCGCATTGTCCAAACTTTGAACCCCTATGCTAACTCGATTAATTCCTATATTTTTTAAAAATTCAAACTGACCTTCGGAAACTGCACCAGGATTAACCTCTATAGTAATTTCAGCATGTTTTGAAAAAGTCAGCTTATTATTAAGTGTAACAGACATGTCAAGTAGCAGACTATTTGGCCAAGTACTAGGAGTACCACCACCTATATAAAGCGAGTCTATTTCTGTTTTTTGAACCGTAGATAAACAATCAAACATCTTATTAATTTCTAAATTCAAAGAATTGCTATAACGTTCCATAAAACGTTCATGCCCAGCCAAAGCAATAAAATCACAAAAATGGCATCTGTAAGGGCAAAACGGCCAATGAATATAAACGGCCCTTAATTTTTTAAAATCAAAATTATACATCAAACAAAAAACCTCTATTCTTCTTTACAAACTCAATAATTGTTTGCATGCACTATCTCTTAAAAATTAATATTATATTAACTAAGAACCTTCTAAACTAAACTCATCTTCACCAATTTCATCAATTGATGCTTTTGAAAAATTTGTTAAAAGATTAACACTAGAAGACATGTCAGTTAAACAAACAGATGGTACTGAAGCTAATAGAGATGTCTCTTCATCATAAAAAACAATTTCAGCGTTACTAAAAGAGACACTTCTACATGCCGCCTCTGAGCCCATAGATGAAGGAGCAGATTTTAAATTATGTGATAAAGAACTGGCTGGACGAGAATCTGGCCTTTTTGCATAAATCTCTAAAAACTCTATATATTTTTTAAGGTCTTTATTCTCTATCTTTTCAATATCTTCACCATATTTTTCTTTAAGCAAAGTCAAAGCATTGCGACCAGTTTGATCGCAAGTTTTCACATTTACACCATGTTTATTACATAAATAATTAACTACATTAGGACTACGAAGGCAAAAAAAAGCATAACAACACATCGCATTTTTAAGTCCAAATTCATCTTTGAAAAAATGACTTTGTAATAAATATTTTATTAAAAGGTAAAATTCTTTATTTTCAGAGGAACAAGCTAGTTCAGCAAAATAAGCTAAAAAAACACCAAACTCTTCTCCAGATCGTTTTTTATTTTTAATATTACGGCTATAAACAGGTTGATAATCTTCAATCTTTTTAACAGTTTTACACAAAATAACAATACCTTGACAACAATCATCGCCATGTAAAGAAACAAGACTATTTGCTATTTCCATTCGAAGATTACGATGTTTTTTACGAAGATATTTGCATTTATCTTTATTTATATTTTTATCAGTATCACATCTTTCAATATGATTTGAATAGTAAGATTCACAATATATTTTCAGTAACATAAATTTATCCACCACCTCTATGTCTGATAAAGATTTAACCGTCCTAAGCGATGAACATTCTGTAAAACCTATAGTCAAAAAAGCTACCAAAAGCAGCTCCAATTGAATTAAAATTTTATTTTTCATGAGCTCCCCCAACTAAAATTGTAATTAATTTCAAATTTTCTTACTCTTGATTTATTTATAACATTTAAAATCTTAATACTAGATTAACTATTCATTGATAATTAAAAAAACAAACTAAACAATAAATAAAACATCGTTTTTTACAAACAAATGCCTAAAGTAGGGGCGAACACCAACCCTTTTTCAGGTAATACAACTTTAAATTAATTCCATAAAAAATCAATTTTAGCTGGAAAACACGCTAATTTTTAATATTTATTAAACCTAAAGGCTATCAAAAGACAAAAAACAAGACTATTTTACATATTGTTTCTGTGATAAAGACTCTAACTTAGATAAAATGTTTTTAGTTAATATTAATGCTTTTTCTGATTCTTCTTGCGCGCTTTGTTTATTCGCAAAACGTATTAAGACAGAGCCTTGAATAATTTGCCCTAAATAATTTATAATGTCCGCGTCAAATTTAAGATCATTTAAATAAGTCATTAACTCTGTATCCGTTCGACCACCTACATTTAAAGAACAATGATTTTCCAAAACATTGCGAATAATAAAAAGCAGTTGAAAGAAAAACATTCTAGACGAAAGATCTCCCTTATTAAAAGACGCTTCCAAAATATTTAATCTTTGTTGTGCTTTTTCTAGCGGACTCACTAAAACAATTTTTTTAAAGAATTTCTTCCAAATTAAATAAGTAACAATAAAAATAGACAAAATTAAAAAAAGAATTAGAAAAAATTTAAACCAGAATGTATGCCAAAAGGGTTTGTAACTAATGTCGTAAATATCATACAATCCATTATTTTCCATACAATCTCCTAATATCTCATTCTTTTTCTAAAAAATTGAATTACATTACTAATAAAATGTTTGTCCTGGCATAAAATATCCAACAAATCAACGCCACATTTTTTAAATAATTCATTTTGATGCTTTATACGTTCATTTAATACCGCATTCAACGGACTAATCATCGCATTATTTTGAATCTCAACACTCTCTTGAGTTGAACAATCCTGAAGGCGTAACAAACCAAATTGCGGCAGTTTACACTCATTTTTATCTAAACAACGAATTGCCACCGTATCATATTGTTTTGCTACAACTTTTAAATTTTTTTCAAAATCATCTTCTGAAGAAATAAAATCAGAAATTAAAAATACTAATGAATCTCGTCTATTCATTGAAGCAATATGCTTTAACACTTCATTCAAATTACTTTTAGAATTGTTGTCGTTAGTTTCAAACAAACGCTCCATAATCTGATGAACATATGCGCGCCCTCTTTTTGGCGGCAAATATAATTCAATTTTATCTGCAAATAAAATCAAAGAAACACCATCCTTGCCATAATCTGCAACTAACGCCAAAACACTGGCTATTTGTGCCATTACATCAAACTTGGTTTCTTCTGAGGATGAAAAAAAACAGGAAGAAGAAACATCAACGGCTAAAATTACGTTTCTATTTCTTTCTTCCAAATACTGTCGAACTAAAATTTTATTTGCTCGAGCCGAAGCTTTCCAATCAATAAATCGAACATCATCACCTTGCAAATAATCTCTAATTTGGTCAAATTCAAAACCAGAACCTTTAACGGCAGAACTATAATCACCAATTAATGTTCCACTCAATAAACGCCTAGTCTTGATTTCAATTTGTTTAATTTTTTTTAGAATATCTTTTGATAGCATATTCTGTCACTTGCTCCACATTCCTTCTTTTTTCAAAATAGCTGGAATTTCAACAGATCCATCTGCTTTTTGATATGTCTCCATTAATGCCACAATTAATCTTGGCAATGCAAGAGATGAACCATTTAAAGTGTGAACAAGTTTAGTTTTTTCACCAACTTTTTCTCTGTAACGAATGCCTGCTCTGCGCGCTTGGAAATCTGTACAATTACTTATAGATGAAACTTCATAGAACTTATTCTGACCAGGCATCCAAACTTCAATATCGTAAGTTTTAGCCGACGGGAATGAACAATCTTGAGCTGCTAACAAACTAACTCTATAATGCAAACCTAGTTCTTGAAGCATTCCTTCAGCACACTTTAACATTCTTTGTTGCTCATCTTCAGAATTTTCTGGGGCACAAATTGTGTAAAGTTCGACTTTTTCAAATTGATGAATTCTAATTAAACCACGTTCATCTGCACCATAACCACCAGCTTCACGTCTAAAACAACTAGTCCAAGCTGTCATACGAATAGGAAGAGCCTCACCCTCCAAAATACTTTCTTTGTAAATATTGGTTAAATTTACCTCCGAAGTTGGAGATAAAAATAATCCATCTGCAGGCACCGAATAAACTTGATCTCTAAATTTTGGAAAATTACTTGCATTTATAAGAGATTGTTCATTGACCATATATGGTGGCAAAATTGGCTCAAATCCGTACTTAACATTGTTTTTAAGCATATACATTGTAAGTGCATAAACAAGTCTTACCGCATCTTTACGATACATTGCAAAATTTCCAGCAGTCATTTTAGCAGCAGATTCAAAATCTAACCAACCAAGAGCTTCGCCCAACTCAACATGGTTTTTTATCGCAAAATTAAAAACTGGTTTTTTACCAAATTCTTTTACAACTTTGTTACTTTCTTTGTTGCCGACAGGAATTTCATCAAATATCAAGTTCGGACAAGATAAATAAAGATTTTCAAAATCTTGCTTACAGGTTTCAAACAACACCTCTTTATCTTTTAAATCTTTGCCTAGTTGAATGGATTGTTCACGAAGTTCCGTGGTTATTCCACCTTTGGCCTGTTTTGCAAGATCATTTTTTGCAGCGCGCAAATTTTCAACTTCTTGTTGCAATTTACGAAGCTCAACATCTTTTTGAATCAAGCCCTCAATATCAAACTTAGGTTCTTTTTTTTGCATTAATTCTATAACTTTTTTAGGATTCTCTCTTAAAAAATTTAAATCTATCATGGTCAGTCCAAAGCAAATAATGTGAATAAAATTTATAAATAAGCTTAATGATAAAATAAAAAGCTTTAATTTGCAAAATCCTTAAATAAAGAATTAAATGGTTTAATTCATTTTCAATATATAATTTTCAGGCAACAAAAAGGGCCATCTTGGATGACCCTTTGAGATTACTTTATATTGACCAGAAAATTTATTTCATAGTCTTAACTAGATCTCTTAAATTCTTACCTGCTTTGAATCGAGGAACATGAACTTCTGGAAGATCGATTCTTTCTTTAGTTGCAGGATTGATGCCTTTTCTAGCAGGTCTTAAAGAAACCCACCAAACACCAAAGCCTGTCAAAGAAACTTTGTCACCTTTTTTCAAGATACGTTCTATAATCCTTGTAAAAGATTCTAAAACTCTTGAAATATCTTTTTTGCTGAAAGTGGTTTCTTCACTTAAAGCATTTATCAATTCGCTCTTGTTCATTTAAGAACTCCTTATGTAATTGATTGGTTAAACACTGCTCTTCAAAACACTCTACCTTTTTGGGCTTACACTAAATTTTGTTTAAATATAGTAAAAATAAGATATTCTTGTCAAATTTAAAACCAGCACTTTGATTATTCTTTTTTTTTGGCAAGAATTTACAGCCGAAAAATCATTTTTGTTTGCAAATAAAATTTTTATTGTTTAATTTTTAGAAATACAAATTTTTTAGCGCTGGAGATAATATGTTTATAGATACTCATTGTCATCTAAATCTTATAATAAAAAAAGATGCCAACATCCCTATAACAAACGACATGCTCGAACTTTCCAAAAAATTAGTCAAAGAAGCTAAAAGTAAGAATGTAAACTTTATCATAAACACTGGAACAAATCTGATAGAAAGCTTAAACAGCGTCAAAATCGCACAAACAAACCCAGAAGTTTTTGCTGCTGTAGGCATTCATCCAAATGACATCACAGATAATTGGAAAAAAGAATTGGAAGAAATAAAAAAATTATTAATAAACAAAGAACAAAATAAAATTGTAGCAATTGGGGAATGCGGCCTTGATTATTATTGGCCAGGGTTTAATAAACAAACACAAAAAGATGTTTTTAGATCTCAACTAGAACTCGCTCTAAAACATAATTTAGGCCTAACTATTCACAACAGATCTTCTGAAGATGAAATGGCTGAACTTTTACAAGAATATAAAAACGATGGTCTATTTGGCGCAATGCATTGCTTTAATTTAGATAAAAATTATGCGGACATATATATGTCCATTGGTTTCCATTTGGGTGTTGCAGGCCCTATTTCTTATCCAAAAAATGAAATTACTCGTGAAGCTATAAAAAACATTTCTCTTGATAAATTAGTGCTAGAGACAGATGCCCCATTCCTACCACCCCAAGAACTAAGAGGAACAGTAAATCTTCCACAAAATGTAGTGATTGTTGCTGCATTTTTAGCCGAACTAAAAAATGTACCTATTGAAGATGTTGAAAAAATAACAACGCAGAATGCCACAAAAATCTTTAACCTACCAGCTTAAAGGAACTTAATGATCAATTCTATTCTGATTTCATTTGGAATTTATTTTATAACTTTATTTTTAATTGGGATGTTTTCAAGTTTTAAAAAGCGCCCTCAATCTGATCAAGATTTTTTTCTTGGGGGTAGGTCTCTAGGTCCAATTGCAACAGCAATAGCAGCACAAGCTAGTGAAATGAGCATCTGGTTGTTTTTAGCATTACCTGGAACAATTTATTTAAATGGCTTATTTGAAAGTTGGTTGGCGGTAAGTCTTGTTATATTTATGTTTTTAAATTGGCAAATCATAGCACCAAGACTAAGAAATCAAACAGAAGCCCTTTCTTGCATAACACTTCCCTCTTTTTTAGCAAAAAAAACCAATGACACATCAAAAACAATTAATCTGATTGGTGGATTATTTTCTCTATTCTTTCTAACCATATATATAACAGCGGGACTTACTGGGCTAGGATACCTTTTCAAAGAAGTTTTCAATTTAAACTTTGCAATCGGATCGGCAATCGCATTAATCATAGTATTAACATATACAGTTATAGGTGGATTCCTTGCTGCTGCCGCAGGCAACTTATTTCAAGGCCTATTTCTTCTTTCAACATTAATTATAGCAACCATTTGTGCTTATTGGTTCGCACCTAATATGCATTTAGGATTACAGGAACTTTCTTCCAATTTATTTTCAAAAAACAAACGTTTTATCGATTTTTTAATTATTTTTTTTAGTTGGGGAATTGGTTATTTTGGACAACCTCAAATTTTATTAAATTTCATGGGTATCAAGGATCCTAAAAATTTAAATTATGCTAAATGGATAGGTACTGCATGGCAGATCACTGCTTTAAGTGCTGCCATATTAATCGGATTTATGGGCAAATTTTATTTCCCAATTGTTGAAAATCATGAAATGATTTTTGTTTTAATTGTACGACAAATCTTCCCTACCATTCTAACAGGCTTCATGTTTTGTGGAATAATGGCTGCAACACTTGCTTCTATGAATGGTCAAATAATGGCCGCAACATCTTCATTTATAGAAGATATTTTTAAAAGTATTTTTCTAAATTATAAAAATTTAAACTTATTAATGCTTTCAAGAATTACAATGATTATAATCACCCTCATTGCTCTTGGTCTTTCGCAAATAATTAATCTTTCTATTTTAGAAATTGTAAAGTTTGCATGGTCTGGCTTAGGAGCAACGTTCGGCCCAATAATTTTATTCAGCTTATTTAGTAATAAGATTAACCGTAATTCTGTAATTTTAGGGATGCTAATGGGTGGTGTAATAACTATTCTACTACCAATCTTCTATCCAGAAAAATCGGCTTTAATTTATGGATTTATTTTAAGTTCATTAGTAATATCAAAAAACATAATACCTAAACGTATCCCCTAAGCCCTAAACAACCCTTTAAAACCCATATCCAACCAGATATGAGAGATAATACCTACAAAGAAAAAAAGGGCGTCAAAAAAGAAAATCGATACAAACCCTGGTGCATACAATTTGACAATAAATAAAGAAAATAAGAGAAGCAGACTCAAAAACCACATTCTATGAAAAACACCCCGATGACCAACAACAAGCGGAATAAGACCTGCTATTCCTAACCATGCAAGGAAAAGCATATTTCCGTTATAAAGTAAAAACAAAGAAAGACCAAATAAAATTCTATAAAAAATTTTTTGGCCTTTACTTTTAATATCAACATCGGGAAATAGTGACCCAACCAAACAAACGGCTAACCATTCAAAACTGGTACATATCGATGGGCTAAAACCACTTAACAAATAACGCATAGCAGTATAAACAACAACACCACCAACCAAATGACCTTTATAACCAGGCACACTCTTCCTTTATTTAGTAGAAGCTAATTTCATTATTTTTGTATTTGGATAATAAAAACTTAAAATACTTTCAAAATCATAACCATCATCAACCATCTTTTTTGCACCCCACTGGCAAAGCCCAATGTGATGGCCGAGGCCTTTTCCTTTAAAAATATATTTTTTACCAGAACACTGAGAACTAAAACAAAAACTTTTTACATTACCCAACAATTTATAAAACTTTTTTCCCGTCATAACAAATGTGTGATGTTTTGAATCTTTAATCTGAATTTCCTGAACAGTATCTGCCTTATCTCGTTTAGTAATTTTAAAATTCACAAGATTAGCTAAATCTGGAAACACTTTTCGCAACTCACTGGCCAAATCATTTTTACTCATTTCAAACTGCCAATTAAAAACCTTAAACCCCTTGCAATACTGGCATGCATGCTCCCTTTTAAGATATGGTGCCTTCTCAAAATCCAATCCTTGAAGCTTAGATGGAATTACGCCACCACAGCAAGCATCAAACATTGCTAAAATTGGCTTACCTTTATGAGATAAAATAAGCCCCTTGGTTTCATCGATAGCTTTTTTTTCTACTTTTTTTAAAGCAGCTTCTTTTCCCTGAAACCCATACATATTATATCTTTGATGAAAATTATCATCTTTAATGTGATAAAATTTTTTATTTTTTTTAGATTCCAAAACTTTTGAAACAACATAACTACGAGAAGCAATTGCCTGAACCTTATTCATCTCCAATGGCCAGCCTGGCCAAACTTCAGAACACAAAACAGCATACAAATAATCCTCAAGATCCAGCTCATTAATCAAATAACTTTTTTCTTTATCTTTCACAAAGAAAAATCCACCTTGATAATTTTTTGTTCCTAACGCAATTCCGTCAGACAAAGAATAAATCTTAACGCTATCACGCAAAAATTTCTTTCCATCAAAAAACAAAGTTCCTTTATTCCATTTAACAAAAATCTTTTTTTGTTTTAGATAAACTTTTTTTGCAACATCATCAGGATCGATCAAAATAAAACCTTGATCCGCAGACAACTCCCAACATTTATTTTCTTTATTAGATATTTCATCAAGCAAAACTCGGACATTAAATTTAAAATCTTTAACATCTTTTTCGCCATCGATATTACCTGAGCCCAAGGCACTAAAAAAAATTAGAAAAAAAAATGATTTGAAAAAAAAAGACTTATTCATATTTAGAAAAAAATTCTACAAATGTGGTTGGCAAAGTTACTTTTTTATCAATTCCTGCATTGGCCAACTTGTCAGCCACTGTATTATTTTCACGCAAAACATGTGTAAAATCATGTTTTATATCATGCAATAATTCTCGAGCACATTTATGTAATTTTTGAAGATCTTGATTTGAAACTTTATACTCACCCTTCATTTGTTTAACGAGTAATAAAGAATCGGAAATAATCAACAATGCATCGCCTGGTTGCATTTCTTTTTTAGCTATAAAAGCTCCAATCAATAAGGCCATATATTCAGCCTGATTATTTGTTTTAACACCAAGATAAAAACCTCTTTTAAAAGCGGGCTCTTCACCCTTTAAAAGATAAACCCCCGCACCTGCTGGCCCGGGGTTATTTCTTGCGGCACCATCGATGTATAATTTCCAAACACTTTTATGAATTTGTGGTTTTGGATCTGGCAATCCAGAGAAAAGATTTAATTGAGCCATTAATCACCAACTCCCATAACTTCTGGTAAATACAAAAATCTGTAGCAATCTTTACACTGCAATAATTTACGATGCCTCAAAGCAATCATATCTTGATTTAAAACTTGATAAAAACAAGCCGTACAACAACCATTTTCAACGGGCACTACGGGATTTTGAACCTTGCTCTGCATCAAAACATACTTTTCAATCCACTCTTGCGGAACAGCATCAACCAACTCATTACGTTGTTTTTCCATTCCTGCCAATTCTTCGTGGACCATTTCAATTTCTTGCTTTATTACTTCTTCTTGCTTGTCTAATTCTTGCATTTTTATCTCGAAATCAATTTTTTTCTTTTCAAAATCTTTTTCTACAAAATCAAGATTTTCCCATGCTCGAACCAAAATACTTTCAAAATCATGTTGAGTTCGCTTAATAGTCTCAACTTCATTTTTAATTGAACGATATTCTTTCTGATTACTTACAAGATCCACGCGTTCTTTTTTATGTTTTAATTGTTCTTCCAAATCAAGCATCTCGCGTTCTTTAACATCCACAAACTTTCTTGCGTCATGTCGAGCTTTTTCAGCCCCTTCAAGTTCTAATTTCAATAAATCCTTACCGCGAATAATTTCTTTCAATTTCATTTTTGTTTTTTCAAGAAGGGATTGTTTGTGAAAGAAGTTGCGATCAAACTCTACAAGTTTGATAAAAGAATGGAAAGGAAACTGCTGAGTCATAGGATATCCTTCCGAAAAAAACAATGAGCCTTAAAATACTGGTGGGCCTACCAGGACTTGAACCTGGGACCTTTCGGTTATGAGCCGACTGCTCTGACCAACTGAGCTATAGGCCCTTCCAGAAATTTTTTGGCGCTCTCGCGTTTCAAATATTTAGATTGAAATTAATATTAAACTAAATCTCTTCAGTTGTGAAGCGAAAATTAGCCTATTTTAACTAAAAAATCTCTCAATCTACAACTATATCCCCATTCATTGTCATACCAACCAACCAATTTGATCATATTTCCTTGGGTTTGCGTCAACAAAGCATCGATCACAACTGAATGACTATTACCTATATAATCCGAAGAAACCAAAGGTTCTCTAGAAACGCCTAAAATACCTTTTAAAGCATTACTATGAGCCGCTTCCTCAAATTTTTTATTAATAGCGTCAACAGAAAATTGCTGATCAGTATAAACAACCAAATCAATCAAAGAAGAATCAACTACCGGAACACGAAGGGCACAACCCTGAAGAACATCGCCAAGTTCTGGCATAATTTTTGGAACCATTTTAGTGGCGCCTGTTGTTGTTGGAATTAAATTAATAGCTGCAGCCCTTGCTCTGCGCAAGTCATCATTTTCTTTATCAATCAACACTTGAGTATTAGTATAAGCATGCACGGTTGTCATAAAACCACATTGAATTTTACAAAATTGAGATAAAACTTTTACAGTTGGCATCAATGCATTTGTAGTACAACTTCCCATAGAAACAATTTTATGTTTTTTAGAATCATAAGCAGATTCATTTACACCAAGAACAATCGCAACATCTTCATCTTTAGCTGGTGCAGAAATTAATACTCGCTTAGCCCCAGCCTGAATATGCTTTTCAGCATTTTTTCTTTCTGTAAAAAAACCTGAACATTCAACCACCCAGTCAATGCCTAAATCACCCCAAGGCAAAGCTGCAGGATCTTTTTCCGTAAAAACTTTAATTTTTCGATCGCCAACAATCAAAAAATCTCCATGCATGACAACTTTTTCTTTTAACTCTCCCATAACGCTATCATGTTTAAATAAAAAAGCAGCATGCTCTAAATCTGCCGGCCCGATATTTATTGCAACCAAATTAATTTTTTGATCGGCGATGGTATCAGAAATTATCGTACGTAAAAATGTTTTACCAATTCTGCCAAAACCATTAATAGCTATTTTAATCATTTACAAACTCCCTCTTTATTCTTTGTTCAAAAAACCTCTCACTCGTTTTAAAATTTCTTTTTCTTCTTCAGGCTCTAAAAC
Source organism: candidate division TM6 bacterium GW2011_GWF2_32_72 (assembly GCA_000989525.1). Taxonomy (GTDB): domain Bacteria; phylum Babelota; class Babeliae; order Babelales; family GWF2-32-72; genus GWF2-32-72. Next base: position 38,142 of record LBON01000002.1, read on the forward strand.
AGGTAACTCTAATAATAAGGGAATATTCTGCAACAAAGGATTTTGAATAATTTTATTTAAACACTCATATCCAAGTTCACCAAGCCCTAATCCACAATGTTTATCTATTTTTGAACCACGCGCTTCAAAGGTGTCATTCAAATGAATAAGCGCAATTTTTGAAATTCCAATATTTTTTTTAACTTCCCGCAAGAAATTAGAAAAACCTTCATCAGAAAGCAAGTCATAGCCATAAACGTGTGCATGCGCCGTGTCCAAACAGACCTCAATTTTTTCTGGGTATTTTATATGTTCAAAAATCAACTTAAAATCAGAAATTTCACCGCCCAAATTTTCTGAACCATGCGCAATATTTTCTAAAACAATTTTAATTGAATCTAAATTCTTTAAAATTGGATTAAGACGACGCGCAAACAACTTTGCAGCTTCTTCCTTGGAGGCAGACCCTTTAAATGATCCTGGATGAAGAATCAGGTGCGTAAAGCCTAATTTTTCAGCGGCATTAATCTCTTTTTCCAACATCCTGGTACCAGAACGAAGTTTTTTCGCCAAATTAACCCAATAAGAACAATGAGCGTACCTTCTGTTAAATTTTTCACTCAATTTATTAAAAAGCACAATATCCTTTTGGCAAGGCGATGCAATTTTTCCTGTTGTCTGACAAGTAATAAAACACTGAAAAGAATTTAAATCTAATTTTTCTGCTTGTTCTGGAACATCTAAGATTCGATCATTCCAACGAATATGCAACCCTACTTTCTTCAACACAACCTTTATATCTCAATATTTTTTGTCAAAAAACTTTCTTCAAAATATGGTTTTATACAATTTACAAAATCATTTTTAACTTTTTCAAGACCTTCTTGCGAAACAGATTCAAATCGCAGGCAAATAACAGATTGTGTGTTAGAAGCTCTTAATAAACCAGAGCCATAATTACAATTTGCTTTGATGCCATCAATTAACAACAATTCAACATCTTCTCGAATTGCAAAAGCTCCCGTTACATCATCAACAATTTTTTGTTTTTGTTCTTCAAGACATTCAATTCTAAACTCTTTTGAACAAATCATCTTAGGAAATTCTTCAAGCAGCAAATCTAATGATTTGTGAGTGCTATGCAATATCTCTAATAACCGCATCATCGCATAAATGCCGTCATCATAACCAAAATATCTATCGTTAAAAAAGAAATGACAACTTAACTCACCCCCAAAATGAGCACCTATCTCTTTCATCTTATTTTTAATTAATGAATGTCCAGATGGTGCAACATCCGATTTTATTCCCAAACGACTCAAGTAAATCGAAAGAGCCGATGAACATTTAATATCATATACAACTTTAAAATTACGCCTGTTAATTGATGCATATTTAGAAAAAACACCCATTAACTTATCACCCGGTACTAATTCACCCGTTTTTGTCAATGGAGCCATACGGTCAGCATCACCATCAAATCCAATTGCTAAATCAAAACCTTCTTGCAAAAGAACTTTTTTAGCGTCAGCCATATTTTCTTCAACTGTTGGGTCGGCTTCATGGTTTGGATAAGATCCATCTATCTCTGCAAATAAAACTTTTGTATTTTTCCAACCCATTTTTTCTATCAACTTGGGCATAACAATACCAGCGACAGCATTTCCACAATCAAACAAAATCTTTAAATCTAAGCCTTTTAAATGCTTAAAATTTGCAACCATCCAATTGATATAAACATCTGTGACACTTTTTTCACAATATTCACCTTTTTCAAAGGCCTCAATTCGATTTTTTTCATAAAAACATTTTTTTATTTCTTGAATCTGAGTCCCCCAAATGGAATGATCTCCTAAACGAATTTTTATTCCATTGTATTCAGCAGGATTATGTGATGCAGTGATCATCAATCCAGCATCAACATCAAAACAAGTAAATGAAAAATAAAGTAATGGCGATGGACATAGTCCTAAAAAAACAACATCTAAGCCACTATCTACCAAAGCACTACAAAGATGTTTTTTAATAATGGGGGAATGATCTCTACCATCCATACCAACAACAATTCGTTGCACACTTGGTGATTGTTGTTTTAAATAAAAAGCTATTGCACAACCCAAATCATAAACTTGATCCAAGTCAATTTCACTTCCAATCTTACCGCGAATATCATACTGCTTAAAAACATGATCTTTCATCTGCAACTCCTAAAGAAAAACAAGACATGCGATAAGGTTTATTAAATATTATAAGAAGTTGCAACTTAAAAATTGATTTTTATTAAGCTGACACACAAAAAGAGGTCCGTTTATGGACCTCTTTTTGAATAAATATTTAACAAAATTATTTTTTATCAGAACCAACTTTTGGTTTAACCAAAGCATTCAATTCTTCAAATACATCCGCAGCTTCACGAGAAGCTTCTAAATGAATCACATTCAGACCAAGCTCACAAAAAGATTTAAGCAAAGCTTCTTCTTGCGCAGAGTATTCAGCCAATCTTTTTTTAACGGTCTCAACCGAATCGTCAACTCGTTTAATTAATGGACCTGAACAATTATCACAAATCATTTCAACCTTGGGGGCCTGAGAACCACAAACGGAATAAACTTGTTGGCACTTACCATTTTTACAAACTAATCGACCACATGCACGATTTACAAGACATTCTTCTGATGCTTCAAAATGAATAACCTTAGTCTTATTCAAATTTCCAGATTTTTTCATGTACTCATATAAAGATTGAGCCTGAATAGCTGTTCTTGGATAACCATCCAAAATCACAGATTTATCTTCTAAACAAATACTAATAAGCCATTCATTAACCATTTTAGAAACAATCTCATCTGAAACTAAACCACCAGATTTAATTATCGATTCTATTTCTTTACCGATATCACTACCTCTTGAAATATGATCTCTGAAAAGATTACCCGTAGAAAGTTGAACAAAATTAAACTTTTCCACAAACAATTTGGACATTGTTCCTTTTCCACAACACGGTGCACCGACAAATATTAAATATGTTTTTGAATCTTCGTTCACTTTAATTTCCTTTGGTTCATAATTAGGGACATTCAAAATTTCATTAGAAACATTCAAGACTTTTTCTGTTTCAATCGACTTAATCAAACTACAACTTAATAATAAAACCAAAGGTAATTTTACAAAACCTTTCACAATTACTCCTAAAAATAAAAATTTAGACATGCGATAAGGTGTATTAAATATTTTAAAAAGATGCAACTTAAAATTTTATTTATAATTAAATGAAAAAAAGAGGCCCATAAAGAGGACCTCTCAATTCAACTATTTTTTAAAATTTAACCACGATTGGCCTTCCAATACGCAGTCAATTTAGGAAACATTTCTCTCAATTCAACACGAGCCGCTTTTGCCCATAAATTTAGGCATCACCTATCTTTTCAGCCACAACCCACGGATCCAAAGGAGATGATTCAACCTTCCACCAAACATCTTTTGGCATTTTATGTTTTGTCAAATACGGAAGCCAAGAAAAACGATTATACCAAACGCCATCGTAATGCCTTAAAGTCTGCGCAATCAAACCAAAATCACGATCTTTCTGCAGCTGACCAAGCAAAATCAGCCCTATATAATTAACATAAATATTATTTTCAGCCAAGAACTGAGTATTAGATTTATAATCATTTCTAAATGTTGCCAAAATTATAGGGTCATTTTTTTCACTCAAACCTTGTAAAAAACCCTTATAAAACCAGTTATTATTAATTAAAACCATATAAACGGCAAACTTTGCTTTAGGAAGTTTTTTTCGTACATGTTTTTTAATTTTTTCGGCAATATTTTTCGATTGTGTTTGTAAAAAATTATAATATGAATTAAACATTTTATATTTACGTAAAAAATTAACTCTTTGCGCAACTGTCTTTAAATTTCTTCCCACAAAAATTTTTAAGTTCTGGCCCCAAAATAAATTCCAACTAAAATCAGAAAAATCCATTTTATCAGAATACATAGAAGCTTGATTCTGCGCATGATACATTTCTAGATCAAAAAATACACCTGAAATTTGAACCTTTTCATCAAAGACTTTATTCCACATATCCATAAATTTATCAAATGGATCTAAAAACTCTTGCTTCCAATAATTATCAAAATCTAGTGGATTTGGAATTTTATCAAATCGTCTACCAAAAATATCAACCACACAGGTAACTGGCTTTATCCTACCAAAGTTACTCGTCAATTCTGTACCTAAAAAAATTTTCGGCATCTCTTTTTTTGATTTTGCACATAACATATATAATTTATCAAAAATCTTTTTTGCTATTTCAAATATTTTTTCTGTTTGATTCTGCCTTTCAGAAATTTTACTAAAATACAGTTCCGGATTAAATCTAATCCATAATAAATTAAGATTCGCCTTAAAAATCAATTCTGCGGCCGCTTCTTCCACTCCGTCAAGATTATCTAAATCCATCCATCCACATTTTATTTTTTGATAATCAAAAAAGTCCAAGCCTTTTTCTGCCAAAATATTTAAATTCAAGAAAAGATAACAATAAAATATTATTTTCGCCTTCATTTACAAACCCCCATTTTTTTTACAAAACTCTCCTATATAAACATAACAAACATAAAAAACATAAAGCAATAGATTCAAAAAAATCGCATTACATAAACTCATTACAAATGTTAAACTAAACTTTTTGAACAGCTAAAAAAAAGGACTATTTATGATTCCAATAAAACTTCAACTTAAAAACTTTTTAAGCTATGGCTCAGAGATACAAACTATAAATTTTGAAAATTATCCACTTATTTGCCTTTCTGGAAAAAATGGTCACGGAAAATCTGCCCTACTTGATGGAATTACTTGGGCTATTTGGGGACAAGCTAGAAAAACAGGTGCAACTGTAAAACCGGATCAAGGACTTTTAAGGCTTGGGCAGACCCAGATGATGGCGAGTTTAGACTTTGAATTCAATAAGCAGATTTACAGAGTCAAACGAGAGTTTTTCAAAACATACGGCAAACCCGTTCAAAATTTAGATTTTGCCCTAATACAAAGCGATGGCACGTCAAAATCTTTATCTGAAAAAAATATACGTTCCACTCAAGAAATTATTGAAAAAACACTAGGTCTTGATTACGAAACCTTCAGCAACTCGGCTTTTATACGACAGGGCAATTCAAATGAATTTTCCAAAAAATCTCCAAAGGATCGCAAAGAAGTCTTATCAAATATTCTTGGACTTAATAAATTCGAAAAAATTCGACTTCTTGCCGCTGAAAAAATTCGTAATCTAAAAACTAAAATATCAGGAATCGAACAAGTTCAAGAACATTTAAAACAAGAAGCAGAAAAAAAAGGGCTAGTTGAATCTCAAACCAAAGAAATCAAACAATTCATCAAAGAAATCTTGGAACAAGAAACAGATATCGAAAAAGAACTAAAAAAAATTCAAAGCAAAGAAAATGAACTCAATCAAAAACAACAAATCAAAAAACAATGGCTTGAAAAAAAGGAAAACAATTTAAAATTAAAACAAGAACTTGAAAGAAAACTACTAAATACAATATCTTTATGGAAAAACACACATAAAAAATTACTTCAACAACCTAATTTAAATAAACTTGAACAACAAAAACATGAGGCCAACAAACATTTAAACTTATTGCAGCAACAATTGCAGAAAAACCTAGAATCAAAAGAATCTCTGTTAGGTCTGAAAGAACAGGAAAACAAACTAATATCTGAATTAAATGCTGAATACACAAAAAAAACACAAACAAAAGAGATGGAACTTGAAAAGAACAAAGATCAAATAACCTTTATACAAAAAAGAATCGCTGAGGAAGACAAGTTAGTTGCCGAATTTGAAAAAAATTACCTAGAAATTACAAATCAAATAAAACAACTTTCCAAAGACCTTATTTTTTATGAGGGGTGTTTAAAAAAACGAGAAATCCAAGAAAGAACATTAGAAAAAGGCAAAAACCATTATCAAAAATGGATAACTCAAGCAAATCTACATCAGTCTGAACTTAAAGAAATAACCCTTCGCAAAACAGTCGCTCACGACCTAACTAATCCATGTTGCCCTCTGTGCGAACAAAATCTTTCTCTTTCGCGTAAAAAATTCCTAGCTACAAAGTTGGAAAAACAAGAACAAGCAACTTTACATAAATTTAATCGTCTAAAAACTTTGATTCCTAAACTCAAAGAAAAACTAATCGCAGACCATGAACTATTTAAAGAACTCAAAGAACAAGAAGAAAAACAAAGAGAACTTAAAGCTAAAATTAAAAATCTTGCTGAAAAGCAAACTGAACTTTCTGCATCTTTAGCCAAACAACAAGAACTAAAATTAAAACAACAGCTAGAAATCCAAAAACATGAAAAGGAACAAATAAGCCTCACAGAAGAATTTAAGACTCTTGAGCACACTCAATTACTCGCTCTTCAAAAAAATAACACCTTGAGCGAAATTAGAGCCAAAATAATTGAATTTCAGACTCAACTTGAGGCTTCAAAATACAATTCTCAAGAACATAAAAAAATACAAGAGCAACTCGAAAGGCTTGAAGAGGAAATTCGATTTTGCGTAAACATCCAGACTGAAGAAGCTCTGCAACAACAAAGAAAAGAAACCATCCATGAATATTGCATAGCTCTAAGAAATCAAAAAATAAATTTATTAAAGTCAGAAGTTGAGCTTAAAACTGTTGATACATTAGATTTGGATCTAGAACAAACCTTGCAAAACAAAAATGATCATCTAGAAAAGCAACGCGAAACACAAAAAACAAAAGAAGCAAGCCTCAAAAGGCTTGCTAGTTTAGAAACTCTCAAAGAAAAAATCACAGAATCTGAAAAAAAACATTTTGAACAAGAAAAAGAAAAAAACAAAATTTATGAAGAAGCCCAAGAACTTTCGGCAATTTATCAGGCCATGAGCAAAGATGGAATTCAAGCTTTGTTAATAGAAGACGCTCTTCCAGAAATAGAACAAGAAGCTAATTTAATTTTAGGCAAACTAACCAATAATCAGGCGCAGATTTTTATTGAATCGTTAAAAGATCTAAAAAGCGGTGGTGTCAAAGAGACTCTAGATATTAATATTTCCGATAACATGGGTATTCGACCGTACGAAATGTTCTCTGGCGGTGAAGCCTTCCGAATAGATTTTGCCCTTAGAGTGGCTATCTCTAAATTATTAGCCCGAAGATCCGGCACCTGCCTGCAAACATTAATAATCGATGAAGGTTTTGGATCTCAAGATGAAGAAGGGTTAAATTTAATAATGGAAGCCATCCACAGAATTCAAGAAGATTTTTCCAAAATTATTGTAGTTTCTCATCTGCACAGCATGAAAGATCACTTTCCCGCCCACTTTTTAATTGAAAAAGGTCTAGGCGGAAGCTCCGTTCGAATTCTTGAGCAAAGTTAAAAAAAACTCTCTTGAACAAGTCAAACAATAAAAAAGCCACCGAAATTAATCAATGGCTTTTTGTTAGATTTCTAACATCTACAAAATACGTGGCTATTTTACCTTTTAGAATTTTGCGGGGAATGTGGAAATCTGTTTCAATTTTAAAAAGAGGGGGTAGACCCAGAGCGGATCTACCCTAAGATTAAGTTGACTTATTTTCTTCTACGAACAGGAGCTGCTTGTTTTACAGGAGCTTTTTTAACTTCTTTACTTAAGATGTGAAGTTTTCTCAAGCCAGATTTGGTTTTACCCATTGTCCAGTTGTAAGAAGCTTTTGTAGCCTTCTTAACTTTACCAAACAAACCTAGCTTGTAAGTTGCGTAAGCTATAGCTGTAGGAACAACTACTGCAGCAGTTACAATACCTGTTCTGCTGTAACCATTTCTGCTTATCCAAAGGTTCCTTATTGCAACCTTACCAAAAGTAGTATCACCTTTAGCACATGCTAAATCAGCAAAACTTTTTTGACCGTCAAAAGAGGCAATGTTTTCTTCTGAACCGTAAAACTCATTAAGAGCTTCGTGAAAGCCAGCCATAGTATTTAATTCTGCCATCTCAGGCGTGATTGTTTCGCTAGCATTTAAACCAGCTACTGACATTAATGATATTAATAATAGGTTCTTTTTCATGAGAACACCTCCAATAAATGGGTTATTAAAAACGATACTTACCACGTATCTAAGGTATAGATTAAACTATGAGGCAACTTCCTCAATGGGGCCAAGTTTTTACCAATTATTATTGACTCTCTGAAAATATCAAAGCATACCTCTTGATCTTTTGCTTCAAATACTAAATATGAACTTCAAAAAAGAATTAAAGCTTTTATTCTAAACCACTTACTCAATCATGGAATTGAAGTTTGGAGCAGCCTCCTTAATTTCAATTAGTCAAGTCCCGAAATGAGTAGCAAAAAATTAACACTAATTGAAAAAACACAAAGCTATAAAAAAACAAGCTAAAAAACCAATAAAACATACTGTTTAACAGTTTTTTCAACCAATAGATCAACCTTACTATCAACTTAATGCTAAATTAAATATTAAAAAAGCATCCTAAACAGACTTGATTTATATCGATTACAACTCATTCAAGGCATATTTTAACAATAACCCTTGAATTCATTGGCTCAAATTCGCCAATATTTTCTAAATGATCTAAAAAATCTTCACCGAATGGATAAAAATAAATAAAAAAACTGGCCCCAGGCAATTAAGCCCAGAGCCAAGTAAATGGAGATTAATGAACATTTTTAAATTATTTTATTCTCTTATTTTTTATTAGATAAAACCTTTTTCATTGCAGTATGAGCACCAGAACTAAATGGACTAATTTTTTCACCTGCACCCATATATGGTGAAGAAGCTAAATTAGAATAATCCATATTCTCCATCCAATGCTTTTGTTCGCCCGCAGAAAGTCCTTTAAACTTGTTCCATAACCAAGTACTACCTATAATTGCAGCACCACTCAATGTTGCTACGGTGGCAATGCAAGCTGCAGCACCAACAGCTAATCCACCAAAAATACCCGTGGTTTTTATTTTGTTTTCTTTTGCATAACTTATTCCAGAATTTACAGCGTTAACGGCAGAGCCAAATGTTTTTGACACACCTTTAAACCCTTTAACAGCACCAACATAGTCGTTCAATGATTTATTACTTTCAATCAATTGGCTCATAGAATCTTGAACCTTTATTTTGCCTGCCTTAGAAAAAAGCCCCTCATCTGAACCAAGTGTTTGCTTAATAATATGAATTAAATTTTCTGTATCAATAACTAACTGGTGATAATCAGCCTTAGGATTTATTGTTTGTTCTTCGATCTCTTTTTTGGCTTTATCAATTAATTGATTAAATTCTTTTATAATCTTATTAAAAACAAGACCAATTTTTTGATAAGAATGAACCTTATCTTTAACATCAACATCTATTTTAAAATCTTTGGCTAAATCTGTTAATACATCCCATGCTTTATCTTTATATGACATATCACATTCAGGGTCCAAACCGTCTTTTTTAATCAATTCATAAAAACATGTTAATTTTTCCAACGAACTAGAAATATGTTCACCATTTTTTGACCAAAAGATACTCATTTTCCGACCAACTTTTACCAATTCAGCGACGTTTTTAGCCAAATCGTAAACTTCTTCATCTGACATATTCTGTTTTTTAACTTCATCAGCTAATAATCCAGTAAATTTCAACACGGATTTGGTCTTTTTTAAATCTTCAATGGTATCTGCACCTAACACGTTACCGATGGCAGATTCAACCTTTTGATTAACCCAACTCGATTTTTTAGTATGCTTCGATGATAAATTTTGAGCATCTTGATCCACATTAACTTTGCTTGAATCGACGTCAGTAGACGAAGCCTTATCTTCGTTGGAAACCGAATTAATAGATAATCCCTCTTTCAAAGATTTATCGCCATCTTCTTTACCCATAATTGTGCTACCCAAATTGCTCAAATAAGAATAAGAGCCAGAAACTCCACTTTTAACAGCGCCATATACACCAGAAGTACCATTTTTTACGGAACACCAAGCAGATGCCCATAAATTTGATTGATCATTCAAAGCAGAGACATCCAATGTTTTTCCAGACGGTCCTGTTAAATCAGGATTAGATAAAACACTGATATTAGAATCTATTTTCAAATTTTCCAATTCTGCTGGTTCTTGAACTGTGTCAAAAAAATCATCATCACTACTATCGCTAAGATCATCTTCATAACCATCATTAACGTTAATTGCACCATTCAAATCACTCAAAAAAGAATAAGTGCCAGAAACACCATTTTTAACAGTGCCATAAACACCAGAGGTGCCATTTTTTACGGAACCCCAGGCAGAAGCCCATAAAGATGAGCAAGTAGAATCATAACCATATAAGAGTAAAAAGAATGCGAATGCATACTTAATGTATTTCATAATAACCTCCAAATACATATAATCTAAACCATTTGATTATATTCTACCCAAAACCTTAATTATAACAACCACCCCTCTAAAAACATTTACAGATAGGCATTTTCTTTAAAACGACGCCCCGAGAAGATTCAAAACAAGCCTCTAAAGCTTCAATATGAATAAAAAACCTTAAACTCATTGATTTTTAGGTACAAAAAAGCCGCCAGATAAGTTCTGGCGGCTTTTTTAAAGCTTAATTCTAATAAGATTAGGCTAGCTTACACCCACTCTAGTCTTGCCATGGTGGCAGTATCACTCTTTCTTTGTCCCATAGGGATAATTCGAGTATAACCACCTGGTCTTTCGACATATTTAGGTGCAATTTCCACAAAAAGCTTGTCCAAAGCTTCCTTTTTATAAGGAAGAATAGAAAGAGCTCTTCTTCTATGGCTAAACTCGTTGCCTTGTCTTGCAATTGTAACAAGTTTTTCAACCAAACGTTTAACTTCTTTGATGTTTGTCTTGGTTGTAACTAAATGGCCATATTCAATTAAGTGAATTGCCTGATTTCTCAAGTAAGCTCTTCTATAAGAGCTTTTCATATTAAGTTTTTTCTTACCAATTTGATGCTTCATGATTGAACCTTCAACTAACTGCGTTTCTTTTCATTTGCTAACCGTCTACGCTCTCTGTCTTCAAGCAATTTCTGAACATTTTCTTCTTTAATGTCCATACCGAATGCAAGACCGAACGCCTTCATACTATCTTTCACTTCATTAAGGGACTTGCGACCAAAATTCTTGATTTTCAAACTATCTTCATCAGATAGGTTTACAAGATCAATAATTCTCTTAATTCCAGCATTAATCAAGCAATTATGCGCCCTAACAGAAAGTTCTAATTCATCTATAGGCTTCAAAAGAAGATCTACAGGCACACCTTTCAATCCAAATTCTTCTGCATCCAAAGGTGTATCTTCTTCTTCTTCTTCAGGAGACTTAGAGATTTCGTTGAAAGGAATTTCTGCACTAGCTAAGAAATGTTCAAGTTGAGTTCTTAATACAGACACAGCATAATAAAGAACATCTAGTGGATTTTCTGAACCATTTGTTTCTATGATAAGAATCAATTTATCATAATCAATTTCTTTACCAACACGTGTTTTTTCCACGTCAAAACTTACTCTTCGTACAGGAGAAAACATAGCATCTAAGTAAATGCGACCATCTTCTTGCAAAGGTTTATCTACAGGCCATTTAGCAGCTTGATAACCTCTTCCTGGCTCTACAAAAAACTCTACTTCAAGTTTTCCACCTGGAGAAACATGTGCTATTACATCATCTAAATTAATCAATTCTAAGTTTTCATCAGCCTTGATATCACTAACCTTTACAACAGATTCACCTTCTACTGAAAGAGTCATCTTGCCAGGTTTGCCATCTTTGCTTTTTACTACAATCGACTTAATATTTAAAATCAATTGAGTAGCATCTTCCACGACACCCTCAATAGAGGAAAACTCGTTATTGATACCACTTACAACAATTGAAGTAACCGCTGATCCCTCAATGCCTCCAAGCAAAATTCTTCGAATAGCATTACCAAAAGTAACACCAAAACCAGATTCCAACGGTTGAGCAACCAACTCCCCGTAAGTTTCTGTTATGTTTTTTTTATTCCAACTTAATTTCGGAATAATCAATGGTCTATATTCTCTCTTATTATCCATTTAGTCTCCTGATATAGATAAAACAACCCCTAAACAAAACCAATATCCCAGCACTATTTAGAATATAATTCAACAATTAAGTGCTCTTCAATTGGAGCCTGAATATCAGCCCTTATAGGATTCCTTAAGATTCGTCCCTTGCGATCTTTTTTATCTAGTTCAAGCCAATCAGGAACCTTAATACCAATATTCAATCTTTTATCTATTACATTTTCTAAAAAGCCTTTTTTCTCCAAAACATTATTCACTAAAGAAATTTCGTCATTTGGTTTAACCAAATAGGATGGAGAATAAACTTTTTTACCGTTCACTAAAATGTGCCCATGTACAACAACCTGTCTAGCTTGAGGTCTTGTTGTTGTAAGCTTCAAACGGTAAACAACATTATCCAAACGTCTTTCCAGTAAGCTCAAAAGAACTTCACCTGGAGCTCCTGGTGTTCTAACGGCCTTATCAAAAAAGCGTTTGAACTGTTTTTCCAAAAGTCCGTACATTTGCTTTACTTTTTGCTTTTCAGCAAGCTGTTTGCCGTATTCGGACATTTTTGGAGCTCGTTTGGTAGGAGCCGTTGTCTTGTTTTCTTCTTTATTTGCGATTTTTCCCTTTACGGGTACTTTGCCCTTCATAGTATCCTTACCAAATCATTCAAAATTAAACTTAAACTCTACGTTTTTTAGGCGGTCTGCATCCATTGTGAGGCAGAGGAGTAACATCTCTTATAACCGAAACATTAACGCCTTGACCCATAACAGCTCTGACTACAGAGTCTCTAGCTGAACCTGGACCTTGCAAATTTACTTCTACACTTTTAACGCCCATATCAACCATTTCTTTGGCAACTTTTACGCCAATCTGGGTTGCTACGAAAGGGGTACTTTTTCTTGAACCTTTATAGCCCAAAGCCCCTGCGCTACCAGATAAAACAACATCGCCATCCATAGTACTAACTGTCACCAAAGTGTTGTTGAATGTAGATTTAACATGCACTATGGCTGAATCTAATTGTCTTTTTGTTTTCTTAGACTTCTTTTTGTAAGCCATCACGACCTTCTATACTTTAATGAAACTTAACTATTTCTTGGTTACTTTTTTCTTAAGAGCAATAGCGCCACCGGCCTTCTTAGGACCTTTTCTGGTTCTAGCATTGTTCTTAGTATTTTGCCCTCTTACCGGCAAACCTTTTTTGTGTCTCAAGCCACGGTAAGAACCGATTTCTTGTAGACGCTTTATATTCATAGTGACTTCTTTTCTAAGGTCGCCCTCAACTTTATAGCCACTAGTAATTTCCTTCTGAATAAGCGCAACTTGCTCATCAGTAAGGTCTTTAACCCTAATATCAAAATTGATATTAAGTTTGGTTAAAATATCTTGAGATGTCTTTAAACCAATGCCATAAACATATGTAAGACCATACTCAATTCTTTTTTTGAAAGGTAATTCGACACCTTCAATTCTTGCCATATACGAAGATCCTCTTCAATCTAGTTAATATAAACTAACCTTGTCTCTGCTTGTGCTTTGGATTTTTTTTACAAAGAACCCGAACAACACCCGATCTTTTTACGATCGTGCAGTAGTTACAAATTTTCTTTACAGATGTTCTAACCTTCATAGTTATTCCCTCGAAACGTTAACTAATTCTTGTAACGCAAAACAATTCTACCTCTATTCAAATCATAAGGAGACATCTCAACTGCAACTTTATCCCCTGGCAAAATTCTTATATAAAACATTCGCATTTTGCCTGATACATGCGCCAAGATTGTGTGTCCCCCTTCTAGCTCAACTCTAAACATGGCATTTGGTAAAGTTTCCTTAACCACACCATCCATTTTTATTGTTTCACTTTTTTTATCATTCATACAACTCTCTAGCTTCCAAATCTTGTTAAAATCATAGGACCAGACTCCGTAATAGCAACCGTATCTTCAACATGGGCCGCTAAACTCTTATCTTTTGTCTTAACTGTCCAACCATCTTTATCCACGAACACTTCATAGCGACCTTGGGTAATCATAGGTTCGATAGCTAAAGTCATACCAACTCTTAAAATTGGTCCTTTTCCCGCCTCGCCAAAATTCACTACCTCCGGATCTTCATGCAATTGTTTTCCAATACCGTGTCCAGCAAAATCTCTAACAACATTAAAGCCTGCTGCCTCGACTTCTTGCTGAATAGCATTCGAAATATCAGACAACCTATTTCCAGGAATAGCTTTGGCTATGCCTTTATCAAGAGCTGATTTCGCAACGGCTATTAATCTAATAGCTTCTTGCGAACCTTTGCCAATAATAAAGCTTCTTGCCATATCCGCACAATAACCTTTCAAAGAAACACATATGTCGATAGATACGATGTTTCCGTCCTGTAAAATTCGATTTACTGAAGGAATCCCATGAACAACTTCGTCATCAATTGATATACAAGTTATATGTTTATATCCCATATATCCTTTTGATCTGGAGATCAACTCCCGCTTTTTTAATTCAACTTCAACAAGCTTTTCTATATCCAAAGTTGTCATACCAACTGCCAACTTTGTTTCAATAATCTCAAAGATCTCTGCTAGACGCATTCCAGCCTGATGCATTTTTTGTATAGCCTGTTTATTCTTGATGACTATCACTATTCCTAAGCCCCTATAATTTTCTTTAAATTAGCAAAAACAACATCTACATCATTTTCTGCAGCCAGAGAAAATGTAAACATTCCAAGCTCATTAAAACAATTTAATAAACCCGATTCATGCTTATAATAAGTTTTTATCCGGTCTTCAACGGTACTTAAAGTATCGTCTAAACGCTTAATCAACTGACCCGAACAAATATCACATATCATTTCAATCTTAGGAGCCATCTTACCTTCAATAGAATAAACCTGTTGGCACTCACTATTTTTACAAACTAAGCGACCACAGGCTCGTTTCATAAGACATTCTTCTGAAACCTGAAAATGTATAATTTTAACAGAATTCATTTCATCAGAACTACTTAAAAAATCATAAAAGTCTCTTGCTTGAGGAACCGTTCTTGGATAACCATCCAAAATTACGGAAGTACAATTACTTGCATTAACTTCAAGCCACGCTTTAACCATTTCAGTAATAAGCTCATTGGAAATAAGTTTACCAGATTTCAAAGCAAAATCTATTTCTTTGCCAATATCACTACCTATTTCTATGTGATGTCTACAAAGATTTCCAGTAGAAAGCTGGGTAAAACCCAGCTTTTCTACGCATAATCTAGAAATTGTGCCCTTGCCACAGCATGGCGGACCTATAAATATTAACAATGAACCCTTTAAATTCACCTTGTTGCCCTGCCTTTTAACCGGCCTGAAGACAAAAAGCCCTCATATCTATGTTCCAATAAATAGGATTCAACTTGAGCAGAAAAGTCCAATGCTACACCAACAACGATAAGCAACGATGTTCCTGCAAAAGGCAATGGTAATCCAAAATAAACGTTAATAATAGTTGGTACAACAGCTAAAGCACCCAAATAAATGGCCCCAACCAAACCAACTCTTGTAAGAATATAATCAAAAAAATCAGCCGTTTGCTTACCTGGTCTAACCCCAGGTATAAAACCACCACTCTTTTTCATATCTTCTGATAATTTATTTGGATCAAAAATCAATGCTGTATAAAAGAACGCAAAGAAAATAATCAATAAAAATGTTATTACCAAGTTTAAAGGTTGACCATATCCAACGGAGACAGCAAGCCATTTCAAACTAGTAAATTTAGTAGCAAAGTAACTTAAAAGCGCCAAGGGCACGTTAAGTACTGTACCCGCAAAAATCACCGGCATAACACCAGATGGATTAATTTTGAAGGGTATATAGGTACTTTGACCGCCATACACTCTATTTCCAACAACCCGTCTTGCATATTGAACAGGAATCTTGCGTTCCCCTTTTTCCAAAAATACAATACAAGCTGTAATGGCAACAAATATCGCAGGAACCAAAATTAATATCAAAGGAGATTGTCCCAATCCAAAAACTTGATGCCAAATAGAGAACACAGCATTAGGAAATCTCGCAACAATACCTGCAAAAATCAACATTGAACTTCCGTTACCTATACCAAATGCTGTTATTTGTTCACCAAGCCACATCACAAACATGGATCCCGCAGCCAATGACAATAAAGTCATAATGGTAAAACCGATACCCGGATTCAAAACAACGCCCATAGCATGCAAACTACCAAGATACATAGATCCCTGAAGTATCGACAAACCTAATGTTAGATATCTTGTATATTGCTCAATTTTCCGTCTACCATAAGCACCTTCTTTTTGAAGTTGCTCCAGTTCAGGAATGGCTAATGTCAAAAACTGCATAGCTATAGAAGCTGTAATGTAAGGCCCGATGCCCAACGCAAACAATGCACCTTTGTCCAAAGCACCTGCCGTCATTGTATTCATAAAACCTAATGCACCGCCAATCCAAGATGATTTTTGAGCTATTTGCTGTGCTAAAGCGGCAACATCTATACCTACTATAGGAATAAAATCGCCTAATCTGTACAGAATCAATACACCCAAAGTGAAAGCAAGCTTCTTGGTTAGCTCTGGGATTGCAAAGATATTTTTGAAGTTCCTTACTACCAACATGGGATTATTTCTCCTTGGTTAATATTACCTCACCACCGGACTTCTGAATCGCATCAATAGCAGATTTACTAAAAGCATCCGCTTCAATGCTCAATTTCTTTGTTAGTTCTCCCCCTCCAAGAACTTTCAACAAAATATCTCGATTTCCTTTGAGGTATCCCTTTTCCCTCAAAATCTCTTTATTAACTTGTTCGCCATTCTCAAAAGAATCACTCAAAAGTTGTAAGTTAACAATGGCAATTTCTTTTTGGAATCTTGTATTGTTAAAACCTACTTTTGGAAGTCTTCTATGTAAAGGCATTTGTCCGCCTTCAAAATAAGAAGCAATTGGCGCACCTGAACGAGCCTTTTGGCCTTTATTACCTTTTCCAGAAGTACCGCCTCGGCTTCCGCCACGACCAACTCTTTTTCTATTTTTTCCTGAAGGAGTTAGATTATTAAGTGTCAACATATTATTTACCCTTGATAACTTCTTCTATAGTTTTATCTCTTAACTTTGCTATATGACTTGCAGAACGAAGTTTTGCAAGAGCATTCAAGGTCGCTTTAACAACGTTAATTCTATTACTAGAACCCAAAGATTTTGCAAGAACATCTTTAATTCCTACAACATCCATAATTGCACGCATAGCTCCGCCGGCAATAACACCTGTACCTTTAGAGGCAGATCTCATTATAACTTTGCTTGCACCATGAGAACCTTCTACAGGATAAGGAATTGTTTCACCTCTTAATGAGACTGTAATCATGTTTTTGCGAGCTTTATTGGTAGCCTTAGTAATAGCAGCAGAAACTTCTTTTCCCTTGCCTAAAGCAACGCCTATTTTGCCTTCACCGTCACCAGTAACAACTAACGCAGAAAAAGAAAACCTTTTTCCACCTTTCGTAACTTTTGTGACTCTAGCAACGTTAACTACGTTGTCTATGAAAGCATCTTTTTTTACTTCTTTTGTCATTATTTTAATACCTTAAAAAGTCTTAAATTTTTAATCCGCCAGCTCTCAAACCTTCAGCTAAAGCCTTAACTCTGCCGCCATAAAGAAAGGCGCCTCTGTCAAAGCATGCTGCGTTAATATTTTTTTCTGCTGCGCGTTTTGCAAGTTCCAAACCAACAGCATGAGCTTTCGCTTTTTTATCACCAGTCAAGTTTTTCAATTCCAATGTTGAACAACTAACCAATGTAGCTTGCGCTTTGTCATCAATAATTTGAGCATAAATATTACTCAAACTTCTGAAGACAGAGACTCTAGGTAGGCCTGTACCCTTAACCTTAGAACGCACTCTGTTAACTCTTCTTGCAACTCTTTTTTTAATTTTACTTATAATAGACATCTTAAACCCCTTTATTAAGCAGACTTGGCTTTACCAGATTTGCGGATTATTGTTTCTGCATCTAACTTAACACCTGTACCCTTATAAGGTTCTGGTGGTCTTAGAGCTCGAACTGAACTGCAAACCAAACCTAGTTGAGCTTTATCAGATGACTTAAATGTCAACATCTGACCACTTTTATCAACATCTAATGTAACACCTTTAGGTAAATCCATATCAATTTTATGGCTAAAACCTAATGTGAACACAACTTTGCTTCCTGTAACCTGAGCCTTAAAACCCAAACCATTAATTTTGACTTTTTTTTCAAAACCAGCGTCAACACCTTTAATAGCATTTGAAAGAAGAGCTCTATGCATTCCCCAAATTCTATTGGTATCGTTAGTTACATTAACTGGTGAAATCAATAATTTTGTTGCACCATCAAGCTTAACGCTTAAATTTTCTGGCAAAGTATACACACCAGAGCCAAGCTTACCTTTATAGTGGATTTCTTGACCCTTAATTTCTACTTTTGTACCGCCTAAAGATATAGGTCTTCTTCCTATTTTTGACATAACAACCTCCTTACCAAACCGTACAGACGACTTCGCCGCCTATAGAAAGTTTCTTAGCAGTCTTGTCTGTCATAATACCTTTATTTGTTGATACTATAGAAATACCCAAGCCACCAATAACAGGTTTAAGACTTGTTGAATTTCTGTAACAACGACAACCAGGCGTACTTACTCTTGTAATTTCATGAACCACGGATTCACCATCAACATACTTCAAGAATACTTTTATTTTTTTTATAGCAGGCTTATCTCCAGACAAAGAAAAGTCTCTAATAAAACCTTCTTCCTTTAAAAGCTTGCAAAGTTCTTCTTTAAATTTAGAATACGGCGCTTCAACTGTTAATTTTGAAGCCATAATTCCGTTTCTAATGATGGTCAAAAAATTTCCGATTGTATCTATTGACATAGCTCTTTTCCTCTTAGAAATTTAATTACCAACTGGTCTTCTTAACACCAGGAAGTAATCCAACCAAGGCATTTTTTCTGAAACACATACGACACATCTTAAACATCGACATGTAACCACGAGGTCTACCGCACAATTGGCAGCGATTTCTAACCCTGGTAGAAAACTTTGGTTCTCTTTTTGATTTTTCTATTAATGCTTTCCTTGCCATCTATTCCCCAATGACCTTATGCAGTTTTATTTTCTTTACGAAATGGCATTCCAAAACCTTTCAACAATTCATATGCAGCTTCATCAGTTTTAGCTGTTGTATTTATTGTTATATTAAGGCCAAATACCTTCTCACCTACACCGAAATCAACTTCAGGGAAAATAATCCATTCCCTTATGCCAAGATTCAAGTTTCCTGCGCGATCAAAACTTCTTTTAACACCTTGAAAATCTCGTTCTGCTGGCAAAGCCAAATTAATTAAACGATCTAAGAATTCATACATCTTAGACTTTCTCAAAGTAACCATCGCGCCTATGGACATACCTTCTCTCAATTTAAAACCTGCAATAGATTTCTTTGCTATTGTTTTAACTGGAGCTTGACCGGCAATTTTACCCAAAACATCAACTATATCATTAAGAACTTTGGAGTCACTAATTGCACTTTTGCAACCAACGTTCAATACTATTTTGGATATTTTAGGAACTTCCATGAAGTTCAAACCTAATTCTTTTTTCAAGTTAGGTCGGATTTGGGAGTTGTATAATTCTTCTAATCTTGTTTTTTTCATCGAATATCCTCAACCATCAAATCACTTTTTTACAACGATTGCAGACTCTTGCTCTTTTTCCATTATCAAGAGTTTGAGAGTTTACTCTGCAACCTTTTTTGCAGAAAGGACATACAGGAAGAACCTTAGACATTTCAATAAGAGTTTCAACTTCTTTAATACCTGAAACTTCACCTTGTCGTTTGGCTTTTACATGTTTTGTAACGATTCCCAAACCTTTTACAAGAACTTTATCCTTGATGTCAGAAACGTTCAAAACGCTGCCTTCTTTTCCTTTATCCTTACCCGCAATGATAACAACTGTATCGTTTTTTTTAATACGCATCATATTTCACAGCCCTTGTTACAAAACTTCTGGGGCAAGAGAGATAATCTTAGAGAAACCCTTTG
This sequence comes from candidate division TM6 bacterium GW2011_GWF2_32_72, assembly GCA_000989525.1. GTDB lineage: Bacteria > Babelota > Babeliae > Babelales > GWF2-32-72 > GWF2-32-72. Next base: position 58,337 of record LBON01000002.1, read on the forward strand.
CTCTAAGCTCTCTCGCTATAGGTCCAAACATACGTGAACCAATAGGAGACTTATCTTCCTTGACAATAACAGCCGCATTATCGCCAAATCTAATGTATCCACCATCATCTCTTCTAGATTCTTTTCTGGTTCTAACAATCACTGCTGTTACAACCTGACCTTTTTTAACAGCTCCGCCTGGTATGGCAGATTTTACGGCGCACTTAATTAAATCACCTAAAAAGGCATATCGTTTTCTTGTACTGCCTATAACATGAATACACTGCAACGCCTTGGCGCCAGAGTTATCAGCTACAACTAAATAAGTCTGTTTTTGTATCATCTTAAACCTTCACTTCAACCTGATTAAGCTTGAGACTTAATAACTTTTTCTAAATACATAAATTTAGATTTAGAAACTGGTCGACCTTCATATATATCAACAATATTACCTACTTCGGCCACATTGTTCTCGTCATGAACTTTGTAGTTCTTTGCAACCCTCACAATTTTTTCTAGGCGAGGATGTTTAAAAGATCTTTCCACTTCGACAACAGCGGTTTTATCCATTTTATTGGAAATAACCTTGCCTCGCAAAAGCTTTTTTTTATTTTTTTCTATAACCATAAGCTACCTTCTGTAAGAAATCACAATTTAACCTAATGTTATTTAGCAGCTTTTTGCTGCAAAAAGGTTAATACTCTGGCCAAATTCTTTTTATTTTTTTTAAATAAAGAAGTATCTTTTACCTGACCAGTTGTAATACCCAGCGTTAAACTGAATATTTCTCGCCTTAACTCAGATGCTTTTTTTACAAGCTCTTCAGTATTCAGCTTTTTAAATTCTTCTTTTTGTTTTTGTACTATCATTGTTCTTTTTTCACAAATTTGGTTTTTATTGGAAGCTTGTAGGAAACTAATTTCATAAGCTCTTTTGCTCTTTCTTCAGCAACCCCTGCAATCTCACAAATAATACGACCTCTCTTAACAACCGCAACCCAAAACTCTGGATTCCCCTTACCTTTACCCATACGAGTTTCAGCAGGTTTTTTAGAAACAGGTTTATCTGGGAAAACCCGGATAAAATAACTTCCCTCTTTCCTGACTCCACGAGACAGAGTAACACGCATTGCTTCTATTTGCTGCGCTGTCATCCAAACCGGGTCCGCAGCTTCTAAGCCATACTCTCCAAAATAGACGGTTCTACAGCCCTTTGAAAGACCCTTCATGGTGCCTCTCTGAACCTTCCTGTGTTTTACTTTCTTTGGCATTAACATAGCGTTCGTCCACCGTTATTTAATCTTTACAAAATCACCACGACACAACCAGACCTTAACGCCAATTACACCAAAAGTTGTTTTTGCTTCTGCTGTACCATAATCAACGTCAGAGCGAAGTGTATGAAGAGGTACTGAACCTGTTCTTATCCACTCGGATCTAGCTATTTCAGCCCCACCAATACGACCTGCGCAACAAATTTTAATTCCCTTTGCACCTGCTCGCATTGCCGATATGGAAGCTTTCTTCATAACCTTCTTAAAACTAGCTCTTTTTTCTAATTGGTCAGCGATACTCTTCGCCACAAGAGTAGCATCTAATTCAGGTTTTTTCACTTCTTGTACTGAAATATCAATAACCTTTCGACCTAATTCTTTTGCTAGATCTCTTTTAAGGTTTTCAATCTCTTGACCCTTTTTGCCTATAACGACACCGGGTCTTCCAGAATGAACAATAACTTTAACATTATCACCAGATTTTTCAATCTCTACAGAAGCTATATCAGCCTTGCTAAGAACTTGATCTAGAAATTTTCTAATTTTTAAATCTTCTAAGACGCTATCAGCATAAGACTTCTTAGCAAACCAACGAGCAGACCAGTCTTTATAAACGCCTAATCTAAATCCTACTGGATTAACCTTTTGTCCCACTATCAAACCTCTTTGGTTTCTAAAATTATACTCATATGACTCAATCTCTTGCGCTGAATACGAGGGCGTCCTCTTGACCCAGCTTTAAAATATTTAAAAATAGGTCCTTGATCCACTCTAATTTCTTTTACTAAGAGATTTTCAATTTCAACACTATTCAAGAATTTAGCGTTAGCTACAGCTGATTCCAACATTTTTTCCATTGGAATAACTCTTTTAACTGGATAAGTCTTTAACCAATTAAGAGCGTATGTAGCATTTTTACCCCGAACTACATCTGCTAAAGGACGTAACTTATACGGGGAAAATCTAACGTTTTTAACTTTGGCAGTAAACTGCATAAACAACCTCTAAACTATTAAAAAACGAATCCGTTTTATTTATTACCACTATGTTGCTTAAATGTTCTAGTTGGGGCAAATTCACCCAAATAATGCCCAACCATATTTTCAGTGATAAAAACTGAAATAAATTTTTTGCCGTTATGAACAGCAATTGTCAATCCAACAAAGTCTGGCAAAACCATACTGCGTCTGGACCAAGTTTTTATCGCTTCTTTTTTGGAACTTTGTTTTATTTTTTCAACTTTTTTTAAAAGTGAATCATCAACAAAAGGTCCTTTTTTTGCAGATCTTGTCATTCTTAACTCCGACTATGCGTTACTTTCTTCGTTTTACAATTAATGGGTTCTTGCGTTTTCTAGTTCTTGTACCCTTACATCCTTTACCCCAAGGAGATACAGGGTGGGAACCAGACTTAGAACGACCTTCACCACCACCATGTGGGTGATCAACAGGGTTCATAGCCATACCACGAACAGATGATCTAAATCCTCTATTTCTTGTACGACCGGCCTTACCCCAAACAATATTCTTAAAATCCGCATTACCCAAAACACCAATAGTAGCCCAACAATCTAAAGGCACCATTCTGGTTTCACCAGATGGCATCTTTAACGATGCATAGCTTTCATCCTTGGCAAGCAACTGAATAGAAGTACCAGCACTACGTGCTAATTTACCACCAGATCCAGGTCTTATCTCAACGTTATGAATTGTAAAGCCGACAGGTATACTCCTTAAAGGCATACAATTACCCACATGAGCTTCGATATTTTGTCCCGCTATAACAGTTTGGCCAACCTTTAAGTCTGAAGGAATTAAAATATATCGCTTCACACCATTTTCATAATTTACCAAACCTATTCTAACGTTTCTACTTGGATCATATTCAATGGAAACAAGTTTACCAGGAATGTCTCGAACACTCCTCATAAAATCCACAACACGATATTTTTTTAATGCACCGCCGCCACGATGCCTTACTGTAATTCTACCATATGCATTTCTTCCACCACTCTTGCGCATCCCTTTTACAAGGCTCTTTTCTGGTGTTGTTGTTGTAATATCTTTAGAATCTAGAAAAGATTGAAAGCGCAAAGAAGAATTGGTAGGTTTTCTTTTAACTATAGCCATATTTTCCTCTAATTATCCTTGCTGTGAATCGTTTGATTTACTCTCTACAGAATTCAATCCTATATTAGGAGCATTAAAAATGTCCAAAGAGTAACCTTCTTTCAAAGTCACGATAGCTCTCTTAACTGTCTTTCCCGTTACAGGCCTGCGCCCAACCATACGATTTTTGCCTTTTCGAACCATTATACGAACATTATCGACTTTAACATCAAATAATTTTTCAATGGCTTCAGCAACCATAGGCTTATTAGCAGCAGGATGAACATTCAAAACCAATTTTTTCAAATTTTGATTGATCTTATAAGCCTTATCAGACAAAACAGGGCCTTTAATCACATTGTAAATTGTTAGATCCATTTTGAAACCATCCCTTTAAATGCCTCACTATCTTTGCCTAAGCAAATCCAGTATTCACTGTCAGACAATTCGAAAGCATTAGCTTGATCAAAATACATGATTCTAACGCTTGGAATATTAGAAAAAGAAGCATATGTTAACATATCTTCGATAGGAAGAAATAAATTAATTTTTTTATTATCTAGGCCACAAGCTTTTAAAGCTTTAAAAGCTGAAGATGTTTTTGGAACATCTGAGTCTAAAGACCAATCCAATGCTGCTACTTTTTTATTTTGTAAAAAAAGCCAAAACAAATTGTTTAAAACTTGTTTTTTAATTTTTTTCGAAATAGCTAGTGTTCTAACTCTAGGTTGAGGACCAAAAATAACACCCCCACCTCTCCACAAAGGAGAACGAGCTGTACCAGCTCTAGCACGACCTGTTCCCTTTTGAGCCCAAGGTTTTTTACCGGATAAGGAAACTTCTGATCTATCTTTACAGCCAACAGTTCCTTGTCGACTATTTTGCATCAAAACTCTAATCCAATCCGCAAAAGCAGTTGAATTTAAGCCTTTTTTTTCAATATTGAAATCTTTATCAGAAAACAACTTTAGACGATTCGTTTCTACTGTCTTTTTTGTGTTTTGTGCAACCATGATTACCTACACTTTCTAACAAAAACTACAGAACCTGTTTTTCCAGGAACTGAACCTTTTACGAACACAACGTTCTTCTCAGGTTCGACTCTCACCACTTCCAAGTTTCTCATCGTTTGTCTTTGACAGCCCATGTGTCCAGCCATTCGTTTACCTTTTATAACCTTGCCACAGGCACAAAGAAAACCGATAGAACCCGGTCTACGCTTGAACATACTTCCGTGTGCAGATGGACCACCAGTAAAATTATGTCTTTTCATAACACCAGCAAAACCACGACCTATTGTTTCTCCAGAAACATCAACCTTTATACCAAGGTCCAATATTTTTGTGAAATCAATAGATTTACCCACTTTAATATCTTCTACCAAATTATCTAATCTAACCTCTCTAACATGTCCAAAAAACGTTTTTTTGTCTTTTAGCCAATTAGGAGTGAATGATTGACCAGAAAATCTTTTTCTTAGACAACCAAACTGGACCGCATTATACCCATCCATCTTTTCGGATTTTATCGCAGTCACTAACCAGTCAGAAACATCTATAGCTGTTGCTGGGACAACTTTATCGTTCACGAACAACTGCGTCATTCCGACCTTTTTACCCCAGAGTCCCTTAACCATTCTTACCTTTCACTAGCCTATTTAATCTCTACATCAACCCCGGAGGAGATGTTCAATCTCATCAACGCATCCATTGTTTGGTCCGAAGGAGCAACAATATCCAAAATACGTTTGTGAGTCGTTAACTCAAACTGTTCTCTTGATTTTTTATCAATATGAGGTGACCTTAGAACAGTAAAACACCTTTGTTTATTAGGTAGAGGAACAGGTCCGACAACATCGGAGCCTGTTCTTTTTGCAGTCATCACAATTTGCTTAACCGCTTTATCCAATAATTGATGATCATATGATCTAAGAGTCAAATGTATCTTTTGTTTTTTCATAAACTCTACCTGACTCGATTACTCTACAATTTCAGAAATAACGCCTGAACCAACTGTTCTACCGCCTTCACGGATAGAGAACTTAAGATCTTTTTCCATAGCAATTGGAGTGATCAAGTCAACGCTCAACGCAACGTTATCACCTGGCATAACCATTTCTCGTCCTTCTGGAAGAGTCACAACGCCAGTAACATCTGTTGTTCTAAAATAAAACTGAGGTCTATAGCCATTAAAGAATGGACTATGTCTTCCGCCTTCGTCTTTACTTAGAATATAAACTTCACACTTAAACTTCTTATGTGGTGTAACTGAACCAGGAGCTGCAACGACCATACCACGTTCAATGTCTTCTTTTTTAACACCACGAAGAAGAAGACCAGCGTTATCACCAGCTTGTCCGCTTTCCATAGATTTTTTAAACATTTCTACACCAGTAACAGTACTTTTTATCTTTGATCCAAAGCCAATAACTTCAACTTCGCTACCAATTTTAACAGTACCTCTTTCAATTCTACCTGTTGCAACAGTACCTCTACCGGAAATAGAGAATACACCTTCAACTGGCATCAAGAATGGTTTGTCAATATCTCTAACAGGTTCTGGTATATAATCATCAACCGCTTGCATCAAAGCTTTAATTTTTTCTTTGTATGCAGCATCGCCTTCCAAGGCTCTCAAAGCTGAACCCCTGATAAAAGGAATCTTTGCACCAGGGAAATCGTATTTGTTCAACAATTCACGAATTTCTTCTTCAACCATGTCTATCATTTCTACATCATCAACCATATCTTCTTTATTCAAGAAAACTACTAATGCTGGAACACCAACGTTTCTTGCCAATAAAATATGTTCTCTTGTTTGAGGCATAGCACCATCTGCAGCGGATACAACTAAAATTGCACCATCCATCTGTGCTGCACCAGTAATAAAGTTCTTAATGTAGTCAGCGTGACCAGGACAGTCAACGTGAGCATAGTGGCGCTTTGGAGTTTCATATTCAACGTGAGATGTTGAAATAGTAATACCACGAGCCTTTTCTTCTGGAGCGTTATCAATTTGATCAAAAGACTTAAAAACAGCTCCACCTTGTTCTGACAAAACTTTAGTAATCGCTGCAGTCAATGTTGTTTTACCATGGTCAACGTGACCGATAGTTCCTATATTTACGTGAGGTTTTTTCCTCTCATAAGTTGCGGCCATTTTTTCTCCTAGCTACTTATACTTATATTTAAACAATTATTTACCTGATACAATTTCTTCTTGAATACTCGAAGGTACTTCTCTATAGCATTCAAATTCCATAGAATAAGCGGCTCTTCCTTTAGTTGCAGAACGAAGATCTGTCGAGTAACCAAACATTTCTTTTAATGGAACTTCGGCCAAAACAACTTGTGCCCCACCCTTACCTTCCATACCGAGAATTCTTCCGCGTCTTGAGCTTAAATCACCCATAACGTCACCCATATACTCATCTGGTGTTTCCACTTCAACTTTCATTATAGGCTCAAGTATTACAGAGGATGCCTTAGACATACCTGATTTGAATGCCATACTTGATGCAACCTTAAATGCCAATTCAGACGAGTCAACATCGTGGTAAGAACCGTCAAATAAAGATGCTTTAAAGTCTACAACTGGATAGCCTCCCAATACACCTGTATTTTTTGCTTCCAAGAGACCCTTTTCAACAGCAGGAATATACTCTCTAGGAACAGTTCCACCAACAACTTTATTTTCAAAAATATAACCGGCACCTCTTTCCAAAGGCTCAAATCTAATCCAAACGTGACCATAGTTACCACGACCACCAGATTGTTTAATATACTTACCTTCAACTTCAACCATTTTTTGAATAGTTTCTTTGTAAGCAACTTGCAATCTACCTTGCTCTATATCTAACTTTTGTTCTCGTTTTAATCTATCAACTGCAACTTCTAAGTGTAATTCACCCATACCAGAAATCACGGTTTGACCAGTTTCTTCATCATATGTAAATCTAAAAGAAGGGTCTTCTTGTGCCATTTTTCTTAAAGCAACGATCATTTTTTCATAATCCGCCTTATTTTTTGGCTCAACAGAAGCAGAAATAACAGGTGCTGGAATATCAATCTTTTCCAACAAAATATTATCGCCTTCAACGCACAATGTATCACCGGTTGAAGAATCCTTTAATCCCACAACAGCGGCAATATCACCAGCTCTTACGCTGTCAATTTCTTCTCTTTTATTTGAATGCATTTTAACAAGTCTACTTACACGCTCTTTTTTACCTTTGGTGGAATTATAAATATATGAACCTGAGTTCAATTCACCTGAATAAACACGTATAAATGTTAAAACACCCACAAAAGGATCTGTCATAATTTTAAAAGCTAAAGCACAAAATGGTTCTTTAGGATCGGCATGACGAATAACAACCTTATCTGTGTTTGCATCTATGCCTTCAACAGGCGGAACTTCCAATGGAGACGGCAAATAATTAACAACGGCATCCAATAACAATTGAACACCTTTATTTTTGAAAGCACTTCCACAAAATACTGGAGTAACTTTTCGTTGAATCACACCTTTTCTCAAAGCCACCATAATTTCTTCATTTGATATAGCTTCTTCAGCAAGATATTTATCTGCCAATTTATCATCGAAATCGCAAGCCTTTTCAATAATATGATTTCGCATATTTACAACTTTGTCAGCATATTCAGCAGGAACAACTTCTTCTTTATAAGTAGCACCCATGTCTTCACTATCATAAACATACTTTTTATTAGCTAGAACATCGATGATAGCATAAAAATCTTCAGACTGGCCTACAGGAATTTGCATAGCGATAGCATTACCACGAAGTTTTTCATTAATTTCTTTAATTACTTTGAAATAATCCGCACCTATTCGATCCATCTTATTCACAAAAGCAATCGCTGGCACTTTGTATCTTGATGATTGGCGCCAAACAGTCTCAGACTGCGGTTGAACACCCCCAACAGCACAAAAAACGGCAACAACGCCGTCTAAAACACGCAAAGAACGTCCAACTTCAATTGTAAAATCAACGTGGCCAGGAGTATCAATAAGGTTTATTTGATGATCCTTCCAGAAACAAGTAGTTGCAGCGGAAGTAATAGTAATACCCCGCTCTTTTTCCTGTTCCATCCAGTCCATAGTTGCTTCACCTTCATGAACCTCACCTATCTTGTGAGACATACCGGTGTAAAACAAAATTCTTTCTGAAACGGTTGTTTTTCCTGCATCTATGTGCGCAGCAATACCAATATTTCTATAATCTTTTATAGGTACTTTTTTTGACATTTCACCTCTCCAAATTACCAGGCGTAGTGAGAGAACGCACGGTTCGACTCGGCCATTCTATGCATATCTTGTTTTTTCTTAATAGCATTACCACGACCTTCACTAGCTTCCAACAACTCGGCAGCCAAACGCTGTCCCATTGTTTTAGCAGAGCGACCCGCAGCAGCTGATATCAACCAACGCATAGCCAAAGCTTTTGCTCTGTCCTTAGGTACTTCACGAGGCACTTGATAAACACTGCCACCAACACGACGAGGACGAACCTCAACTGTTGGAACAACTTCAAAAAAAGCTTTATTGAATAGTTCAAGACCTCTTTCTTTTTCGCCACCAGCTTTTTTGGTTAGCGCTTCAAGAGCTTCATAAACAATATTTCTTGCAACGTTCTTTTTTCCACGAGACATAACAACATTGATAAACTTTTGAATCAATTCTGACCCATATAAAGAGTCAACGCCGATATCTCTTTTAAATCCTACCGATTTACGCCTAGGCATATTTTAAACCTTCCTAATTAACTATGTAGTCTTTGGTCTTTTAGCACCATACAACGATCTACTTTGCTTTCTATTTGCAACACCAGCTGTATCAAGCGCACCTCTAATAATGTGATACTTAACACCTGGTAAATCCTTTACCCTGCCGCCTCTTATCAATACAACAGAGTGTTCTTGCAAGTTATGACCTTCACCAGGAATATAAGCTGTTACTTCTACTCCGGTAGTCAATTTAACACGAGCAACCTTACGAAGCGCAGAGTTTGGCTTCTTTGGAGTTACTGTAAAAACTCTTGTACAAACACCTCTAACTTGAGGGCAACTTTTAAGAGCGGGGCTCTTTGTTTTTTCTTTGATTCGCTGTCTTGGCGAGCGAACAAGTTGATTTGTCGTAGGCATCTTTCCCCAAAAACCTTTGTTAATTAAATGATTAAACAATAAAAACTAGAAAAATTCTCAAACTTCAACGTAAAATAAGCACGGAAGAATATTAGCATTGTACAGTTTTCACATTTTTTTTCAAGAAGAAATGAAAAAATCTAACTGATAGACTAAAAAATTCTTTGTTGATACTATTTCACAATATTAACTAAATTTTAACAGATTCTTAAATAAAAGGAATACTTGAATGATCATCTTTCAAAACCTCTTTCTAGTAGTCAAATCCATCCTGTTTTTAGCCTTAGCCGTGTTTGGGGTTGGTTTCATCATTGGCTTCCATGAATTAGGTCATTTAATCTTCTGTAAAATATTTAAAGTTGCCGCTCCCACATACTCAATTGGCATGGGCCCAAAACTTCTAAATAAAAAAATTGGCACAACTAATTATATTCTCTCTGCAATACCTCTTGGGGGTTATGTTGAAATGGCCGGAGAAAAAAAAGATGTACCCAAGGGTGAACATTTATTTTCTTCCCGATCATACTACCAAAAAATTTGCATAATGGCCGGCGGCATCAGCTTTAACATTCTTTTTACATTTCTTTGTTTTTCATTTTTATACATGGTCGGAATTCCTAAACATCCAATTTTACACGATATAAAATTTGGAAACATAATTAAACAAGTTCTTCCAAAAACACCTGCTAGCCAAGCAGGAATTAAAAAAGGCGATCAAATATTACAAATAGGACGAGAAAAGATAGGCAACAATTTAATTGATATAATAGCCGCGCAACCCGATAAAGAAGTAACTCTTTATATCAAGCGTGGAGATGAAGAAATCACAATTCCTGTAAAACTTTCTTCCCAAAACATTGATGGTAAAAATATTGGCATCCTCGGTGTCCAGCCTGATTTAATTGATGAAAACACAATGAAACCCATGTCTATTTTTAAAGCTTTTGCTTGGGGAGCTCATTCAACATATAGAGCCCTAACGGCATACGGCGCATTAGTTAAAAATATGTTTCATAAAAAATCTATAGACAGCGTCGGTGGCCCCATAATGGTTTTCTCTCAAACAATGAAAAGTGCCGAAAAAGGCTGGCTATACTTCTTATTCATGCTCGCATTTTTAAGCGTAGGCCTAGCAGCACTAAACATACTACCTCTGCCAATTTTAGACGGCGGTCAAATACTAATCCTTTCAATAGAAGCAATCATTCGCCACAGCCTCTCTGAGGTCATAAAAGAATACATTTTTATAACTTCTTGGATTGGATTCTTGTTATTAACTATCTACATAACATTTAAAGATATTCTAAATATTTTTTGGTAAACACTAAATATTTCTTAAAAATAAGCAAAAAAAATAGGGCCCGCTTCATGGCCCTATTTTTCTTAGATCAATTAAATAAATTAACCGATCTGAGCTTTGTGTGGGTGCTCAGCACCTGTATAAACTTTTAATTTTGTTAAGATTTGCGCATTCAAATTATTTTTAGGAAGCATGCCCTTAACAGAATGCATAATTATTCTTGCTGGATCTTTTGCCATTACTTGCTTAGCGGTAAGTTCTTTTTTACCACCAATATAGCCCGAATTGCTAATATAGGTCTTTTGTTCCAGTTTGTCGCCACTCAAAAAAATCTTTTCTGCATTTATAACAACAACATAATCACCCGCATCAGCATGTGATGTATATTCTGGTTTATTTTTACCTCTTAAAATGTCCGCTATTTCAGTAGAAAGGCGGCCTAAAATCTTACCTGATGCATCAATCAAATGCCATTTGGGTGCTCTATCTTCTTTTCTAAGAAAGAAAGCTTTGTTCATATCCATCAAAAACCCTTAAAATTTAAACCACTAAAGTATAAAAACTATTTTTTACACTGAAAAATACGGGATGCAGATATTGTAAAGTAAAAAAAACCACTCGTCAAATTGAAAAAAATGAATTGTACAATTGCCTATAACCAAACAATGCTATAAGATAAGTTCCCATAAAACATTAAAATTTTTTATTAAACTTGTGAAAGGCTATGATGCAACTATCTTGGTATTCAATTATTCCTCCTATTGTCATTTTATTAATGGCTACATTTTCTAAAAAAATTATCCCTTCAATTATTGCTGGATGTATAATTGCATGCCTACTTACAACAGATTTTGATATATTTGAAGCTGCCAAACTTTTATTTGTAAGGTCCCATATATCTGCAGGAACATTGATGCTCTTTGGCTTTGTGTTTTTTGTAGGAATAATAATAGCTTTAATCAATGCCACAGGTGGAGCAACGGCATTTGCCAACTTAATCACAAAACGAATTAGATCTGCTCGCCAAGTAGAATCAACATCTTTTTTAATGGCCTTCATATTATTTATAGATGATTATTTAAGCACCGTGACAATGGGATATGTATTACAGCCTTTAACCGACAAATTTCGTATCCCAAGAGCAAAACTTGCTTTTTTAATTCACTCTTTAGGAAGCCCCGTCGTAGTAATGGCACCCATTTCCAGCTGGATCGCTATAATTACAAATCAATTAGAGGCTGCCGGTGTATCAAATAATCCAATATTTGCACCCAAATTTTTAGCAGACCAATTTTTTGTTTTTTTAAAAACAATCCCTTTCTTACTATATTCAATTTTAATTATTACATCAGCATGGATAATAGTTCGATTCAAACTTTCTTTTGGACCAATGGCAAAACAAGAGATTATCGCTTCAGAAACAGGTAATGTATTTGGAGGAAAATCACCTCATAAAATAGCTCATCATGAAACACAAAAAAAGAGTTCAATTTGGGATCTATTTATTCCAATAATAACTTTAGTCGCTGGTGTATTCATAGGCATTCCCTATACTGGTGGATTTTGGTTATTCGGTGGAAACAATTCATTAGTCCAGGCATTTACTAAATGTCCCGACATAGGACCAATTTTATTTACTAGCTCTCTTATTGCGCTCATTTTAGGTTTAATATTTGGATTATGGCAAAAAAAAGTTCATTTTTACTCATGGCCTTCTTTAATCAAAGAAGGTTATAACCTGATGTTTTCTGCTATATTAATAGTATTTACGGCAGGCATACTTGGTAGCATTCTAAAAAATGATCTACATACCGGACAGTATCTAAGCTATTTATTGGAACCAATTTTAAACATATCTTTCTTACCTGCAACTCTATTCTTAGTATCATTTTTGATTTCATTATCTATAGGCACGGCTTGGGGAACATTGGCCATCCTTATTCCAATCGCAATTCAAATGCTATCTCAAATGATGGGAATTACAGGAGCTATAGACTTAAATCAAGCGATTCTTCTTTGTCCAACTCTAGGGGCTGTTCTTTCTGGAGCCATAGCAGGCAACCAAATTTCACCAATCTCTGACACAACATTTTTAACAGTAGCCTGCACAGGTGTTTATAGAAACGACCACATAAACACACAATTATGGTATGCCCTTCCGGCAATTATCTTTGCTTTCTTAGGCTTTCTAATTATGCCGTCGGTGCTGATATATTCTTTTTGGAAAGGTATGCTATTAACCACAGGATTTTCTATCGGTTTATGCGTAATAACACTTTTTATACTCAATAGATTTTTCAAAAATTACAAATGAATATCAATGATCAACTTTTGTCCAAATCACTCAAACAAACACACCCATTTTTTGTAATTTGATAGTCATCTTCCAGCCGAATTCCAATTGACTCTTCTTTAATATACAAACCAGGTTCAATTGTTATCACATCGCCCTCAGAAAGAGCCTCATGGCTTGATCCTACATCATGAACATCAAGTCCCAAATAGTGACCTATACCATGCGTAAAATATTTTTCTAAACCATACTTTGCAAAAAATTGCATTGCTAAATGACTTAATGAATTTTCTGGAAATAAATTATTATTTAAATACATGCCCGGTTTTGCCAAACTTTCAATGTATTCTTTTGTATCTTGAACAACATTAAAAAGTTCTTTTTGCCGAGGCGTCATCTTTTCTGAAATCGCAAATGTTCGTGAAATGTCGGCACAATAATGATTAAATTCAGCACCAGCATCGATTAAAAGTAAATCTCCTGAACTCAATTCATCCAAATTTTTTGTATAATGTAAAATTGTTGCATTTTTTCCAGAAGCCGCAATTGTAGGGAAAGCTGACTGTGCGCCGAATGATGTAAAAATATATTCCATAGCAGCCTTGACTTCAGATTCTAAGCCACCAGGCCTAATTACCTCTTTAGCAGCATCAAATCCCATATGTGTAATTTCAATAGCTTTAATTATTGCCACCATTTCTGTTGCATCTTTTTTACGTCTCATCGAATAAATCAAAGAGGATATATCCCGAACCTTTTCACCCAATTCTGACAAAAAAGAAATCAACCTATTAAGTAAAAATTTTTGAACAAAATTACTTGATGCCAAATCAGGCAAAAGTGAAAAAAAAGGCAAACCTGAATTTTTGATAAATTCGATCAAGTGATTATATTCATCAACTGTAAAAAATGGATGAGCAACAATACCCTTATAAGAGTCACCAAGCAATTTAATTTCATCAACCCCAACTTTTTGCGGAGATTTCAAATCAATACATCCACTCATCCAGGCTTCTCTTTTTCCATCAAAATTTGGTATGAATAAAGTTGTATATCCATTTAAATCTACAATCAAAACAGCCCCGGGCTCATTGATTCCAGTGTAATAAAAAAACGAACTTTCTTGTGAAAATAAAGTTCGTTCGTTTTCTAAATTTGCAAATAAAATAATATTTCCATTTTTTACCTGATATTTTTCTTGAATCAGACTACCAAGTTTTTTTCTTCTATTTATATAATCCGGCTGTTCATAAATCATCATTAAACTCCTTTTGCAATTCATTCAAAATTAAAAAGGTCTTCTTTCTGATATAGCCTTATACACTGTCAATTTATCCATATACTCCAAAGAAGATCCAACAGGCACACCCTTGGCTAAACAAGAAATTTTAATATTGGAATTTTTTAAAAAACTAGCAACATATGAAGCCGTTGCTTCACCTTCTGGTGTTTGATTAGTAGCTAAAATAATTTCATCAATTCCCTGCTTACAGCGCAACTCTAAATAATTAATAGTCAAATCTTCTGGACCAATACCATCCAAAGGAGAAATCGCACCACCAAGAACATGATAAACACCTAAATATCCAGCTGTTTTTTCAATAGCTAAAAGATCCTGCCAAGTTTCTACAACACAAATTAAACGTTTATTTCTTCGGGCCGAAGAACAAATCGGACAACCTTTATCTTTTTCTTTCCAACAAAAACACTCGTTGCACTGTGCAACGCGACGTTTTACCTCAAGTAAACTCTGACAAAATGAATCAATTTTTTCACCATTATTTTTTAGAAAATAATCCGCCACGCGAAAAATATTTTTAGATGCAAGATATGGAACCTGCTGAAACAACTTTAAAAGCTGTTCAAGCGATGGAACATCCTTAAGCATTTTTAAACTTCTTTATAAATGATGTCTGTAAAACAGAGAATAAACCGGCTGCCACAAAGTAAAGTCCTATTCCTGATGAAATATTTGTAAAGAACGCAAATAAAATTAAACCAAACGCCAACGAACCCAATAATTGTTTTGGATCACGCTTGCCACTTGGGGGCGTTTGCATTAACAAAGGACCAAAACAAAACATCAAAGGTATAATATAATAAGGATCTCTCGAAGATAAATCCCCTATCCAAAGAAAGGGAGCTTGATACAATTCTACAGAGGAAGACAAAACCTTTTGAAGACCTATCAAAATAGGCAATTGCAACAACATAGTCTTCATATCCATACCGCCGCCCATCATTCCACTAAAACCATATTTTTGAAATAATTCCATTTGGGCTGCTGCCAATTTTTCCCTGTCATCCTTATATTTATTTTTAATATAAGCCAATTCCTTTTGATACTTACCCGCATCACCATTTTTAGCTGAACTAGTCCAAGCAAATGGGAAAGTAATTAATTTAACCAAAAACGCTATCGCTACTATTGCCCAACCATAATTACCCAAATATCCAACCAACCATTCAAGCAACCACAAAAAGAATCTAGCCAACCAAGCAAACCAACCAAAATTCATTAATCCAGCTAACTTTTTATCAACGGATTCAAGCGCGTGCACATCCTTTAAACCGAAATAAAAACTGATTGTCCAATCTCTTTTTTCCTCAATTTTTGAACTTTCCAAAATTGAAATCAAACCCTTGGGTGAATCGTCTCTCTTGAAATAGGCCCGATTTACAAATTTATCATTATCACCGAATACAACATGCGCAAAAAAATTATCATCAGTACCAAAAATAGTAGGCTTGAGCCACCATTTATTCAATTCAAGACTACTGCTACTGGATGAAACTCTTTCTATAGAACCTTTTTGATTACCACTAATTTCATTAATTGTGTCGGATTCCTCAATTGCTGCAAATTGTGGTGATTTAAAGAAAATTCTAGGACTTAAAGCAATTCCCTTTTTAGGTTCAAGGGAAACATTTAAATCAATCTTGTAAGAATCTTTAAAAATATCAAATCTTTTTTCTACAATAGCCTGATCTGTTGAAGCCTTATAAACAAGTGAAACTCGATCCGCAAGATCTTCTTTTTTCACTAACTCATAAACGTATGGAGTTTTTTCATCCAACGCCAACAAGAACGTTCTATTTTCTCTATCAAATTGAGATGGCATTACAATATTTTCCATAAGCCCAGGTTTGCCAGCAAGCTCTTTCTTGAAGCTCAATTCAACCAATGCGGCACCATGATTTGAAAATTTATATAAACCCAAATTTGTTTCAATAGAAGTTATAACTTCAGCCGCATTTAAACCTTTATCGTAAAAATCAACTTCTGTGTTAACAGAAACATTTTGAACGGCTCCTTCAGGCGCTACAAAACTACTGCCATCTTCGGCCTTAGAAGGGTCAATATGCGGTGATAAAAAATATTTTTGTACAAAATAGGTTGTTAGAAAAACAAATAAAAATGGCAAAAGATATTCTTTAAAATTCATCTTGCTTCCTTAAAAAATAAATTATTAAAATTTGAGACTTACGGCCAATAAGGATAACAGATAAAACTAAAGTTAGCTAGAAAGATGAACAAAGATAGATATTTTTGCAGCCATCAGAAAGTCGTTAAAGATAATTTTGCATAAAAATTACATTTATTTAAATTGTCACTTTACATTCGATTTAAAATAAGTTATAAAAATGTACGAGTGATAACAATTATACATACAATCCAAAAAGGGATCTAGTCTATGAAAATGCAAAAAAGACAATTTCGCATTGGAGAACTAGCAAATAGGTTAGAAGTAGAGAGGTTCGTCGTAAGGTTTTGGGAAAAAGAATTCGGCATTAAATCTACTAGATCAACAGGCCGCCAAAGATTTTACGAAGAAAGAGACTTAGAAAAGTTCATTATGATCAAATCTCTTTTATACGAAAAGGGCTTTACAATAGCTGGTGCAAAAAAACAACTGAAAAGTAAATTTTCTCAAGTTATGATTGCATCTCAAAAGACCACAATGGAAACAGCAAATGTTACCGAAGTAGTCAAAACCCCAGTAAACAAAGAACTTGAACAACTTAAGAATAAACATAAAGAAGAAGTCAAAGAACTTTCTGCAAAAATAATGACTCTCCAAAAAGAGTTAGTTAAAGTAAGAGACTTACTATAAGTTTCAACCTTAACAAAATTTAAGAGCGGGTTTTAAATCCGCTCTTTTTTTATATAATCCATTCAAAACAAGATTCCAATTTAATCAAAACTCCATGACTAAATATATGAAAAACTATCCAAATACAAAAAGTATCAATATTTTTTAAAACGCAACTCTCTTTTTGGTCGCAAAAAACATAATAATACCAAATACAGCACATGTTAAAAACATCAATAAACCAGTAATATTGCCAACCATTAAACCTTCAATAGCTAATACAAAAAGCACAGTACAGCTGAGCAATGCCACAACAGGTAAAATTCTTGCCACTCTTCTATGAGTAAGTCTATATCTAAAGAGAGCAAACGCAGACATAGTATAGGCAAATAAACTTCCCATAGCCGAAACTTGCTGCAAAGGAATTTGATTACCCTTAGTTATAAGCAAAAACAAAACAATCAAAGAACTTTTCAAAAACAATGATAAAAAAGGTATTCCATTTTTATTTAAACGTTCAAAATAATTGGCAAAATAAACATGCTTATTTTGTGCAAGTCTATAAAAATTCCATGTATTACCATACAAAACACCATAAGCACTACCCAAAGAAGAAAGTGCTAACGCCAAATTCAATACGGTAAGCAATTTACCTCTGCTAAGACCATCATGTATTATTTTATTTAACAAAGCTGGAAACATATCAACATAACTACCTAGATGCATTAAATCCGAACCACACATAACAAAAAATAAAAATTGGTACGCAATCACAAAAAATAAAACTATACCAAAAGCAATTAATATCGCACGTGATGCATTTTTTTCTGGATTTTTTATATGTGAACTCACGGCACAAGTTAATTCAAAACCCGCCAATGAAAAAATAACCAAAGGAATTCCTGATAATAAACCTGTAAACTCAATAGATTCATAAGATATATTAATTGGTTCAAAAAATATTAAACCTGCCCCCAACACAAACAAAATTGGAATCAATTTCATAATAACAAAAACAACTTGAATTTGATTACCCAACTGCATCTTTAAAAGATTTAACATAGCAAAAATAGCTAACACAAAAAAATCCAAACCCAATGTCGGCACACATCGAAGATCAACAAAAATTTGTTGCAAAAAGGAACAAAAAACATGAATCATTAATGATGCTGATCCAGTCTTACCTATTGCATAAATCCACGTAGTTATAAACCCTGCAAAACGACTAATTTCTTTTTCTGCAAATGTATACAAAGACCCGCCTGGATGAATTTTCAACAAATCTGAAAATGTAAAAATTAATGGTGACAGCATTAAGCCAACAACCACGTAACACAGAAAACCCATAAACCCAACAAATTTTGCAAGCACCACTGTATTTACAAAAACGCCGGTGCCTAGCATAAAATTTAAATTCATCAATATCGCCGCTGGCAACGACATCTTGTATCCATTATTCATCTTGTTCCTTTACTAAATCAAGGGGCGAGCTAATCCGCCGCCCCTATAACTAAAAATATTATAACAAACAAATATCTTCTTTTTTTAGTTTTTCAATCATTGTATGGGGCCATACACTAGATTGAACTTCACCAATATGTTTTTTTCGCAAAAGAAACATACACAAACGTGATTGCCCAATTCCGCCACCAATTGAAAGTGGCAACTCATCATTCAATAACATCTTATGGAAAAGTAATTTTTTGCGATCTTCATGGCCCTTCAATTTCAATTGACACTCAAGTGCTGTTTTATCAACACGTATCCCCATAGAGGATATCTCAAAAGCAGACTTCAGTACATCATTCCAAACTAAAATATCACCATTTAAACCTTTAAAGCCTTTTTCTGTTGGTGTTGACCAATCATCATAATCGGATGCTCGACCATCATGAGGCAGTCCACCTTTTAAATTACCACCTATACCTATTAAAAATACTGCACCATATTTTTTACAAACCTCATCTTCTCTTTGTTTTGGGGTAAGATCTGGATACAGTTTTTCTAACTCTTCAGTATGAATAAATGTAATATTTAACGGCAGTTGAGCTTTGGTTTCTGGATATCTTTTTGCAACATGCAATTCAAGACTTCGAATAACATTATAAATTTTATTTACCATTTTTTTGAGAAACTCAATGGTTCGATCCTCTTTTGTTATAACACGTTCCCAATCCCATTGATCAACATAAATCGAATGAATAGCATCAAGGTCTTCATCTGCACGAATAGCATTCATATCTGTATACAAACCTTCACCAGGTTTCATACCATATTTTGCCAACGCTAAACGCTTCCATTTAGCAAGTGAATGCACAATAACTGCTTTGCAACCACCACAAGCTTTAATCGAAAATTCAACTGGATGCTCAACGCCATTTAAATCATCATTTATACCCGTACCAGATTCAATAAACAAAGGTGCTGTCACACGCAAAAGATTAAGTTCTTTTGCTAACGCTTCTTGAAAATAATTTTTTATAAAATAAATAGCTTTTTCTGTTTCTATTAAATCTAATTTATCTTTACAATGTTCTGATTTTACAACCGAAGATTTACAGCATTTAAACATAATATTTCCTTAATTTTAATTTTATATAATATTCCTATGAATTAGATTTGATCATTATCGGCATTACTCATAAACTATCTCCTCGGTAAAAACAACCAAACAAAAACCCCCAGCTACTTTGCTGGGGGTTACATTTTTTTAAAATTTTTAAAATTAAAAAATCATGCAAAAACCCCAGCAAGGAGATCATTATTATTATTTTGCTGCTGAGAATTATTTTGATTATTTAATTTAGAAAAATTTTTATCGAAAAAAATATTACGTGTTAGTCCTAAAACCAATGATAAGGTAAATAAAGAAGAACTAAACATAATTATCCTTAAAAAAGTATAATATTTTTAACATACGAAAAATTATCTTACACTAGTCAAATTAAAATAGAAAGCAAATTCTTTACAATTATATAAAAAACATTCTAAAAACATATGTAATCAACGTTCCAATCAAAAATTTAAAATCTTTCTTCAAAAACATAAAAAACAAAGTTGTAAACCAATTTATTTTCATATAAGTTAAAGGCTGTATCTAAAATTTAACCTTAAAGAGATGGTCTATGTACAAAAAGAAAACTCACGTACACTTCGTTGGAATCGGTGGAATAGGAATGAGTGGAATCGCCCAAATTTTAAGACATCAGGGATATGAAATATCCGGATGCGATGTTAATTTAGAACAAAAAAGTATAAAAGATTTGCAAGCCCTAGGCTGCAAAATATCGGGCGAACACAATAGTTGCCTTTGCCAAGATAAAAATATAGATATTCTTGTGTATTCATCAGCGATTAGGTCCAATACGCCAGAAATAGCTTTAGCCCAGCAACGCGGAATCCCCACAATACCAAGAGCATTGATGCTTGCAGAATTAATGCGAACAAAATACAGCATTGCAATAAGTGGTGCCCATGGAAAAACAACAACAACCTCACTCGTTGGACACATCTTAACCGAAGCTAAACTAGATCCAACCTTAATTGTTGGTGGCCATCTTGAAAACATAAGTACCAATGCTAAATTGGGAAGCGGAGACTTTCTTGTTGCAGAAGCTGATGAAAGTGATCGCTCACTTTTAAAACTAAAAGCCACTCTTGCCATTGTTACAAATATTGATTTAGAACATCTAGAAACTTATAAAGATTTAGACGATATAAAAAATACATTCAAAGCATTCTTAGACAACCTTCCATTTTATGGAAAGGCAATTGTTTGCGCGGATGATGAAAATATTGCATCTATCCTTCCCCTTACTCATGTCAAAACAATACAATACGGCATTAAAAACAAACTTGATATATGGGCAGAAAACATAGAGCTTCACCCAAGTCATTCAACATTTAATTTATTTAAAAAAGATATCCAAAAATCTTTAGGCTCAATAAAAATGAATATGCCTGGAGAACATAATGTTCTGAATTGCCTTGCAGCAATAGCGCTCTGTCTTGAATTAGGACTTGAACTCGAAGTAATAATCCAAGCAATTGAATCATTTAAAGGTGTTGACCGCCGTTTTTCTTATAGAGGCTGCACCACAAATGGCGCCGAAATTTTTGATGATTACGGTCATCACCCAAAAGAAATTGAAAGCACTATTAAGGTGGCAAAAAAAAGAACCAAAGGAAAATTAATGGTGGCATTTCAACCACATCGATACACAAGAACAGAAAAACTATGGGATTCCTTTGTAAATACATTAGCAAATAGCCCAATAGATACTCTTGTAATTACAGATATATACCCCGCAAGCGAAGACCCTATTGAAAATATCAATAGTAAGCGACTAGTTGATTCAATCAAAGCTCAAAATCCAAATTTAGAAATTATTTATCTCCCAAAAGATGATGATTTCAAGCTAATCACAAATCATTTTCAAGAAATACTAAAACCAAACGATCTTTTGCTTCTTTTAGGTGCCGGACGAATCAATCAAATTGCCGATCAAATAAAAGAAGAAAAAACAGCCGTTTAAAACAAAAGTTTACAAGAAAACTAAACAAAATATTGCAATTTCAAACCTCTTTTCAATAAACTTAGTATTAAGACAGAAAAAAGTCTTAATAAATAGCATTATTAAAAGGAGGAAAATAATGAATAAAAAACTATTAACGCTAACGCTTAGTGCATTAGTGTGTCTCAATGCCCAAGCGGGTAACTGGGGCAGTTTTTGGGGCGGGGCTGGTATCGGTGCTTTAGCCGGTACAGTTATTGGTTATGCAACCACAAAAACAAATAAATTCACAAAATCACCGCGAACTAAAGAACTTGAAGCTCAACGTAGATCACTCAGAAAAAATATTACTGAGCTAGAACATGATATCAAAAAGAATCAACACAAAATATCAACCTACCAAAAAAGAATTGCTCACTTAAAATCTCGTAATGCGAAAGAAAGGCTATAATTATGAATAAAAGTCTTTTGATAGTTGTTTTACTATCACTAATCGCAACAGGAACTGCTCAAGCCGATGCCGCTGCTGGTGTTGGTGGCGCCGCCGTTGGTGCCGTCCCAGGTTTTTTCATTGGTAAAGCAATGAAAAAACAAGGCCGAGTCCCTTATGATAACGATGCTGACTACAAAAAACATCTAGAATTAGAAGTCAAAGAATATGAAGCAAGTGAAGCCAAACTTAAAGATCAAAATTCTGCGCTAGAACAACAAGTTGATCTGTTAAAAACTGAATATACTAATTTAAAAAAATAGGAGATAAATGGTCATGTGTAAAGGTTGTAAAAAATTAGCACTCGGTGCTCTATTAACTGTTGCTATTGCCGCATGTTTTTACTCTTATATGAACGCAACAAAATACAATAAAAAAAATATTTCTAGTCAAACATATTCATCAAACTCAACACAACAATCTATCAATAATAATGCAGCATGCTATAAAAATAGATGCTGGAAAAACAAATGTTCTAAATGTGGTGCTCAGTGCAATTGTGGCATGAAATGTCCCTGTGGTAAAAAATGTGGGGCTTGTCCCAAAAACAGAGTAAAACCAAAACAGGGTGGCTATAACAACGATGAAATATTTATAGAAGAAAACGAAGATGCAATGGAGCAATACTAAAACAAGATCAAAATAAATTTAAAATAAAAATGGAGGTTAGTCATGAATAAAAAAATGACTTTACTAATAATTTCTTTAATAACAACGGTATACACTCAGCCGCGAGGTTACCATGGAGGCTATCATCATCACGGTGGTGGTGGTGGTGACTTTGCGGGCGGAGCCCTATTTGGTACAGCCGTAGGGTTAGGTCTTGGTGCTGCAACGGCACCAAAAGGGCCTGGCAAATCTTACACAACAACCAGCCTAGAAAAACAACTCCGCGACTCAGGAAAACAATTGCAAAGAATTCAAAAACGTAATGACGACTGGCGCAAAAAAACTAACAGGTTGCGTGAAAAAATTTCAAAAAAGCGTGCACGTCATAGCTAATCAGAAAGGAATAAAATGAATAAATCTATTAAAAAATTATTCCTCATGGCAGTTTTACTTTTAAGTTCAACACAAGGTTTTGCACGTGGTGGTGATATTGCAGCCGGTGCAGCCATAGGTACTACAGCCGGATTTATGGCTGGACGAGCCATGGCCTCTGATGGCGGGGGTTACTATGATCCTGCTGTTGAAAGAGACGTTCAAGATAATTTACGTGATCAAATTGCCAATGTTCAAGATCAAATAGACCGCGCGCAAGCGGAACAACAAAAATTAATCGATGAATATAATGCCACCCAGGATGAATACAACCAATTATATTAAATTATACTCTCCCTTAATTGCAACATCATTAACCCAGGGGAGCCTTTTAAAGGCTCCTTTTTTTTGCAAAACATCTACCAAAAATCAAATCAAATTAACAAACCTTAATATTTAACCTCTAAATGGCCCAAAAACATCAAAAGCCCTTACCCGTTAGGATTTAGACAAACCTTTTGATTAAACACGATCCTCGCGATATAATTTATATTAGTAATTATTTTATCAACCCTAAATGGAGGAACCTAAAAAATGGCAAAAGGAACCTTATTATCAATAAGTCTAATGTTAGCGATAAATATCACCAACGCCGAACTAGAAATTAATGAAAAAATGGAAGTACGACCTAGAACTCATGCTCTAGCTGGAGAAAATTTAGAAAAGGCCAAAATAGCAGCTCGTCAAGCTATTGAATTTCAAGAAAAAATAAAAAATACAAAGAATAGAAAAAGAAGTTGCACACATACTAAACAGCAAATGTTAGAAATTCAAAAAATTGCTCAAGAAGCCGTGCTAGAAGTATCAAAAGAATTTAAAAAAGAATCAATATGCATACTATCTTAATATAATCATATTTTATCAACATACTATAAAAGGGGTTAAAATATTTAACCCCTTTTATTTTGGAGCCACAAAAATAAAAATCTCTCTACATTTATCTCTATCTCGCAAAGACACCGAACAAACCTTAGACGGTTTTTCAAAGTTCAAAAGAGCCTCTAAATCAGAATCAAATTTTTTGATCAAACTCCAACCCAAACGCTCCATTTCTTTTATATAAAAATCAAGTAATTCCATTTTTTCTAATGAACAAGCATAAGCAAAATTAGTTTGTTCTTCTTCTTTATCCATACCAAAATTTTCAATCAAAGGCTTTGAATCCAATGGAATAGCGACATCCGCACATTTGGCCTCATACTGCCGCCAAATTGCATTTCTAGAAATTACCTCATTTGTTTTTTTTATTTTTTTAGCACCACCGCAGGAAGATAAAATAACGAGAGGCAATATCAACAAAAATTTTATTATCATTAACCATCCTTAAAAATTTAATTAAACAAAAAAACTAGTTTTTATTTTGATAAAAAAATAATTTTAAAACTTAGATTGAAATTTAAACATCAAATTAAAATCTTTTATCCACTCTAAAACAAAATTACATAAAAAAAGAGCCTTCATATTGAAAGCTCTTTTTTTAAATTTATGAAAAATTATTTAATAGTTTTTTCTGCCACTTTTTTCATTTCAGCTGCTTTCTGAACTTTTGTCATAACTTTTTCTTTAACTCTTGCTGCCTTACCAATTCTATCTCTCATGAAATAAAGCTTAGCTCTTCTTACATCACCACGACGCACAAAGTCGATAGCCTTAATCATTGGAGAATAATAAGGGAATATTTTTTCAACCGCAACAGCATTTGCGCCAATTTTTCTTACTGTAAATGTTGAGGAAATACCTTTGCTACGATAAGCAATTACATCACCTTCGAAAAGCTGAATTCTTTCCTTATCACCTTCTTTGCAACGTTGATGAACAACAATTGTATCACCAACTTGAAAGTTAGGAAAACCTCTATCTTCAGTACCTACATTCAAAATTGTTTCTTTTGTTAGCTTGTTAGCTTTCATGAGTCACCCTTTAAACTAATTTTATAGACGGAATAATTCATTTGAAATACTCAAATATTCCTTTAATATACAGCAAAACACATGTTCTGCCAAACTTTTTTTCAATCAAAATAATGCTTTATTTAACGTTAATACCCAACCATCGATCCAAAATTATCGCAACCGCCGATCTGACGGATAAATGGTTAAAATTAGAAAAACCCCGAACAGGTCCCAAAAGATAGTCACATTTATTTATTAAATCTTGGGATAAGCCTTGAGCAGTACCAAAAATAAATAAAACTGGCCTCTTTTCTTTCCAAACAACACTCTGATCAAAATACGTTAAAAGTCGCTTGCTCTCAGTTCCTTTAGCAGAAGTTGCTATTACTAGAGGCTTACACCCTTCAGTTTCTTCAATTTTATTTAAAACATCTTGAAACGTATCAACCAACTCAGCCCTTTTAACAGCTGTATGGCGATTAGAATTATAATCAACCCCATAACCTGTTTTCCAAAAACCCAATAAAGTTTCAACTATTTTTTTCTGATCAATTAAAGGGGTAACTATAAAAAAGTTTTTCACACCATAAGTTGCACCTGATCTAGAAATATCATGGATATCAATTGATGTGACAGACGAAGTTCCAGAAACACCATTTACCATAACATCTGAGTGCATCAACGCAACATAATGATTTGGAATAAATGATGAAACTAAATTTTCTTGGCTTTTAGACATTTCGCTAGATCTAACCCAATCAAAATGGCTAGCAACAGAACGCTTAACAGCTTGATTTTCACGCCATTTTGCAATTTCAGCATGATTTCCAGAACGAAGAACCTCTGGAACCATTTGACCATGCCATTCAACAGGAGCTGTATATTCAGGATAATCCACGAATGGACCAGAAAATGAATCATGTTCAACAGATTCCTGTTTTCCAATAATTCCCGGAACAAAACGAAGCAACCCTTCCAACAAAACCATCGCCGGTAAATCTCCGCCCATTAAAACGTAATCACCAATCGAAATAATCTCATCAGCATATTCTTCTTCTACCCGTGCATCCATACCTTCATAACGACCGGCAATCAATATCAAATGATCTTGCTCTATAGCTTTTTCAGCAAGATTTTTTAATAACTTTTGATCTAGCTTTTTACCATGTGGAGAAAAAAATATTTTAAAAGCTTTTCCATGATTATTTTCTTGAAAGTTAATCGACTTTTTAACAACTTCAGGCTTTAGTAACATTCCTGCGCCATGCCCAAATGAAGGAGCATCAATACGTTTTGTATCGGAAAAATCCATAAAACTTACAAGATTAAACTTGACAAGCTCTTTTTCTTGAGCCTTTTTTACAAGACTTGTATCCAAAAAATTTTCATAGATACCAGGGAAAACAGAAAGAATAGAAATCTTCATTATTTTGCTTCAACAACATCCAATAAAAATTCACTATCTTTTTCAGAAAGAGCACTCACCATATTGCGCAAGGCTTTAATAGTACGACCCTCTTTTCCGATAACTTTACCAACATCAACAGAAGCTACTCGAACTTCTAAAACAATTCGCTTACCTTCTTGGGTTTCAATTACAGAAACCTTTTCAGGTTCCTCAACAATTTTTTTAATTGTATATTCAACTAAATCTTTAATCATAATCTGAAAATTCCAGTTAAAAAAAGAAATCAGCCCGCGAAGGCTGATTTACTATAAAATTTAGACCTTGCTTACGCAGCTTTAGCCTTGTAACCTTTGTGCAATCTTTTAACTGTATCAGTCATGATAGCACCCTTGTTAACCCATTCCATAACCTTATCTTCATGAAATTGAAGAAGTTTATGACCGACTGGATCATATGTACCAAGGTTTTCTAGAAAAGCGCCATCTCTCTTCTTTCTTTCATCCACAGCAACAATTCTATAAAAAGGTGCCTTTTTCTTACCAATACGTGATAGTCTTATCTTGACTGCCATTAAATAAATCCTTCTAAAAAATAGAACTTAACACTTAAATTTTATCCAAAAAAATTACGAAGTTTGCCAAACTTCTTAAAAAGTTTAACATATTGCTGACTTTCTTCAAATCTCTTAAGCAAATAATTAACATCTTCTACTTGAACCCCAGCACCTTTTGCTATCCTCTTTCGCCTCGATCCATCGAGCAGTTGCGGCATTAGACGTTCTTTTAACGTCATAGAATTAATTATAGCTTTAAATCGAATCATTTCTTTTTCGCCTTGAGCCATCTTTTCTTCGGGAATGTTCATATTGCCCATTCCAGGCATATATTTAGCAATTTGAGACAAAGAACCGATTTTTGTGACCATATCAAGCTGATTTGAAAAATCTTGTAAATTCATTCGACCAGACATCATGGAATTATAAGCCGACTCTTGATCTTGTTGATCAATTTTTTCATTAGCTTTTTCAATTAAACTGCTCAAATCACCCATTCCGATGATTCGCCCGGCCATACGCTCTGGGTAAAAAGCCTGTAAATCTTCAACCTTTTCACCAACCCCAACAAAAGTTATAGGCTTTTTAAGCTCATACCTAAACCCAAAAGCCGCACCACCACGGGTATCACTATCCAATTTACTCAAAATAGCTGAATTAAAACCAACACCCTGATCAAAAGCCCTTGCCACATTCAAAGATTCTTGACCTGTCATGGCGTCCAAAACAAGAATTTTATATTTTGGGCTCAAATTAGCATCAATTTCTCGAAGCTCCTGCAACATTTGACTATCAATATGCAATCTACCGGCTGTATCTAAAAACAAGTGTTCATAGCCATTCTGCTTTGCATAATTAGCTATATCTTTGGCGGCTCTTACAGGATCTGACTGCGAAGATCTATAAAAATCAACTCCAACCTGTTTTGATAAAATCTCTAACTGATCTACTGCCGCTGGTCTATAAAAATCAACAGAACCTATTAATATCCGTCTATTTTTATTTTTTTTAGCGGCTTCTTTTTTTACAAAAAGAGCCAACTTTGCAATTGTTGTAGTTTTGCCAGAACCCTGTAATCCCATAACCATTATTAATGATGGTATCTGAAAAGAAAAAGTTGCAGGCTTTCCACCTAAAAATTCTTGTAGTTTATCATGAATCAACTTAATAAATTGTTCGGCCGGTTTTAATGAAGAAACAATTTTTTGAGATTCAACCGCTTGACGAATGTCTTGAACAAAAGCATCGACCAACTTATACGGAATATCCGCTTCCAATAAAGCATCCCTTACTTTTTGAACCACATCATCCAAAGACTCTTTAGATAAAGAACCCCTGCCTGTTATTTTAGAAAAAATTGAAGAGAATTTATTAGTTAGAAAATCAAACATTTTTTAAGTTCCACAAGTTAATTCATTTAAAAGTTGAAAAAAGAATTCTAGCAGAAAAAAAGGACCTCGTTAAGAGCATTTTTGCTTAAACATAAATTATCTATTATTCTAAAAGCCTTACCCTTCTTATCTAAAGGACCACAAAAATGGCTAAAAAATTATACTATGAAGATGTAAAACCAAAAGTTTTAATCATTGGAGTCCAAACTCCAGATAATCGCACATCAAATATTGAAGCTTATTATGATGAATTCAAAAATCTTCTTAAAACAAATGATGTTGTTTATGAAGAAGAACTCTATATCAAACTTCGTGAAATTGACAAAGTAACATTCTTAACAAAAGGTAAATTGCAAGAAGTTAAAGATTTTTGTGAAAAAAATCAAATCGAAGAAGTTGTTTTTTCTGAAATATTAACACCCCTTCAAGAACGTAATTTAAGAGATTTTTTAGAATGTAATGTCGCAGACAGAACACAATTAATTTTAGAAATATTTGAAAAGGCCGCTCACACTGCAGAAGGCAAACTTCAAGTAGAGCTAGCAACACTACAACATAAAAAAACAAGACTAGCTGGTAAAGGTGTACACATGTCCCAACAAGGCGGTGGCATTGGCGTAAAAGGTGGTTCTGGTGAAACTGAAAAAGAACGTGAAACTAGATACATAGAAGAAGCAATTTTAAGATTAAAAAAACATCTTGAAAAAATACAAACCAGTCGAGCAACACAAAGGAAACAAAGACTAGGTGCTGGAATTCCTCAAATTTGTTTAATTGGTTATACAAATGCTGGAAAATCTACAATATTAAATGCTCTTGCAAAAAGTGATGTACTCGCAAAAGATCAACTCTTTGCAACATTAGACACAACAACTAGAGAATTATTTATTAGTGGAAAAAAGAAAGGTGTACTTTCTGATACAGTTGGATTCATTCAAAATCTTCCGCCCAAATTAATTGAAGCCTTCAAATCAACTCTTTCAGAACTTCTTTACGCAGATTTATTATTACAAGTAATTGATCTTTCTGATCCAAATTTTGAAAATCATATTCGAGTTGTCAATGCAATTTTAAAAGATCTAGAAGTAGAAAAAAATATGCTTTATGTTTTCAACAAAGCTGACCGTGTAGAAAATTTAGAAGAGAGAGAAATTTTAATTGAAAAATACGAACCACATGTAGTTATTTCTTCCCTTTCAAAAGACGGTTTAAAGCCACTTATTGATTTTTTAGATAAATGGGAAAAATAAAGTTTTATTTTTTAATTAATTATTTTCATATTCCTCCAACTTATAAATTTGTAAAAGTAAAAAATCGAATTAAAGAAAAAAGACCCTTTTTTAAAATGTGGCAAACTCTTTAATTTTTTAAGGACAAAATAATGGAAGATTTTAAAAAACATTTAGAAAACAATTTAAATGCACAACAGCTCAAAGCGGTAAAACCAAAAAATGGAATCTTCCAAGTTATTGCTGGCGCAGGATCAGGCAAAACCCGCGTCATCACAAGCAGAATTGCAAACTTAATTACAACTCACAATGTTTCACCTAGCGCAATTTTGGCACTTACATTCACAAATAAAGCCGCAAAAGAAATGCAAGAAAGAATCATAAACTTTCTTGATGCCGGCTCTGCAATGCCATTCATAGGAACTTTCCACTCATATTGTTTG
Organism: candidate division TM6 bacterium GW2011_GWF2_32_72; assembly: GCA_000989525.1. Taxonomy (GTDB): domain Bacteria; phylum Babelota; class Babeliae; order Babelales; family GWF2-32-72; genus GWF2-32-72. Next base: position 88,509 of record LBON01000002.1, read on the forward strand.
CAAATTTTAAAAACTAATAAAGCAATATTTAATAATCAGGATTTTACAATTCTTGATCAAGATGATCAGCAAAAATTAATTGCCTCAATTATCAAAAGAAAAAACTTAACAAAACAAGTCACACCAAAAAATATTGCTTACCAAATTTCAACAATCAAAAATACGGTTTTAAATGTTAGCTCAGATGGTTCATACTTTAAAAAAGATCCTTTGCTTCACCAAATTTATATTAAATACGAAGAAGAAAAATTAAAAAGCAACTGCTTAGATTTTGATGATTTAATGCTTGAAGCGTTACATCTTTTTAAAAAAAGCAAACGTTTTAAGGATCAATTTCACGAACGCGTTCAACACATTCTTGTAGATGAATATCAAGATACAAACGTTGTTCAGCACGCACTTTTAAAACAAATGTGTAAAAACAGTGATCAAATAATGGTAGATTCACTTTGTATTGTTGGAGATGAAGATCAATCTATTTACTCCTGGCGTGGTGCAACTGTTGATAACATCATGCAAATCAAAAAAGATTTTCCAGAAACACACCAAATCAAAATTGAACAAAACTACCGATCAGTTCAACCAATTTTAGAAGCAGCCAACCATGTTATTGCAAATAATAAAAATAGAAATCCCAAAAAACTGTGGTCCGAAAAACAAGCGCGAAATCGAATCAAAGGGCTTTGCTGCACGTCAAATTATCAAGAAGGTGATATTATTGCTAGCTTCTTAAAGGTCTATTCAAAAGAAAAACCCCTCAAAGATTGCGCTGTACTTTACAGAACTCACTTTCAATCACGAACAATTGAAGAAGCCCTTATTAAAAATTCAATACCCTACAAAATTGTAGGTGGTGTTCAATTCTATGAACGAAAAGAAATCAAAGATCTTCTTGCCTACATGCGATTGGTTGCAAATCCATTCGATAGAGTTTCTTTCTTCAGAGTTATAAACACTCCTTCAAGAAAGCTAGGCGAACAATTTGAAGAAGTATTTTATGATCACTGGAATCTAAATCCATTTTTAAAATTTGATGAATTATCTAATAAATTAATTGAAGATAAAGTTATTACAAAATCAAAAGCAGAAAGCCTTTTAGCCTTTACAAAATGTTTTGAAAACTTAACAGGCTCCGATAAGCCGAATCTTTGTTTAGCGCGTATTTTAGAACGCACCCAATACATTCCATACATTAAAGCAAATCATGAAATAGAAGAAGCCGAAGAACGTATTGGCAACATAAAAGAACTTGCACGAGCCATAGATTTTTTTGAAGGTCAAAAAATTGATACCGTTTCAAAATTTTTAGATGAAGTTGCATTAATTCAAGACAAACTTTCTGACAAAAATGAAGCCAAAGATTTTGTTCAACTTATGACTTTGCACGCAGCAAAAGGTTTAGAATTTGAAAACGTAATCATGACAGGATTAGAAGAAGGTATATTTCCGAGCACACGTTCAATTTATGAAGATAACAAACTAGAAGAAGAACGCCGATTGTTTTACGTAGGAATGACAAGGGCAAAAGAAAGACTTTTACTAAGTCACTCAAAACATAGATACGCTTATGGACAAATGGAAGAACAAACTTCGTCCCGTTTTTTTGATGAAGTTCCTCAAGACCTAATACAAATTGAAGACTGCGCATACATGGGTGAACATCATTTTGCTCGACTATTTAGCGACTGGATTGGACTAAAAGGTTCATTTGGGCCAGGATCTATAATAACATTTGGGGAATCAAGTAAACCGAATCTTAAACCATCAACCATTGTGAACAAATACAAGGAATTTGCGCATAAACTTGGCACAGGAACTGTTAAACAACCTCAACCCGTACAATCTGTAAGCTCTGTATGGAAAAAGAGTCGTGCAGTTACACACCCAAAGTTTGGTGTTGGACTAATCGATGACGTAGAAAAAAAAGATGACGGCAACTTTAAAGTCACCGTCAAATTTAAATCTGGAATTAAAAAATTGGATTCGTCATTCTTAAAGCTGTTGTAACAACCCTTAGTTATTTTTCTTTAGGTTTTGATTCATTTTGCTCGTACCATTCTTCATAAGAAATAAATTTATCATCCGTTTTATTTAAAATAACTGCGTTTTCTTGCAAATAATCTTGATATTCTTTTTCAATATCAAGTTCTTTTTTTGTTGGTAGATTTTTATTTTTTGTCTTTCGTCTAAGAACTCCTGGATCCAATGTCATTAACCGAGAGTGAAACAATTCTCCTTTACTTAATAAACCTTCGATTGTATTTAAAGGGGGAATAATTAAATGCCTTCTTACAAAACTTTTTTTATTTTTAACAAAATTACACTCATTGATTTTTAAGGCGTACACCGAACGTTTTTCACATAATGGAAAATAAATTACACAAGCAGTAGGATCCCTAAAAAAACCCGCATAAAGCGAATTACCATAAGAAATACCATAATCATTGATGTCATGCAATAATGTAAACTCCGGAAGAATCTTAATTATTTTATCTAGAAAAAGCGCTCCATCATCTTCATTCACAATTGAGCTAAACTCTCGGTACAATAAAAACTCATTTTTATTATGAGTTTCAAATTCCTCTTTAATAAATGCGCCTGGAACACACAAGCTTTGTCTTTTTTGGAGTTCTTGATCAAAATGTTTTCTAACAAAACCCTTTCTTACATTTTTCCAATAATTTGGCACACTCAATATATCAAAAAAAATTTCACTAAACGGAGCAACTTCCTTTAACAATGAACAAAATTCACAACTAGAATTCACTAATTCTTCAATACTATCAGACGTGATTTCACCAAGATTTTTATTATTAAGTTCTTCTACGATTTTATTGTTCAAATAAAAGATAATATTTTTATCTTTTATAATTCTTTCGTCACGACTATCCTTTTTAAAAAAATTAGAATTTACCAATATAATTGAAGCCAATGCATATTTAGTATTATTAAATAAATCTATTAATTTGTTTCTCAAATCTTCTTCCAATTGTTTCTTTTTGGCCGAAGTCAAATCTGATTCTTCTTTGATCTGCTTTTGCAAATCAATAATATCTGGATGAGCAATAAGGTCTTTTAAATTTCGTAAAAAAACCACAAAAAATAAATATTCATACATCGTTTTAGGAACAAATATCAATTTAAATTCTGGATTAATTTCAGTAATCTTTTTCTGTAAAAATTCCTGTTCGCCCAATTCACAAAGCTCATTAATTTCTGCCTGTGTTAAATCACCCAAGCTTGGATCATAAAAAATACTTTGAGGATACTCCACATAAGTACGTTTACGAGTTCCTTCTGCTGAGTTTTTTTCTTCGAATTGTTCTTTTAGCTTTTCAGGATCCCATTTCTGCAACTGTTTTTTAGCCATCTTACCTGATATTGAAGGAACTTTTTCATAATACTTAAATGGCTCCGCTGTTTTCCTAAAATGAAAATATTTTTCTTTCATACTTTTGCGATATTCAGAGATATAGCCCAAACACATTGGAAATTGATATTTATTTAAAATTTTAGAAACTTGATCAAATTCTTCTTTTGTTAATTCTTGATAGGGTAATTTATCACCCTTGACCACAATATAATCTGCAAAACACATTTGACTAAAAATTAGACTAATTGCGCAAAGCAATTTTTTCATCCCCACTTCCCCTAAATCTACAACCCTCATTTAGATTAATTAAACTAAAACCGATGCTCTTTTCAAAAAGGATGATCGCTTTTGAGCCAAAATAATATCTTGAGTTATCACATCTTGCAGATCTTTAATTCCAATATTTATTTTTGCAGCCTGAGCCTTACCATTGATAACCAAATCACCATTTTCTAAAAGTTTATCTATATCTGATTTTCGATTAAGAAGAATATCTTTACCTATAACCTTGCCATTAGCCAACCGAACACCATCTGCTGGCACAACATAGTATCCTTTGAAATTTAATAAAACTTGATATTGATATTCTTGAATAGTCGGATTGTCATCAATATATGGTCCTTGCCATTTTTTTGGGTAGGCCAAATTCATCGCACCAACTTCAGAGCCAATAAATTTTTCTACCGTTAAAAAATCGATCCAATTTTTTTCGTGTTCAAAACTTAAGATTTTACATTGACTATCAATCTGTTCAAAGATTTTAGCTAGCTGTTGAACATCACTTGAAATAATCTGATTAGTAACAACTTTGGCTTCTTGAAATAAATTATATAAATATAAAGCAAAAAGTGTTGTAAACAATGCTACAGCAAAACCCGGAATAGCATAATCCCTAAACAACCCTCCGGTGACCCCACTTCCCCTTCCAGAATTTCTATTTTCCATTTCCGTCTCTCCCCTCTAACCCTTAACCTCTATTTTTCCCTTAATTAGAAAGTAACAGAAACATAATCTTAAAATAAAGAATTATTTTAAATTTAATCTATTTATAGTCTAAACACATAGCTTTTCGCACTTTAGAATAAACCTCTTTTGCAACTTCACGTGCTTTTTCTGTGCCATCCAAAACAATCTTCATCACTTCCTGAGGATTTTTTTCTAATTCTTTTCTTTTTTCCCGAATAGGCTTTAAAAAATTATTCAAAACTTCAAATAAATACTTTTTAAGCTTTACGTCTCCAAGACCGCCTTTTTGATAATGGGCCTTTAGCTCTTCAACCTTTTCCTTATCTCCATCAAATATATCTAAATATGAAAAGACAACATTACCTTCTATCTGACCCGGATCATCTACTCTTAAATGATTAGGGTCTGTGTACATTTTCATAACTTTTTGTAATAAAACATCCTCTGGATCTGAAAGATAAATAGCATTGCCCAAAGATTTACTCATTTTTGCCTGACCATCAATACCCGGAAGTCTTCCGCCTATTTTGGGAAGTAAAGCCTTACATTCTTTTAAAATGTCAGTTTTATAAATTCGATTAAAAGATCTAACTATTTCATTTGTTTGTTCAATCATTGGCAGCTGATCTTCTCCAACTGGAACTAATGTTCCCTGCACACAGGTAATATCTGCCGCCTGACTAACAGGGTAAACAAAAAAACCTGCCGGCACACTTTGCCCAAATCCCTTTTGCTGAATTTCAGTCTTAACTGTCGGATTTCGACTTAATCTATTAACTGTTACCAAATTCAAATAAAAAACAGTCAATTCTGCAATTTCTGGAACCATTGACTGAATAAAAATTGTTGTCTTTTTTGGATCCAAACCAACAGCCAAATAATCCATCGCAACTTCCAAAACATTTTCACGAACTTTTTCTGGATTCTCTGCATTATCTGTTAAAGCTTGTGCATCAGCGATCATAACAAATTGTTTATATTTATCTTGCAACTCAACTCGATTTTTTAGTGAACCAACATAATGCCCCAAGTGTAATTTTCCGGTCGGACGATCGCCAGTTAAAATTGTTTCTTTTATTTCCATAAATATCCTTAAAAACATATTTTTACATTTAAAATAAAAAAATAGTGTAAAACAAAACAAAAAAGCAAACAACATATAAAAAAATTAAAGAAAATTTACCAAAACCAAGATATTTAAAATTCTATAAAAGATAGACCTTAAAAAGCCTTTCCCCAAAAAAGGATACTAAATGATTAAAAAACTAATCATTTTTATGTAGAGTGTGCAATATTCATTTTTGCAAAGGAGATTGTTTATGAATATTCCCAATTTTTTTCAGGAAATATATGTTCAACACTTCTATTTTGTTGGCTGGAGAGACATTATAGAAATAAGTTTTTTTTCCTCTCTTTTTTATTATTTTTCTCTTTGGCTCAAAAAAGACAAATCCCACAATTTATTACCTGCCTTTTATGGATACTTTTGCATAGCAATAGCCGCTTACACAATAAACCTTTCTGCTATAAGTTCTTTCATGTTCTTGTTTTCGCCTGTTACTATAATGTTATTTATACTTATGCATCAACGACTACTACAACAAAATTTTGTTAGTCTTACAAAAATTAAACCGGCAAAAACCGTAAAATCTGACTGGGTTGGCCAACTGTTGGCATCAAGTTTAAGTGCCATAAATGATGAACAAGAAATTACATTCCTACTTGAAAAAACATACCCTCTTGAAGAATTAGTAAAAACAAATTTTAGATTGAATGCCGAATTTGAAAAAGATCTTGTTGGGCTATTAATAAACAACTCAAATTTTGAACCAAAAAAAATGATTTGGCTCTCTTGCAAGGGCAAGCTCCTTGCCATTAACACAGAATGGTCAACATCAATTGATGAACAATGGATAACAGAAGAAGCAAAAGAGCTACACAAATGGAAACAAGACGCTCTCTTTTTTACCAAACAAACAGACTGTTTAATTTTAAAAACTAACCCCAAAAACCGGTCGTTTAGCATAATTTCTGAAGGCGTACTATTAGAAAACATTAATGCAAGTGGCACAATAAAAATATTAAAAAGATTTTTAGCTGTTCAAGACTCAACTCAAAAAAGAGAGGTGATTAAAAATGAAAAACAAAATTCTCAACAACTCGACGCTTAAAATTGCATCATTATTTATAGGATATAGTTTTTGGTTTATTTTCAGTCAGAATCATAAAACAAATGTGTCTCAAACAATTCCTGTCTGCTTTTACAATATTGACGAACAAACAGAAATAGAATCCCCTGAAAATTTACAAATAACTTTAAATAGCAATCGGCAAAATTTTTATAGTTTGGATACAAAGGCACTTGCCTTACACATTGACGCAAAAGATTTAAAAGAGGGCCCAAATTTAGTACATGTTGGTGGTGAGAATTTATTTTTACCTGAACAGATTAAACTGGTACAATGTTCCCCATCTAATTTAATGATATATATAAAACATAAACCGGAACAATCTATACAAACATGAAAACCACTTTTAAAACAAATCCTTTTGGAACAGATGGAATTCGCAATAAAGTTGGAATTGGACAACTAACAGTTGAAAATATATTCAAACTAGGAAATGCAATAGCCATTTGGTCAAAAAAAAACTCCAATATTCCTAAAATTTTAATAGCTCATGATACACGCATCTCGTGTGATTTTATTAAATCAACTCTTTGTTCAAGCCTTCTTTTACACCAACTCGAAATAATTGATACAGGTATACTAACAACACCCGCACTTGCAAAAATTATGCAAATCGATAGTTCATTTAACTTAGGAATAATGATCACCGCATCTCATAATCCATATCATGACAATGGGATAAAAATCTTTTCAAATGGTGGCAAACGACTCACGCAAGAAGATGAAATTGCAATATGCATGGAATTAGAAACACCTAGCCCAAATGCTTATCAAATTTTTGGATCTCTTCAATCAATAAATAAAAATCAAATTTATAAAGATGCTGTGTTACAACACTTTGCAACTAAATTTTTAATTGGCAAAAAAATAATTTTAGATTGCGCAAATGGCGCCGCCAGCAATTTAGCTCCAGATATTTTCACAGCGCTTGGAGCAGAGTTAATTATTGTCAGCTCGCAACCAACAGGGACAAATATCAATCAAAATTGCGGAAGTACAAACATTAAAAAATTAGAAGAACTCGTTTTAAAACATAACGCTGAATGCACAGTTGCATTTGATGGCGATGGCGATAGAGTTTGCATGCTAGACAAGTTTGGAAATGAAAAGGACGGCGATGATATTTTATACGTACTTTCACAGCATCCTAATTACAAAGATCAAAAAATAATTGTGGGCACTATAATGAGCAATGAAGGTCTTGCTAAAAAAACTTCTACCGAAAATAAAACATTCATTCGAGCAAAAGTTGGTGACAAAAACGTAGCTGAAAAATTAACAGAAGTTCAAAGCATCCTTGGTGCAGAACCATCAGGACATATAATCATTTCTGAATTTATGAATGTAAGTGATGGAATTTTTGCAGCTCTTAAAACCTTAGAGTCTCTTGAATTAACAAACAATTGGAATTTTGCATCGTTCAAAAAATATCCACAAGTTTTAATCAACTTAAAAGTTGCAAATAAATTACCTTTAGACACCCCTTGCATCGCAGAAATAATTAAAAAAACAGAGCAAAATTTAATATCTGGAAGAATTCTTATTAGATATTCTGGAACTGAAAATCTTCTTCGTGTTATGGTAGAAAATTCAGATTTAATAAATACACAAAATATTGCAACAAATTTGGCGAACGAATTAATGCAAATTTTAGGAACCATTTAAACAATCAAAAGGAAAAAAATGAAAAAAAACATATTTACAAAATTTTTTGATTACCTGTGGAACATTTTTTTAAATGGTCTATTTTTAATTTTACCAATAACTTTAACCTACGCATTATTTTCATTCTCATTCAAACTGTTAAAGGACTGGCTTGCGCCCATTCATGATTTTCAACCAACTGCGCTCTACGCCATACCTCATTCAGAAATTATTTTAGTAATTTTATTAATATTAATTTTAGGAATAATATCTAAATTTTTTATTTTAAAGGCGCTAGTTCATCAAATTGAACATTTAGTAACCAGAATACCGCTTATCAGCCCTGTTTATAAAGGCATTAAGCGAATTGTACATGCATTTTCCACACAAGATAAATTAAGCTTCCAACAAGTAGTTCTTGTTGAATTTCCTAGAGATCGTGTCTACAGCCTCGGATTTTTAACAGGAGAAGTAGCTTCTGCAATATCACCAGATTCAAACAAAAAATATTTCAATATTTTCATACCAACTACACCAAATCCGACTTCAGGCTTTTTTATAATGGCGAATGAAAACGAATTCAAAACAACCGAACTTACTCGACAAGAAGCAATGGCTTTAATAATTTCAGGTGGTATTGTACAACCAGATAGATTTTTATAAATGAATATTTAGATCCTAAAAAAGGAGATTTTTTTGAAAAAACTATTTTTAATATTAAGCCTAAGCCTATCATTGAGTCTAGTTGCATCAGAAAGAGATAATTCAACAACTAATAATTCCTTTTTTTATACTTTCTTAAGCTGTATCTGGAATAATCCCGTTACACGGTTTACATCAGAATCGCTTAGATGGGTTCGCTTTGGTCAAAGATTAAAAAATAATGAGCTAACAAAAGAGGACATAAAAATAATCGCCCATCTAACAGAAAAAGTTGTCGCTGAAATAATCATAGAAAACAGCAAAGAGATTAAAGAAGAAATAATTCAAAATATAAAAGAAGAAATTCAAACCCAAATAATAGAAAAACTATCTGTAAAAAATATAACTGAACACTTGCCCGTTCCACCAAAACCTGAAAAAATCATGTTAAAACTCATGAAGCTTCCACCCAAACCTCCAATGTTACCAGGACTACATAAAAAAAACATTTCAATACAAGATCTTGAATTATCCTATTCTGAAATGAACAATACACCTTTTGAAACATTTGAAAGTCCAAATAATGACATCGTAATAGAAATAAGTGGGCAAATGTACTGCATAGAAATATTAGAAAAAGATTTAGACCAAGAAGTCGTATCTATTATGTGCGACAAATAAAAAACAAATAGATCACCAAAGCATTTTAGAAAGAGCATTTTAACTCAAAATAATTTAATAACTAAACAACACTAAAATTAAAAATGCCTCGCACAATCGCAAGGCATTTTTATTACCTTAAATAATTTCAAATCAACATATTGCTTATATTTAAAATTAGTTTACACTCATAAACATTCGTTAAATCAATGTTTATTTCACAATAAAAGAAAGATATTTATGAACAAATTAACAAAATACTTAAGTTTATCTTTATTGCTAAGCGTAAATTTAGGACTGCTTGCATCATCAAACGATTCTTCAGATGAAGAATATGATTTTGAAGCAGAACGTGAAGCACACCAAAAACAAAAACAATGGATCAGCGATGTCAAATATGTAACCGAACTAGACAAACAAATTGAGGAATTGCTAGTAATTCAAGAAAAACATGGCTTAAATCATTCCCAACAAAACAAACTTGGAAAATTATTAAACGAACGCACAAAATATAATGATACTCCAAATGCATTAGAAGTTGTTATGCAAAATAATGAATGGGAAGATACCATTTTTCCTAATAGATCGGATAAATAAGCCAATTCAAACAATCAATAATTATTCATTTACAAATTACATAAAAAATCCCTCGCGCAATCGCAAGGGATTTTTTATTATCTTAAATATTTCTAACAAAATTGCTAAGCAAATTTACCAGTCAAAAATTTTATGTAAAATAATTCAAGACCGATTTCCGAAACACCATTTTTCAAACCAAAATCTAAATCGTAAAGAAAGTCATGAGCATTTGTAAGTTCTTTAGAATTGAACTCTTTCCAATCTTTTTGTAAGAATAAGAAGGGCAATTTATAACCTATACGCTTTGCCTCTAACATCTCTTTTTTTCTACTTAACCGTACATAACAAGTTGCTCTAAAAATCTGATCTGACCAATAGGCTACCCAAAACATTTCCGAATAATCATCTTTACATTTTTGCCAAAGATCAAAAAAAATCCTGCCTTCTTTACCAAAGAAGGCCTGACTTAATTTGAACAAAGATTTTTCTGCAATCAATATTTTGGGGGCGATCATTTCAAAAAAATCATCTAAGCGATTACCCAAAAGTTTTTGATAATATAAAAACAACATCGCTTGATCTAGTGAAATAGAATCTATTTGTAGGAATAATTTATTTATAAATAAATCAGATGGTCTTCGTGGATCCAACAAGACACTTAATTGTTCATATTGAGCTTGTTTAATGCCATTCTCAACTTCAATCCGCAAACAATTTTTAAAAATAAAATCGTCTTTACTCTCGGCAAAAAACATCAATTTATTTGGACCAGAATAACTTTCTAAATACATCTTCCAACTTTTTTTTTCTACAGCTGTCAATGTTGAAAAATTACCTAACCAATAAAATTTTGTTTGGCCCAAAAAAGTTGATTCCAAACTTGGCTTAAGATCATTCAGACTAGAATATTGCAAATCAACTCGCTCAACTCGTTGCTTAATTTTATTTTCAAAATCTTTTAACCACAAAGAAAATGCAAGAAGAGGAAAATTTTCAGAAAAAAAACAAGTACAGTGAAATTGATCTAATTTTTTTAGATTATCTGGCTGACAAATAAAATCTATAAACTTCATAATTTTATCCTTGGTGGCAACAAATTTATGTATTTTTATCTAGTAAAAATTAAATTGAATTTTTCGACTACAATTACGTAAAACACTGATTAATTACTTAAAATTTGAATATATTTTCAGTTTACAGAGTTCCTATTTTGATTCAAGAATAATTCAAATATTTCAAAAAAAAGTTCCCCGGGATTAAACCCGAGGAACTTTTTTAAAAAATCAAATTTAATTGAGAAAATTTAGCTGAATCTCAATTTAATTCTACCTGTAAACTTATCATAGTTTTCGATAGCAACATTTAATGGTGCGCCGATTTGGTAGTAAAGATCCATTTGTTCTTGGTGTTCTTTTGGAATTGATGAAATGTGCAATAAACCATCTTTTCCAGGAACCAATTCAACAAAGATACCAAATTCTAGAATCTTTTTGATTTTACCTTGGAATTGCATGCCTTTTTCAATTTCACCAGCTAAAGTCTTAACCCATAAAACCGCTTTATCCATTTTTGGACCAGCTTCGCCGATAACCTTTACTGAACCGTCATCTTTAACGTCGATCTTTGTTCCAGTTAATCTTACGATTTCCTTAATATTTTTGCCGCCAGAACCAATAATGGCACCGATTTTTTTTCTATCTACTTTTAATGAAACAACGTTTGCATCTGAACCAAACTGTTCTCTATCCATCATTATTTATTTCTTTACGATTTATTAGGTTTTAACTTAATACGACCAGAGAATTTATCATAATCCTCTACAATAACATCCATTACATCACCAACTTTATAGAATCTCTCCATATCTTTTTGCTGTTCTTTTGGAATAGCAGAAATATGAACCAATCCATCTTGGCCAGGAACTAATTCAACAAACAGACCAAACTCAGCTATTTTTTTGATCTTGCCTGAGAATTTCATTCCCCTTTCTAACTCACCACCGAGGACTTTCACCCAAACGATTGCCTTATCCATCAACTCACCTGGTGTGCCAAAGATTTTAACAAAACCATCATCATCAATATCAATTGATGTAGATGTTTTTTCAATAATTTCTTTGATATTTTTACCACCGGGCCCGATGATCGCACCAATTTTATCTTTGTTAACTTTAACAACAACAACTTTTGGAACAAATTTGGAAAGCTCTGCTCTAGGCTTATCCATAACATTCTTCATTTCACCCATAATATGCGTTCTACCAGCTAAAGCTTGCGCTAGTGCCGATTCAAAAACATCTCTAGGCAAACCACCCTTGTATTTGATATCCATCTGAATTGCAGTGATGCCTTTTTCAGTACCTGTAACTTTAAAATCCATCAACCCAAAATTATCTTCAAATCCAGAAATATCGGTCAAGACTTGAAATTTACCAGATTGACTTTGTAACAAGCCCATGGCAACACCACTAACCATATTAGAAATAGGAACACCAGCATCCATCAACGACATTGTTGTACCACAAACTGTCGCCATGGAACTAGAACCATCAGATTCAAGAATGTCAGAAACAACACGAATCACATATGGGAAATCACTTTCTGCAGGGAGTACATATTTAAAAGAAGATTCTGCCAAATAACCATGACCAACTTCTCTTCTTCCTACACCCCTAACAGCTCGTGCTTCACCAACAGAAAAAGGAGGAAAATTATAATGAAGCATAAACTTTTTTTCAACTGGCTTTACAGACATTAAGTCATCTTGTTTTAATGCATCTTGTCCGCCACCCAATGTAGTTGTAACTAATGCCTGAGTCCTACCACGCTTAAACAAAGCTGAGCCGTGTGTAAACGGTAAAAGACCTACTTCAACATCAATTTTTCTAACTTGATCATAAGATCTTCCATCTGTTCTTTTTCCAGAAGAAATTATCATGTCGGTCATCTGAACTTTTAATGCTTGCTCAAAAATATAATCCACTACTTGGAACAAACCTTCTTCTGCCTCTATTTCCCCACGATGCAATTCATTAAAATCTTCTTTTAATTTAGCAAGACGTTCTGCTCGAATGACTTTGTCATCTACATAAACAGTTTGAACTTTTTCTTCTGTCAAAAACTTAAAGGCTCTTTCTTTCCAAAGATTCCAATCAAAAGAATTTTTAACAGGATCTTTAACAATGCCTAATTCTTTTTGAATCTCTTTTTGCCAAACAACCTGTTTTTTTATTTTTTCATGCGCTAAGAATAGAATATCTAAAAATTCTTTTTCTGAAATTTGATCACAAGAACCTTCAACCATGTTGATGCCTTCATCTGTTCCAGCAACAACAATCTTTACATCAGATTTTTCTCTATCTGTACTATTTGGATCTAAAACAAGTTTTCCATCAACACGGCCAATTTCAACAACACCAACTGGTCCCATGAAAGGAACCTTAGATATAGAAAGTGCTAATGATGCAGCCATAAGAACTATACTGTTAGGATTATGGACCTTATCAAAGGAATAAAGAGTATTTAACACTTGTACTGAATTGAAATAATCTTCTGGAAATAATGGACGTAGAGCTCTATCAATTAATCTAGAAGTAAGAACTTCTAAGTCAGATGGCTTTCCTTCTCTCTTAAAATAACCACCTGGGATTCTACCTGCAGCAGCAAATTGCTCTCTATAGTCAACCGAGAGAGGAAAAAAACCAGGAAAGTCTTTGGTCGGTTCTGCTACAACGGTTGAAAGCAAATATGTGCCGCCATTTTTAAACATCACAGCACCATCAGCTTGCCCCGCAAACTTACCAATCTCGACTTCATAGCCGAATTCTTCTAATTTAAAAATTTTTGCCATCTAGCACCTTAAAAATATTTAAACAAATTATTAACAAAACTTTTAGCCTCTAATATCTAATCGATTTATTAAATCTTTGTATGCATTGAAATTCTTATCCTCTAAATAACGTAAGAATTTACGTCTTTGAGAAACTTTTTTCAACAAACCACGTTTAGAACTAAAATCCTTTGGAAATTGATTCATATGATTTGTTAAATTTTTTATATCATTTGTTAATAACGCAACTTGCAGTTCTATAGAACCTTTATCATTTTCTGATGTCTTAAATTCTGCAATTATTTTGTTTTTTTCTTCTTTTGTTAACATCTAAGTTAAGCCTTCTTAAATTAAACCTAATCAATTCATCTTACACTGGTAGGCGCGGGCGGGATTGGACCGCCGACCCCTGCTACGTCAAAGCAGTGCTCTACCACTGAGCTACGCGCCTGCCAAAAATTATTTTTCAACTGCTAATTTTACAATCTCTAAATCATTATCAGTATCTTTATCTTGCCCAAGGTATTTATCACTAAATGATTTTATGCCTGTACCTGCAGGTATTAGTTTACCAATAATAACGTTCTCTTTAAGACCATACAGGAAATCTACCTGTCCTGCAACAGAAGCTTCAGTTAAAATTCTTGTTGTTTCCTGGAAGGAAGCAGCAGAAATAAAACTTTCTGTCACTAAGGAAGCTGTGGTTATACCCATTAATACAGGTTTTGCCACTGCTGGCTTTTTACCTTCTGCTCTTAAAGCTTTGTTTACAGACTTAAAGTGCATTCGATCGATTCTATCACCAATCAAGAAACTAGTATCGCCTGGCTCAACAACCCTGACCTTACGCATCATTTGACGAACAATTAATTCAATATGTCTGTCATTAATGTCTACGCCCTGCAACCTATAAATTTCTTGAATCTGGTCAACTAAATATCTTTGCAAGACATCAGGCCCCAAAATTCTAAGCATATCATGGAGAACTGGTATTCCTGTTGTCAGTGAATCACCGGCACTTACTTTTTCACCGTTAACAACATTCAATTGTCTGCCTCTTGGAACTAAGTAATCAAAAGATTCTTCGCCATTTACAACGCTAACCTTTCTCATACCTCTATGCAAGCCACCAAAGACCACTTCACCATCAATGTCTGCAAGTATAGCTGGATCACTTGAAGATCGAGCTTCAAACAATTCAGCAATTCTTGGAAGACCCCCGGTAATATCTTTGGTTTTTGATAATTCTTTAGGCATTTTAACAAGAACATCACCAACTTGAACTTCTTCACCGTCTCCAACAATAATGTGAGCTCCTGTTGGCAAGTGATAAGAAACTATTTCATCACCATTTTCATCTAAAATATTAACTGCTGGCTGATACTTATCACTCTTATAATCAAGAACAATTTTTGTAGTTTTACCAGTAGCCTCATCAAACGTATCTTGAACAGTAACATTTTCAACCAAATCAGTAAGTTTGACCTTACCCTTGCGTTCAGTTAACAATACTTTACTCAATACATTTATTTCAGCTAATGTATCGCCAATTTTAACCTCTTGACCGTCTTTTACATGCAATATTGTACCATATTCCAGAACTTGATTTTGAAGTTCACGACCATCTTTAGAGAAAATAACAAGTTTAGCTTTTCGGCTAAGAACAACTAACTGACCATCTCTATTTTCAACAGTTCTAACACCTCGCAACTCAACAACACCATCATGTTTTGCTCGCATCACAGCAACTTCTTGTGTGCCGCTAGCAATACCACCCATGTGGAAAGTTCTCATAGTAAGCTGAGTACCAGGTTCACCAATCGACTGTGCTGCAATGATACCAACAGTTGCACCTATATCAACCAAATCGCCTTTTGACATATCAAGCCCATAACACTTTGCGCAAATACCTCGTTTTGCCTGACATGTTAAAGCAGATCTAACCAAAATTTTATTTACAGCCGAATTTTCTAATGTAGGAAGATCTTCTCTTTTCATTATGTGACCTTGTTTAAACAACAATTCACCAGAGATTGGATCATTTACATCCGCAGCCAAAGTTCGACCAAATGATCTTGATGCTAATGGATAAAGAATATTTCCAGATTCACTTAATGCCTCAACTTCGATATAACCGAGAGTTTGACAATCATCCATTGTTACAACTAAATCTTGAGCTACGTCCACAAGTCTACGAGTTAAATAACCAGAGTTTGCAGTTTTCAACGCTGTATCGGCTTGACCTTTACGAGCACCGTGTGTTGAAATAAAGTATTCATACACAGACAAACCATCTTTAAAGTTCGTCTTAACCGGTGTTTCCATAATTTCACCAGACGGTTTAGCCATCAAACCTCTTATACCTATCAACTGCTTAATTTGTTCTTTAGAACCACGAGCTCCAGAATCTAACATCATGAATATCGGATTAAACGGCTCATTTGATTTATCAACGTTGGCATACGCTTTTTGATTTCTAACTTCTAATTCTTGCAACATATCTGAAGCTATATCTGCGGTTGCATTACCCCAAATACTAATAACTTTGTTATATCGTTCACCATTAGTAATAGCACCATCCATATACAAGCCTTCAACCTTAGCAACAGCTTGTTCTGCTTTTGCAAGAATCTCATCTTTTTTAGGAGGAGTAATTAATCCTTCCATTGGGAAAGATGAACCACTAATGGTTACGTAATAAAAACCTAATTTCTTGATTTTATCTAAACAAACAACTGTTTTTTCTTGTCCAAAACGGAAGAATATTTTTTCAATTAATTTTGTTACGTCTTTTTTCTTAATAACCTTATTAACCCAATGATATTCAGAACCTTCTGGAAGTGAATCAAACAAAATTGCTCGACCAACAGTTGAATTAACTATTTCACCAGTATTAACTCGAATTTTTATTTGAGAATGCAATTCCACTTCATCATGTTGATGAGCTGCAATAACTTCTTTTGGAGAACCAAATATAATACCTTCACCTTTCAAATTAGCACGAGCCTTTGTTAAGTAATGCAAACCAAGAATCATATCTTGAGATGGAACCGTAATAGGACGACCATTTGCCGGTGATAGAATATTTTGAGTAGAAAGAATCAACTCTGTTGCTTCTTTTTGAGCGTTAATACTTAACGGTAAATGAACTGCCATTTGGTCACCATCGAAGTCAGCGTTAAATGCCGAACAAACTAACGGATGAAGCTTAATAGCCTTACCATCAACCAAAATAGGTTTAAACGCCTGAATACCCAATCTATGGAGCGTTGGAGCACGGTTTAAAAGAACTTTTTTGTTCTCAACAACATCATCCAAAACGTCCCAAATTTCTGGTTTTAAATCTTCAACCATTTTTTTTGCCATACGTAAATTAGGTGCTATTTCACGCTCTAATAAACCAGCAAAAACATATGATTTAAACAATTCCAAAGCCATAATTTTTGGCAAACCACATTGATCCATTTTTAATTCTGGATCTACAACGATTACAGAACGAGCAGAATAATCAACACGTTTACCCAAAAGATTTTGACGGAATCGACCCTGTTTACCACGAAGCATTTCACTCAATGATTTGAGCGGACGCTTATTAGAACCTCTAACAGCCTGACCTCTCTTACCATTATCAATCAACGCATCAACAGATTCTTGAAGCATTCTTTTTTCATTTTTAATAATGACATCTGGTGCCTCGATTTCATACAATCTTCTTAGACGAATATTTCTATTCAAAACACGTCTATACAATTCATTTAAATCAGAGCTGGCAAACCTACCACCTTCCAAAGGCACCAATGGTCTCAAATCTGGAGGAAGAACAGGTAGAACACTCATAACCATCCACTCAGGTCTAATACCTGCAGATGACAAAGATGTGAAAACCTTAATTCTTCTCATAATCTTATGACGTGATGCAACAGAAGAAGTTTCCAAATAATCTTTTTCTAATTTTGCAATTTCTAAATCTAGATCAATCAATTCAAGCAAGTCTTTAATTGCTTCTGCACCACTTTTTGCAACAAAGTCAATATCCTCAACATGATTTTCTACATAAGATTCATATTCAGAATTAGTTAACAATGTTTTTCGTGGATATGGAGAATCACCCTGATGAACAACAATATAAGAATCAAAATAAATCACTCTTTCAAGATCTTTTATTGGTGAATCCAAAATAAGACCTAAATAACTTGGAATACCCTTTAAGTACCAAATATGGCATACAGGTGCAACCAAATCAATGTGACCCATTCTTTCTCTTCGAACTCTTGCCTGAATTACTTCCACACCGCACTTTTCACAAGTAACGCCACGATGTTTCATTCGTTTATATTTACCACAATTACATTCCCAGTCTTTTTGAGGACCAAAAATTCTTGCGCAAAACAAACCGTCTCTTTCAGGTTTTAACGTTCTATAATTAATAGTTTCTGTTTTTTTAACTTCACCATAAGATAAAGCTTTTATCTTTTCAGGAGATGCTACAGAAAGTCTCATCGCATTAAATTGAGTTGTTTTAATATACTCTCTAAAACGTTGTAGTATTTGATTATTCACTGACCTTCTCCTTACCTGTTTTAAACAAATCAACAGAAAGTCCCAAACTTTGAAGTTCCTTAATCAGAACATTGAATGATTCTGGTAAACCTGGGTCTGGAACGTTTTCACCTCTTACAATCGCTTCATATACCTTGTGTCTACCACTTACGTCATCGGACTTATATGTTAACATTTCTTGTAACGTATAAGCTGCACCATAAGCTTCCAACGCCCATACTTCCATTTCACCCAATCTTTGACCACCCATAAGAGCTTTACCACCCATAGGTTGCTGTGTAACAAGAGAATAAGGACCAACAGATCGTGCGTGTAATTTATCGTCTACCATGTGAATAAGTTTCAAAATATACATGGTACCAACCGTTACAGGCTGATAAAATTTAAGCCCAGTTCGTCCATCATATAAATCAAAACTACCCGTTTCAGGAAGACCAAGATCTTTCATCATAGGTCGAATATTACCCTCAAAACTTGCGCCATCAAATACAGGAGTTTCAAAACAAACACCTTCTTGAGAAGCACGTTTTGCAAGCTCGATCAAACATTCAGATCCGTGCATTTTTTCATACGAATCAATCAATTCTTGACCATAATATTTAACCAATGAATCTTTTATAGCTTTAACGCTACCTTCTTTGATTATTTCTTTTAATTTTTGACCATAAGTTGTACCAACAAAGCCAAGCGCGGTTTCTAAAATTTGACCAACGTTCATACGAGAAGGAACACCAAGTGGATTTAAAACAATATCAACAGGTGAGCCATCTTTTAAATATGGCATATCTTCCCTAGGAACAATGTTAGAAACGACACCTTTGTTACCATGTCGACCTGCAATTTTATCACCAACAGATATGGTTCTCTTCATGGCTATATAAACTTTTACCATTTTGATAACACCGGAAGGAAGCGGATCCCCCTTCTTCAATCTATTGATTCTTTCTTCTTTTAAGCCTTCCAATATTCTTAGCTGAGTTTGATAGGATTCCATCATATCTTGAATTTGTTTTTTGATTTTTACATCATCAATTTTCAATTCTACAACTTCTTCCAAACTCATTTCTGCAAATTTAGATTGATCAATTGTTGCTCCCTTGAACAATTTTGCTAAACCTTTTGGTTTAGATTCTTCTAACAAGTTCGCAATTTTTTCTTTAAGCATCTTTTCTAAACATGCTTTATGCAATTTAGCATCAGATTCTAACTTGCTGGTTTCTTTTATTACAACATCTTTGTAACGTCTATCTTTTCTTATACCACTTCTTGAAAAGACTTTTATGTCTACAACTGTACCCTCTATTCCAGGTGGTACGCGCAAGGAAGTATCTCTAACATCAATAGACTTTTCACCAAAAATTGCACGCAATAACTTTTCTTCTGGGGAATATTGAATATCACCCTTCATGGTTACTTTACCAACCAGAATATCGCCAGGCCTTACACGTGTACCAATTTTTACAATACCGTCTTCGTCCAAACCAGCTAAAGCAGTATCGCCTGCATTAGGAATGTCTCTTGTAATTTCTTCAGGCCCAAGTTTTGTTTCACGTGCATCTACATCAAATTCTTCAATATGGATAGAAGTTAATGCATCATCTGCAACAAGTCGTTTACTAATGATAATCGCGTCTTCAAAGTTGTAACCATGCCATGCCATAAATGCAACACGCAAGTTAGAACCTAAAGCCAATTCGCCATCTTTAATAGATGATCCATCGGTTAGAATATCACCGGCATCGACACGTTCACCAACCTTAACAATAGGCGATTGATGAATCAATGTACTATAAGAAGATCTTTGGAATTTTCTTAAATAATATGTATCAACACCATTTGCAACCCAATCATCGGTATTCACAAATTCATCTTCATCACATCTGATGATGATTTTATCAGATGATACGTACTCAACGATACCTTTTCTTTTTGCGGTAACAACAGCACAAGAAGATTTTACAATTTCTTTTTCCATACCTGTTCCAACAAGTGGTACCTCTGATCTAATCAAAGGAACAGCTTGACGTTGCATGTTAGAACCCATCAAGGCACGAACAGCGTCGTCATGTTCCAAGAATGGAATCAATGCTGTAGATACAGAAACCAATTGTTTAGGGGAAAGATCGATATAACGAATCTTATTTGCAGTGGTGTGAACAAAGTTCGCATCATGACGAGCAAGAACCTTATCGCTTTTTAATTTGCCAGATTTATAATCAATTGCATCAACTTGAGCAATATATTTATCTGCTTCTTCAAATGCATCCAAGAACACAACTTGATCTTGAATTGCTTCATCTTTAACAACTCTATAAGCCGTTTCTATAAAGCCCAAATCGTTAACCATAGCATATGTTGCCAATGATGAAATCAGACCAACAGTTTGACCTTCAGGTGTTTCGATAGGACAAATTCTACCATAGTGAGATGTATGAACGTCTCGTATTTCATATGTAGCTCTATCCTTCATAACACCGCCAGGTCCAAGGGCCGACAGACGTCTTTTATGCGCAACTTCAGATAATGGATTTGTTTGATCTAAAAACTGAGACAACTGGCAAGTACCAAAAAATTCTCTCAATACAACAGCCAAAGGTTTTACATTCAAAAAGTCTTGAGGCATTAATGCACTATGAGTTTCTTGAATTCTTAAACGTTCTCTAACTATTCTTTCAATTCTTAAAAACGCTAAGTAAACTTGGTTACTTAATAATTCACCAACTAATCTAACTCTTCTGTTGCCCAAATGATCAATATCATCCAACTCACCTTCACCTCTTTCTCGGAGGTTTACAAGGTATCTAATCGTTGCAAAAATATCTTCTTTAGTTAATGCTGTTTGATCTTCAGAAATATTCAAACCTAATTTTCTATTCATTCTGATACGACCAACTTTAGTTAGATCGTAAAAACGACTATTGAATAGCATATTGTCCAAACGTTCTTGAATATCGTTAATGACAGAACTATCGCCCGGCCAAACCTTAGTATGAAGTTCTTTAAGGGCCTCATCCTGAGAGTTACATTTATCTTGAGATAATGTAACGGCCATAGTAGGTTTTAACACATAACCTGAAGATGCAACAATATCAAAATCACACTTTTTAAGTTGTTTAAAAACAGCCAAATTATCTTCTGTAATAACCTGACCTTGATCTAACAAAATTTCGCCAGTTTCAGGATCAACGACATCGCTTCTTAAAACTTTATTTAAAAGAAAAGATTCTTTTAATGGCAATTTTTTAAGGTTTTCTTTTTTTAATATATCAAGAGTTGCTTTAGTTACTTTTTTTCCAAGTAATGATTTAAGACTATCAGGAACCATTCCCAGTTCTATACGAGCTCCGATTAATTTTTCATCAACAGATCTGAAAAAATTACCTTTTTCCATAGAAACTGTTTCAAAATCATAAAACAGGGAAATAATTTCATCTTTAGGAACGCCCAAAGCTTGTAAGAATGTTGTAGCTAAAATCTTTTTCTTTTTATCTATTCGAACATATAAATAGTCATTGCTATCAAATTCAAAATCTAACCAAGAGCCTCGCATCGGAATTATTCTGGAGATGTAATAAGACTTGCCTCTGTAATCTTTGACTTTTTTACTTTGAGAAAAAATTGCACCTGGTGACCTATGTAACTGACTGACAATAACACGATCAACACCGTTAATTAAAAATGTACCCTGACTACCAACTTTAAATTGTCCTTTTTCTTCGTATAAATCTGCCATTACTGGAACATCAGCAAAGAAAATATCTTGCTCTTTTATGTCTCTAATAATTTTTTCGCCAGATTCTGTTATATCCCAGTTTAATAATTGAACTTTAATCTTCAAAGGCATTGAGTAAGTTTGTTCACTAGAACGACACTCATTCAATGTCATAGGCATGTGAACTACCACCCTGGATAAACAGTTACTACATCTTTTATAACGCGCTGTGTCATTTTTACAGTCAGGGCATATCATGCCCTTTTCTAAACGAGAACATTCCGATTTCTTACATGAAGAACAGGTCCAAGAATATCTATTTCTTATACCTGTTAATCTTCCGCAAGTACAAGACCAGTTGCCTAGTTCGTAACTTACATATTCTAAAGAAATCTTCTCGCTATGTTCGATAGGGAAAATATCACGTAAAACCTTTTCAAGTCCAAGAACCGATCTTTCTTCAGGTAAACAATCTAGCTGAACAAAATCATTGAAAGACTTTGATTGGATTTCAATCAAATTAGGAACAGGAACTACGTCCTTAATGTGACTAAAAGATTTACGAATAACACCCTTGCCAGTTTGCAAGTTCGCCATTAAATCGCTCCTCGATACATAAAACTACTTCTTTGCTTTTATTATCAGCAAAGAAGCAGTTCTTTTTTTAAACCCTAAAAACACCCGC
This sequence comes from candidate division TM6 bacterium GW2011_GWF2_32_72, assembly GCA_000989525.1. Taxonomy (GTDB): domain Bacteria; phylum Babelota; class Babeliae; order Babelales; family GWF2-32-72; genus GWF2-32-72. Next base: position 111,347 of record LBON01000002.1, read on the forward strand.
TAATCAAACTTATACAAGCTCCACTTTGGCGCCAGCTTCTTCCAAAATCTTTTTCATTTCTTGGGCTTCTGCTTTTGCAACACCTTCAGCGATTACAACAGGTGCGCCTTCTTCTGCCATTTTCTTAGCATCTGATAAACCTAAGTTTTTGATAGCTACACGCAAAGCTTTAATTGTTTCAATTTTCTTTGGACCAGCATCCTTTAGTACAACATTGTACTCAGACTTTTCTTCGACCGCTTCAGCAACAGGAGCTGCTGCGCCAGCTGCAGGAGCTGACATAGGCATAGCTGCAGAAACACCAAACTTTTCTTCTAGTTCCTTAACTAAATCAGAAAGTTCCAAAACTGTCATATTTCCAATTTCGTCTATTAATTTTCCAAATTTTGTTGACATAATTTCTCCCAAAAAACCAACTATTACTAAATATTAATTTAAAAACTAATGCTACCACCTTAGAATTTGTCCGCACAAAAACTAATTAGCTTCCTTTTTTTCTGCAACTTGCTTAAGAACAAACAGCAACCTTAATATCAACATGTTTAAAACAACATCGAGTTTTACTATAGGCGCTTTTAATGTTCCACAAACCATTGCAAGCAAAACATCTCTTGAAGGAAGAGAGGCTAATGCGGTTATTGATGCACCCGTCAATAACTGTGACTCCATGCCACCGGCAACAAGCTTAAGAGCTGTAAACTCTCTTGAATAATCAACCAAAACTTTTGCCACTGCAGGAGCTTCCCCCTTAGCAAAAACTAGGCCAACTTGTTCCTTTAAATAGGGCGCTAAAAAGTCCACCCCAGAAACATCTTGCACCGCAATCTTCATCAACCTTGCTTTAGCAACTTTGAATGAAGCACCATTATTCCTCAACTCTTTGCGGAGAGCTTGCAATTGTCCAACAGTTAATCCTTGATAATTCACCAAAAAGGATGCTTGACTGTCGGCAAAACTTGCTTTTAATACCTGAACAACTTGTTCTTTCTCTTGACGATTCATTCTTTAAACCCTCAACTACTTAAGAAATTCATCAGGGTTCATGGCCACACCAACCCCCATTGTAGAAGATACTGTAATACTTTTAAGAAACTTACCTTTTGCTGAAGCTGGTTTGGCCGCAACTAAAGATTTAATAAAAGTTCTTAGATTTTCTTCCAATTTTTCTGTCCCGAGAGAAAGTTTACCGATTGCAAAATGAACTGCGCCACCCTTATCATTCTTAAAGAATAAACGGCCTTTTTTCAAATCATTTACGACATCTGCAACTTCAAATGTAACGGTACCAAGTTTTTTATTTGGTAACAAACCTCTGGGCCCAAGAATTTTTGCGACTTTACCAACTAGACCCATAAGATCCGGTGTTGCTATAGCGTTATCAAAATCCATCCAGCCACCAAGTATTTTATCCACGAGGTCTTCTGCCCCAACAAAATCTGCTCCGGCTTTTTCAGCTTCATCAGCCTTATCACCTTTAGCAAAAACAACAACACGAACAGCTTTGCCCGAGCTATTAGGAAGAACAACTGAACCTCGCACAACTTGATCACCTTTTGTAGGATCAATACTTAAATTGATATCTACATCAACAGATTCATCAAATTTAGCAAAAGCGCATTCTTTAACCTTACTTAAAGCTACTGGTGCCATCACAAGATTAACATTTCCAGCTTTTTCGCAGGCTTTTAAATAATTTTTTCCATGTCTTCTAGCCATAGTCAACTCCTCTTACTCAACCACATCCACACCCATGCTTCTAGCTGTACCGGCAACAATAGCTTTTGCAGCCTCTATGTCGACAGCATTAAGATCTGGGAGTTTAACTTTTGCTATTTCTTCAATATCCTTCATCTGAATTCTTCCAACCTTTTCTGTGTTTGGTTTAGATGAACCCTTCTTAAGGTTTAATTTTTTTCTAATTAATTCAGATGTAGGAGGAGTTTTTGTTATGAATGTAAAACTTCTGTCTTTGTAAACTGTAACTACAACAGGAACCGTTTCACCTCTGTTTGCAGCAGTTTTTGCATTGAACTGCTTACAAAATTCCATAATATTCGCACCTTGTTGTCCTAAAGCAGAACCAACTGGTGGAGCCGGCGTCGCTGAACCGCCAGGAATCTGAAGCTTAATTTTCGCTTTAATCTCTTTTGCCATTTTTATACACCTAATTCTGTTTATCGCTTTATTTGATCAAAACTTAGCTCAACGGGAGTTAAACGCCCGAAAATGCTAACCATTACAGATAGACGCTCATTTTCCTGATCGACACTATCAACAGTACCGATGAAGCCAGCAAAAGGTCCATCCTTTATTTCTACTTCGCTACCAACAATAATCTCGCTTTTTTCAGATGAGATTGTAACCTCACCCTTAACCTGACCAACAATTCGCTCAATTTCTTTTTTAGACAAAGGCATAGGATCCTTTCCGCCCAAAAATTTACTAATGCGAGGAGTTGACAAGATAAATTTCTTAGTCTCAGGAAGCATCTCCATTTCAACCAAGATATAGCCCGGAAACAACTGTTGTTGCTGGGGGGCATCCTCACCAATAATGCCGGCTACCTTAGCTGACGGAATTAAAATTTCTCCTATTGTCTCGGAGAAACCCTCTTCCTTTTTACGCTTTTCAAGACCGCTTTTAACGGCCTCTTCGTAACCTGCAAAAACCTGAACAACATACCAGCGTTTCATTGATAATTCACCCTTGATTAACCAAAATAACTAGTAAAAACTTTTTTCATAACAAAAGACAAGCTTGAGTCTACAGCAAAGAAGTAGAAAGAAAACAAAACAACAAGCAGCAAAACAATGAGTGTTGAACCAACAAACTCATTGTACTTAGGCCAAGTAACTTTAGAAAACTCTACTTTGACCTCTTCAAAAAAATTGAAAGCCTCTTTAATCAAACCAATCTGTTTCATTTTATACCCAACCTTACACTCAATGCTTTAAAATAGAAAACTACACCTTTTTGATCGTAAAAACCCTGGCAGGCCAGGAGGGATTCGAACCCCCAACCATCAGATTTGGAGTCTGCTGCTCTACCGTTAGAGCTACTGGCCTCACACTACCTCCACTATTACTTAGTCTCCTTGTGTTGCTGATGTTTTCTGCAACGGGAGCAATATTTTTTTAATTTTAAAGATCCTAATTTTCTTTTCTTTGACACAACCTGTGTATAATTTTTCTCTGAGCATGTGTCACAAGCTAAATGGGATGTTACCCTATTTTTTGCCATATCAACCTTTGTAATAAAAATAACTTAATCAAACTCAGCTTCGTCCGGGACCAAAAAAACTGGAGCCCGCGGTCGGACTTGAACCGACGACCTCTCCCTTACCAAGGAAGTGCTCTACCGACTGAGCTACGTGGGCAAAACTTCCTAAGTTTTATTAGGGTAAATGAAAAAATGGAAAAAGACAACTTAATTTCGCCCCAATTTTCAAGGGATTTTCACAACCATCCCTAAAGTAAAAAATGGAGCTGGCGACTGGACTTGAACCAGCGACCTGCTGATTACAAATCAGCTGCTCTACCAACTGAGCTACGCCAGCAACTTTTTATTGCTTCTTGGAGCGAGAAACGGGACTCGAACCCGCAACCTACAGCTTGGAAGGCTGCCGCTCTACCAGTTGAGCTATTCTCGCATATTTGGTGGCGAGAGCAGGATTCGAACCTGCGAAGGCGAAGCCAACGGTTTTACAGACCGCCCCCTTTGACCGCTCGGGAATCTCGCCGGGAATTTCAAACCTTCAAAAATCAAGGTGCTTCTATAATATTGTGTTTCGAACCTTTTTTCAAGCCCTATTTTCTAAAAATACTCGAATATTTTACGACATATAAAAAAAATGTCTATTATTAACTACAAAAACTTTCAAGCACTCGTTCATCGTCTCCCTGAGAGCTTATCCGAATTTCACAAAAATCATTTTTTAAAATCGGCTCAATAACCTCAGGCCATTCTACAAACACCTTAACACCCTGCTGCTCAATCATTTCATCAAAACCAGATTCATAAAAACTTGTAAGATCAGCTATTCGATACAAATCAAAATGATGAAACAATGTGCCATCATCACCTACGTACGAACGCACATATGTATACGTTGGGCTTACCACAGAATCTCTTACACCCAAATCCTTCAATAACGCCCTCACCAAAGTTGTTTTACCCGCACCCAAGTCACCATAAAAACATAAAATTTTATATCGCTGCGCCAAGTCTTTCAACCAATCAACCGCCTTATTTATATCTTTTAATTTATAAGATATTTTTGATGAATTCTTCATAGACACCTTTAAAGCTTACCAATCTTTTTTGCCCGCCTACTATCTTTTTTAGAAAGTTTATAAGCCTTACTTTGCCTTTTTTTAGGCAAAAACACAAGATCTTCCGATTTTGTCTCAACCGACTTACTAGCATTTTGCATTAATTGATCCAGTTCTTGAGAAGATGTTTGAGTAGTCCTAAATATTTCTGTTTTATTTCTTGATACATTTTCTAAATCAAAGGTCCTACCAAACTCTTTAAATCGATCATAAAACTCCAAAGCAGACACCCACTCACAACCACATTGCTCTGCTATAGATGTTATTTCTCGATCCGAAGAAATAAGCAAAATATCTTTTTCTTTATTTTCTCTCAAATACCGTTTTATAAAATCGTCGGCTGTTTCACGATACCCAGAATAAACGACAGAAACTTTATTAATTGTTTCCTTGAAATTCATATCATAAGGACCGCCATCAAAAACCAATACCACCTTATGCCCTTTTACTTTTGCATAATTTCCAAGTTTATAAATGAAATCGCTTCTCATTCGATCATCCACAAAAGTTGGTACAAACGCCTGCTTTAAAACATTATATCCATCGATAACTAAAATCATTTATACTCTCCAAAAGTAATCATTTAAAACATAATTGCGTCATTTTTATTGCAATATAATCAACTTCAAAATAAAGTTATAGAAATGTTTTTAAAAATGTAAGGGTTTAAATATGGCACAACTTATTCAAATGCGCCAACGCATAAAAGCCGTTCAAACAATCAAAAAAGTAACACATGCTATGCGTTTGATCTCCATGTCAAGTCACGCAAAACTAAGAAACAAGCGCACATTTATAGAAAAATATAAAGAAGAATTAACACTTTTACTCAGCAAAATAAAAACAGAAACACCCGACTGGCAAAATAAAATATTATTTCCAAACAATGCCACAGATAGAAATTTAGCTATTTTTGTTGGCTCACAAAAAGGCCTTTGCGGGAATTTTAATCTCAGCGCCTTTGCATTTTTTGCAAAAGAAATTCATAACAACCCAACAAAAAATTTAGAAATAATTAGTATCGGAAAAAATGCATTTAATTTAATTCAACATGAACATGGCAAACTAATCAAAAGTTATAACCAATTCACTGCCAACAACTTAGAAAACATAGCTAATGAAATCGCAAACTTAATTTGGAATCAAGAAATTTCATATAACTCAGTAACAGTTTATAGCAACACACCCATAACCTTCTTTGCTCAAAAACCAATTAGCAATAAACTAATCCCTTTTGATTCCCAAGAATGGGGTGTAGAAAAAACACAACAACAAGAAGATTATATTTGGATGGAGACAAAAGAAGATCTTTTAAACGATCTTGGCTTCAAATGTTTAAAAATAAACCTTCAGCTCTTATTTTTTAAGTCTCTTTTAGCAGAACAGGCCGCCCGGTTCATCTCCATGGATGGTGCCACAAGAAATGCAAACAAGCTTCTAGATACAATGCAACTTCAGTACAATAAGTTACGACAAACAAAGATTACAAAAGAATTAGCCGAACTAACCGGCGGATTTATTCGATAACTCCTGAAAGTTCATTCGGAAAACATAAAGTGAAAAAATATTAGGGCCGCGATTTGCGGCCCTTTTTTATTTTATGTTTTATAACTCTTTCAAAACAACTTTTGCACCAAGCGATTGCAGTTTTTCTTCAAGGCCATCATACCCCCTCTTCCAATGATGAACCCCGGACATTTGAGTTTTACCTTGAGCCGCCAAACCGGCAATAACTAATGCCGCCGAAGCGCGAATATCCGTTGCAATCACATTTGCACCGTAAAGTTGATCGACTCCGGTGATGTAAGCCTTGTCGCCCTCTAATTTGATTTGAGCTCCCATTTTTTGAAGTTCTCGAACATGAAGTAATCTATTTTCAAAAACTGTTTCGTGAACAACGCTTGTGCTTCCTTTGGCCAAACAAAGAGCTGCCATCAAAGGTGCCTGAAGATCTGTTGGAAAACCTGGATAAGGAGCTGTTTTAAAACTAACACCACGCGGGTTTTTACACGCGGTTAATTTTATTCCTTTTCCATCCTTGCCAATTTCAATTTTGTGTCCCATTTCTTCAAGCTTCATCAAAAAAATTTCCATGTAATCAGCTGGTGCTTCTGGAATAAAAATTTCCCCACCAGTTATTGCTGCGGCAACTAAAAGAGATCCCGCTTCAAGCCGGTCTAACAAAACTGAATGCTCAACGGGCTGCAAACTTGCAACACCTGTTATTTCTATTGTTGCAGGCGGCAAAATGTTTATTTTAGCACCCATTTTACGCAAAACTTCAATTAAATCTAAAACTTCTGGCTCCAAAGCAGCGTTAACTATTCGAGTAACACCCTCTGTTAAAGTTGCGGCCATCATTAAATTTTCTGTCGCACCAACACTTGGATAATCTAAAATTAATTTGGTGGGCAAAAGCTTTTTACAAAAACCTTTAACAACACCTTTAGAGTCATCAAAAACAACACCCATTTTTTCAAAGTTTTTTAGATGATAATCTATTGGACGAGTTCCTATTAAACAACCTCCTGGCAAGGCCACGTCTGCTTTTCCAAAACGTGCTAGCAATGGTCCCATAACCAAAACTGATGCTCGCATTTTACCCATAATATCTGAGGTAATAGAAAAATTGTTCACACCATTTGTATCCATTGTTAATTCACATTTTACTGGATCAAAAACAACTTCTGCCCCCAATTCCTCACAAAGCTGAATCATTTGAAACACATCAGCAGAAGCCGGCACGCGATTTAATTTTGATTTTCCTTTAGCCAACAAAAGTGATGCCATAATAACCAATACAGCGTTTTTTGCACCAGAAAGCTCAACTTCGCCTTGTAATTTTGGCGAACATTCAACCTCTATCAACATATTTTCCAACATAATTACTTTAACCTTTCGATAGACAAAATAAAATTTCCTGATGCGCAAATACACTCAAACAATAAATTTTAATGAAAAGTTTTAGATAGAATTAACATCTAATTTACAATAAACAAAAAATATAAAAAACTTAAACCTCAACAAGAATAAAAACAAACAGCTCAAAAGATATCATAATCACAAAAGAAGACAATAAAAAAGCCCGGATTTTCCGAGCTTAAATTTATTTTTTTAAATAGATTAACTACTCAAAGCATTTTCTAAATATTTTTTCTTAATTCGAGCAGAAATCCCAATCAATTTTGCATATGGCATAGAATCCATCACGCTCGTGTTTTTTTTAACCCCTTTAATCTTGTAAATTTAAATTAATTTTTTTCCAAATATTGCAAATATTTTAAACGTAAATTCACAGGTGGGTGCGATCCACAATCGAGCAAATCAATTAAAATATTTTCATTATCACGTTTTATCAAATATTTCATAAAAAGAACGCCCCCCCTTGCAAGCCCCAACTCTTTACATGCAAAATAATCGGCCAAAAATTCTCTATACATAGAAGATCGCGAGCCAACCAAACCAAATAAAGAGACTAATGCTCCTAGAAAGGAAACTGCGCAAGCGGATTTGATCAATTTAGGTTTATAAACATTTGACTTAGAAGGGTCTTTATATAACGCAAAAACAGATAATAACGTAACCGAAGAAAAACCCCCAAAAGCAATCAAACTCTTTTTAAATAACAACGATGCCTTTGATTTATCATGAAAAGTCTCTTTAATATGCCCACACTCATGGCCTAAAATAAAACGAGCTATTTGTTTTTCATCTGTTTCTTCAGATTGAATTAACAATTTTATAACACAATCATTCAAAAAAATAACTCTACGGCAATCTGGCTGCATACCACCATTCATAGTATCCGGATCACCTTCCTTAGAAGGCTGGTAATATACCTTGATTTCTTGGGCGTTTGGAATTTTTAACTTGGTTAAATAATTTTGAGCCAACTCCTGAACTGATTTAGGGGCTTCTTTATAAATAGGAACACCTAATTTAAGCATTAAACATGTTATAGAAGTGGCGTCAACATATAAAAAACATGACAACAAACCAAAAAAGAACAAAACATATTTTTTTTTCATAAACCCTCGGGGAATAAGGTTTTTTCAAATTTAACACGATAAATTATAACAAACCACCCAAATATATCAACCAGAACTTTAAGTTGTGTTCAAAAATAGCACATTGATGATTGCAAAAAAAAACAGGCTCAATTATAGTCTTAAATTCTGTTAAATTAACCGTTTTAACCAAACCAAAAGGGGTTTCACTGTGTTTCTCAAGAAAAACAAACCAAAAGGATCTTTAGAAGTTATTTGTGGATCCATGTTTTCAGGAAAATCCGAAGAGCTTATCAGAAGGCTCAAAAGATCTCAAATTGCCAAACAAAACACTCTTGCATTCAAGCATAACCTTGATGACCGTAAAACAATTGAGTATGTAATTTCACACAGTGGAAACAAAATAAAAGCCTTTGCAGTAGATACTGTAAAATTAATATTAGATTTAACACCTCCAGAAATAGAAGTTATTGGAATAGATGAAGTTCAATTTTTTTCAATGGACATAATTCCTGTAGTACTAAAGTTAGTTTCCATGGGCAAAAAAGTTATTATTGCAGGATTAGATCTAGATTTTCGCGGAATACCTTTTGGGCCAATCCCAGCTTTATTGGCCATAGCCGATAAAATAACTAAATTAAATGCCATTTGCGTAAGATGTGGCGCCGAAGCCCAACACACCCAAAGACTTATCGACGGTATTCCCGCAAAGTTTCATGATCCTATAGTCCTAGTCGGAGCGGAAGAGTGTTACGAAGCAAGGTGCAGAAACTGCTATTCAATCGATATACACGACTTTATTGAGAAATATGAGCAAAAACAAAACTCAATTTAAATGCACGAATTGCGATTATAAGGTTTTTAAATGGCAGGGATGCTGTCCTGGATGCAAAGAATGGAACAGTTTCTTTGAAGAAACCATAACATCGTCTATTGGCCCTTTAAAATCAGGATCTCTTTCTACAAGACTTGAGGTTGCAAAATTAATTCGCCTACAAGATGTTTCTGATGAACTACATCAACGAATGACTTGTGAAATTTATGAATGGGACAGGGTCCTTGGTGGGGGAATCGTTCCCGGATCATTTTTAGTTTTAACAGGCGACCCAGGAATTGGTAAATCTACCCTCCTTTTGCAAGTTTGCAAAAACCTTGGTAAAAAATACAAAATTTTTTACTTCTCTTCTGAAGAATCTTTAGAACAAGTCAAACAAAGAACCCGACGTCTAAATTTTAACAACAATGAAGATATCTTTTTTTCAGATACATCGAACATTGAATCAATTCTTTATACCTGCAAAGAAAAAAAACCAGAAATTGTAGTTATTGATTCAATTCAAAACTGTTATTTTGAAAATTCACAATCTATTCCCGGAAGCATCGCTCAACTGCGTGAAAGTGCCTTTAATTTAATGAGACTTGCTAAAGAAAATAACATAGCAATTATTTTAACAGGCCATATAACTAAAGAAGGTCACATCGCTGGACCAAAAACCTTAGAGCATATGGTTGATGGTGTTTTTTACCTTCAAGGAGAAGATCGCTGGCAAACAAGGGTACTGCGTTCAGTCAAAAATAGATTTGGCGCAATTGATGAACTAGGTTTTTTTGAAATGGATGTTAATGGTCTTAATGAAATTAAAAACATCAATGAACAACTTTTAAAAGAAATGACCAGCAGCCCTGGATCCGCACTTATCAGTTGCATTGAAGGCTCTCGTCCAATTTTATTAGAAACTCAAGCCTTAGTTGTGCCCTCCAAACTAGCAATGCCTCAGCGAGTAGTCACCGGAATTGATCCAAAACGAGTAATTTTAATTGCCGCAATTTTAGAAAAATACCTTCACATAAAACTCAGCGCTCATGACATTTTTTTTAAAATCAGCGGTGGAATAAAAATTAAGGAAAGTTCCGCGGATTTAGGAATAGCTCTTTCGCTTCTTTCAAGTTATTTTCAAAAGCCAATTCCTCCAAAATCACTCGCTCTCGGCGAACTTAGTCTGACTGGTCAAATAAAGTCTGTAAATCAAGTTAGTTTACATGTGAATGAATCCGCTAAATTCGGCATAGAAAATCTATATGTTTCAGCAAACCAACAAATAAATAAGAATTCCGGAAAAGTAAAACTATTTAAAAATGTTTATGAACTATTAAGCCTATTTCCTGAGGATTAAGAACCCAATTGTTTTTTTAACAAAACAAGTTGCACTTTTAATTTATCTAATACATCTCTTAATCGCATTATTGTTAAATCTTCTGTTTGAACTTCAGTCTCTTTTCCAACCAATTTAACTTGAACATCAACATCCTTACCTTGAGGTTTTACACCAACTTCAAGTTCATGTTTTTTCACTACATTAGTTTGAGTCTGCATATCAACAATAGATTTTTTTGCAGTTTGAGTTCCTTGTTCTTGCTGCAAAACAATCAAACTTTCACCTGTTGCTGATGTTTTTTGTTCTTTAACATCTGTTTGTGTACCCTTTTCCAATCCTACACGTTGAGCCTGCGTTCCAGCCTCAGCTGTTTGCGCAAAAGGTTTATAATTTGTAGCTTCCAACAATAATTGCATATACAAAAGCTTAGTCGCAGAAGCCGCTTTAGCTATTTTTTCTGGTTTAGATTCAGCCATTTCTAAATAATTTTTTGTCGAAATAAAATTCATTGCATAACTCTGCGGATTTTGAATTATTTTATCCAACACTACAATATTATCTTTTGGATTATCTTCAAACTTAACAATTAATTTAAATGACTTTTGACCCGCCAAATCAGCCAAATTTCGGCCCTTTAAAAAATACATCAACAAAATGTGTGGAAAAGGAGTTAAACCCAATTGATTTTTTGTGTTGAAAATTTTTCGCGCAAAAGAACCCGAACTTTCAGCAACATGCTCTTCCTGAAAAACATCTAATATAAAGCCATAAAGGTTATTTAATTCATCCGGATTCATACTCATGTAAGCGTAATGCAAAAGATTATTACCTCGTTTATCCTGTAAATTAAGATCAAAACCTAACTTTAAAAGCTGCTTAAGGCGATCCGCTACACCACTTCTAGAAAGCACCGCAAAATGCACTAATCCAAAACCATCATTGTCAATCAATTCTTTTTTGGACATATCTTTAATTAAAAGCTTTAATGCATCTAAATTATTAATAAAATCACCCGATCTTGCAAAAATATGTGCCGGCAAACGACCTTCTTTATCCCGTAATTTAATATCACCCCCTTTTTGGATTAATAAGAAAATTACGTTTTTTGCATCTTTATTTTCTGCGGAATAATGCAAAGCTGTTTTACCATTTAAATCAATATCATTAACAACTGCATCTATGAACAATTCAACTATTTTTGCAGAACGATTTCGTGCCGCTATATGTAAAGGCGTTCTTCCCTGGACATCTTTGATGGAAAATAAATTAATTCCCTTAATTTGTGCTTGTTGCAATAAATATTTAGATATTTCCAAAATTAACTTATCCGTAACATCTTCTTTTTGTAATTCCGTTTTTTTTGCACATTGAGCTTCTAAGAAAGCACAGGCATGAGTAGGATTTATAGCCAGTAATTTATGTAAAGCTGTTTGCCCACCATCATCCAAACTATCCAATTTTGCACCATTTTTAAGAAGCAGTTCGATGGTTGATTTTTGTAAATTTGTAACAGCCTGATGTAATGGTTTTGCCCCACCAACTAAAGAAGCTTCAATATTCGCACCTTTTTTTAACAAATTCTGAACTTCCTTATTTTTTCCCAATCCAGCTGCTTCAAATAATTTTTTATCTAAATCCTCTTTTTTAATAACACTAGAACTTGCAGACAACTCTGTAAAAAAAACACTTATCAAAAATAACCCGAGTACAAATCGCTTCATAACCACACTCCTTAAAAAATAAATAAAACTAACAGTAATAAGTTCCATCCTTAAAAATCAAGCTTTTCCAAAAAAGCTCTTTATCTCAAGTAAAAACATCAAATAAAAAAATATGATTGATTATACATCTACAGAAAAGATATCTTAATATTAAGCTTTAATTTTTTTCACAAAGGGGCGTATAATGAATCTAAATTTATCAATTCAAAAACAAATCACCTTAATAATTTTACTAGTTAGTTTCTTATGGTTTGAAAAAAATATTTTTTACTCCATAGATGAACACCAAATCCCACCTGAAAAAAACTATCCAGAACAAATAAAGATTTTACCAAGTGGAACAAAATATCTTGTTAATCCAAGCCATATAACATCTGATATAAACGTTCTAAGCAAAACTAAACAAAAAGAAATACATGCTCTTTTTAACCCAAATTTTGAAACAATCGAATCTGCAAACAATTGGCTAAACGATAATGATATTATTTTTGGTGTTGAGCAAAAAAATGAAAGTAAGGCATACCCACAAAAAATAATACAACATCACTATGTGGTAAATGATAACATTAACAAAAAACCGATCACACTTACTTACTCCCCAGCTACAAAAACCATAGTGTTATTCAGTCCAAAAATAGATAATCAAATTCTAGAATTTAATGCCACACTAAAAAATTATAATAAAGTTTTAATAATTAAAGATACTCTTACAGAAAGCCTATGGACACAAATTGACGGAAAAGCAATAGTTGGAGATTTTTCGGGCAAAACATTAAAAGCCAAAGCTGTTCAATCCATGCTTTGGAAAGACTGGAAAAGATTACATCCAAATACAAAAGTACTTTCTAAAAATACTGGCTTTAAAATAATGTATGAAAGCACAAAAGATGAATTTAAATTTCAACCAAATACGCAGCCCAAATTAATCGCTGGCGTTTTTGTAGACGGTGAAAACAAAGCTTATTCGTTAAATCACATCAAAAAAACAAAAATTATAAATGATGAAATAAATAAAGAAGCCATCTTGATTGTTCAAGATCCCTCAATAGAACTTAATGAAAAAGAAAATATAAATCCAACTGCAATTTTTAAAAGATATGTAGGAAATGGAGAAACTTTAACCTTTAAAATTCAAGATAACACATTAATAGATATTCAAACGGAAACCATATGGAATTTTGAAGGGAAGGCCGTTGAAGGATTTTACAAAGGAAAACAACTTAAAAAACTGGCCAATAAAAATACAACATGGTCTATATGGAAAAAAGTTTTTCCAAAAACTTTATTTTGTTAGTACAAACCAAATACAAAAAACCTAATTTTAACTTATCAAAATAAACTTTCTCGAATAATAATCGATAATGTACCATCATTATTAGTACCCACTTTTTCTTTCCACCAAATAGCCAAATCAGAAATGTTTATTTGTTCAATCAATTGGGCAAGCAAAGTATCTTCATCCTGTCCAATATCCTGAATTTTAATTTTAGTAATACTTGCATACGCCTCTTTAAAGGGATCGATAGAACTCCATATTAGATTTACAATAAAATGACCACGAATATATTTTGCTTTCTCAAGCATCAAATATTCATTACCATCTACACAACCAAATATTCGTGCAACAACATTGTTCCAAATTTGCTTTCTATTCGAAAAACTAATAAATGAAACCATTTTACCTGAACGAAGATTTATTTGCCTTTCTGCAAAACTTTCAACCGACATCCCTAAAATAAAAATAAAAAAAATTTGCCTAACCATAAATACCCTAAAATAAAAATTGAAAAATTAGTTTTATCTAACCAAGAATACAAGCATTAAATTACTCATTAATAATTTCTTACTCGACAAATATTTTTATCGACGGACCAATTTTTCAATTGGATCTTGCAAGCCAACATACTCAAAAACCCATTCTTCATCCTGACCTCTTTCCAAAGAAAGCGCTTCACGGGGCCATAAAGAGAACAAAACTTCTTCAACTAATTTATCCAAAGAACCATTACAATAAAAGCCAGATCGTTCCAATGATTTTCTTAAACTACCTGAAATGTGACCCTTAAAGAAATCCATTAAATCTTTTGGTGACTCTTCATATATCTTTTGTAATACACTAAGAGTCTCTAGAATTTCACTTTTTTCCGCAATTTGACCATTTTTTAAACGAACGGCCTCGAAATAACAACAAGCCTTAGAAGTCGAAACCGATAAAAAACAGATTAAAAAAAGAATGTTTAAAAATTTCATCTTATATCCTTAACTATCAAAAAATTGTCAAAAAGCAATTTTTTATATACAAATAATCAAGGCCATAGTTTAGCAGCTTATATTGACTCGTCAAGCAGTTTTATGCGATATTGCAGCTAGAAGCCAATTACATATTATGCTATACTTAAAAACTCCTTCAGCTATACTAAAAGAAACCCTTTAAAAGAAAGATTTTTTGTGAATAAATTTACAGACTTACCTTTATCACCTAGACTACAAGCCGCATTGGCCGAACTAGGATTTACAACTCCAACAGAAATTCAAGCTAAAGTTATACCTACGCTTATTGCAGAAAAACGTGATGTACACGCACAAGCACAAACAGGCACAGGTAAAACATTTGCTTTTGGACTTCCACTACTAGATAGCATTGATACATCAATAAAAAACACCCAAGCACTTATAATTGCTCCAACACGAGAATTAGTCCTTCAAATCTATGAAGCCCTAAAAGATGTATCACGACAAACAGGTATTATTATAGAACCTGTTTATGGTGGCATGTCCATAACAAGACAAATTGATAGTATTCGTAGAGGCGCTCATATTATTGTGGGTACTCCAGGTCGATTAAACGATCATTTAAGACGTAAAACATTAAGCTTAAAAGACTTAAAAACCTTCATTTTAGATGAAGCTGATATCATGCTAGAAATGGGCTTTAAAGAAGAAATAGATGAAATATTAAAGATGGCTCCAAAAGACCGTCAAATTTGGCTATTTTCTGCAACTATGGGCTCAGGGATAGATCAATTAATAAAATCACATATGCATGACGTGTTTTCTGTAAGAGCGACTAAGAAAAACGAAGCCAGCAAACAGGTTAAACAATATTTCTGCGTAGCTCCAAGAGGCAAGAAGGCTAGCGTATTAGTTAGATTCATAGAAGCTTCACCAGAATTTTACGGCATAATCTTCTGTCAAACAAAATTGTTGACCAATGAAATTACCGAACAATTAGCAAGCAAGGGATTGCGAGCAAGTTGTCTACATGGTGATATGCAACAAAATCTAAGAAATCAAGTCATCAAAGGATTTAAAAACAAAGATTTTAGCATTTTATTGGCCACAGATGTTGCTGCTCGAGGAATCGATGTTTCTGATCTTACACATGTAATCAATTATTCTATACCTGATGAATTCGATAGTTACATCCATAGAATCGGAAGAACTGGACGAGCAGGGAAAGAAGGCATCGCTATTACATTAGTAACACAATCAGAAAAACACCGAATAAAAAGATTAGAAAAGGCAACTGGAGCCATTCTACAAGAAATCGCTGTTCCTGAATTTGATTCTATTGTAAAAATAAAAATGAGCGCAGCCTCTGATTTCATAGAACAATCAAAAACTCCAGATCAAAAATTCTCTCCTGTTCATAAAACCATAAAAGAATTAATCGATTCTTTTACAGAAGAAGAAATAAAAAATGCATTTGCCATTGCGCTTGAAGAAAAATACTTCAAAGACATTGTTTCTGAAGATTTAAGTGCTGTTTCACCTAAAGCAGATGACATGGTCGAAGAAATATGCATAGACCTAGGTTATGATGATGACATGAGTGAAGACATTGTACGTAGCTATTTATACAATACATGTAAATTACTTCCTCAAGAAATTAATAAAGTACGAGTAATAAACAAAAAAACGTTTATTTCCGTTTCAGATAACAAATTCCAAGAAGTTTTAGATTTGTTAAGAAAAACTCCTATTTCAGAAATGAGACATAGAGCATTTGTTGTCCAAGATTTTAAGCGTGATTCATCTGGCCAAGCCGGTCGTACAAGAATGCGAAGAGTTGGTGAAAGAAGAGATTCCGGAAGATCTGATTCCCGCAGTCGTGGTGGTGAAAGAAGAAGTTCAAGTAACAGAGGCGGCGGTTGGGATAGAGATAGAAGCCGACGAGATTCTTCAGATGAACGTCGAGGCAGTAGTGGCCGCAGCAGAAAATATTAAAACATCTTAGCAAGGCTAACTTACAAAATTAAAGCGAGTGTTTTTTATTCACTCGCTTTTTTTATGCTCTTTTTAAAAGCTTATACAAAAAGATTTCATCCTGAACCGGTCAAAGGATTAGGTCATTATCAAACCAAATCAAGACGTTTTTTAAAACGCCATGTTCCAATGACAGTAAATCCAATTGTCAAAATTAAAACAACTGAAACACAAAGCCAAAATTTTAAAAAGCCAGCTTCACCCAAAACCGTTGAGTGAATAGCTTCTGCCGCATAAGTCATTGGATTGAGTAACACAACATACCCCCAACTTTTAAAATCCGGTGATTCAAACACTGCCCGCAATGGAAACTCAATTGAACCAAACATCCAAAGAGGGAACAAAACTCGAATGCCAACTAATCGAACAGTATTTACACGTTCTGCTAAACTCGAAAGTAAGATATAAAACGATCCCAAGAAAAAACTAATCAAAACAAATATAAAAAAGAACTTTAGAATAGAAAGCTGTGAAAAATTAAGCTGACTCCAAAGCAATGCTGCACACAAAGGTATAGTCATCATAGAAAAAACAAAAGATTTAAAAGCAAAAAATACTATGTTTTTTAAGAAAACCATCCAATAATGCAATGGCAAAGTAAACTGATAAAACATAGTTTTAGCACCATTTAAATCATCGATCAACTCAAAACTTGTATTCCAAATACGCCAATAACCTTCGCCCATAATCATAGAAAGAGCATAGAATGCACCAAAACCATGAAACATACCAAGCAACTGAAATATATAACCAGTTACCAATACAGCACATGAAAACCAAATTGCTATATTGATAAATTCACCAATTAAAAATTGGTTGAATATTACACAATCTGTTTTAAACAACTGCCAAAACAATTTTAAATAATTTAAATATCTATTTTTCATAATTATTCCGTTTCTTCTTCCATAAGTTTTATAAATATCTTTTCTAAACTTTCTTCTTGATATTTTTGTTTCAAGTTAGTTGGTGTATCTATTAACTTGACCAGACCTTTTTCTAAAACACAAATTCGATCAGAGAGTACATCTGCTTCATCTAGATAGTGAGTTGTTAACACAACGGAAACACCCAAGCTTTTTAATTCTTTTATATTATCCCAAAGCTTAAACCGTATATGAGGATCCAGGCCAACCGTCGGTTCGTCAAGAATAAGCAATTTAGGATTATGCATCAAAGATCTAGCTATCAAAAGTCTATGCGAATAACCACCAGAAAGAACTTCCGGCTTCATCTTTCTATATTTTCCAAGCTGATATCGTTGAATCAATTCTTCCATGCGATTTCTAATTTCATCTTCTGGCAGACCATAATATCTTCCAGAAAAAAGTAAAATCTGTTCAACAGTTAAATCAACGTAAAGATTTGGTTTTTGAGGACAAAAACCAACCTTGTAACGAAAATCAACAATATCGTTATAAATAGACTTTCCCTCACAAAGAATGTCACCTGAAGTTGCAGGATGCAATGTGGCTAAAATTGAAGAAAGTGTTGTTTTTCCAGCACCATTAACACCAAGCAATCCCAATGTTTCAGCTTTATTAATATCAAAGCTGACACCGTTTAAAGCTCGGATTTCATCTGGCCGACCAATTTTGTAATATTTTTTTATATTTTTTATTTCGATTAATTTTTCATTCATATTTTTCATTTCAAAGTTTTACGGATTTAATTATTAGAACTGATATAAATCCAAATTACCCAATCCTTGATATCATTTTGAATAAATTTATAAAACAAATTTACATCGAAGGATCAACTTTGATTCTTAGGCAAACCTCTTTGTAGAGTTTTTATTTAGAAAAAATTTTATTTTGATTTAAATTGAAATTAGGCTTTGCTGATTAAATCATACCTAAATAAATGGGTGCCAAAAAACCTTATGGACTTATTTTAATTAAACAGGAAAATAATCATGGCGGAACCCTTTCCAAAGATTTTTTTTCAAACAGCAACATTTATTCTAACGACTGGCAAAACAAAAAGCAATAAATAACATTCAAAAGCGTTTGCCAAAAATTGATTTTATAAATAAACTTGATTTTTTTTAATAAAAAAACAGCATCTACAAATTAATAAAAATGGAATAAAATGAAAAAGATCACTAATTTAATTCTTTTCTTATCAATTACTTCAAACATATGTTCTAGCTATCTCTTTCAAGCACACCCAAAACTAAAACGACCAATTGTCGAATTAGGTCATTTTCCATCACCTATTTATAATCTGCCAACAATAGCGAAACAATATAACCTTAAAAATTTTTACGTTAAAGATGATGGAGTAAAATGCGTCAAATATGATGCGATAAAAGCAGAATTACCCAGTGGAAATAAAATTCGCAAACTTGAATTTCTTTTAGCTCACGCAAAAGAAAATGGATATAAAACTGTTTGTACGGTGGGAAGTGCAGGATCAAATCATGCATTAGCCACGGCAATGTGCGCAAAACAAATCGGCCTCGATACTATTCTTATTCTTGATGACCAACCTGTAACAAGCGCCGCCGTAAGAAATCTTAAATTAATGACCTTATTTGCCAAAGAAATTAAATACACCAAAAAAAATGTCGATTCTGAAGCTCGCTCCTTAAGCGGTACAAATGGATATTATTTTATCCCTATGGGTGGGTCAGACCCTTTAGGAATTCTTGGATTTGTTAATGCCATGTTTGAGCTAAAAGATCAAATCAATCAAGGAATATTAGAAGAACCTGACTATATCTATGTAACCCTTGGAACCGGTGGAACTTCTGCTGGACTAATAGTTGGAGCTGAAGCTGCAGGAATAAAAAGTAAAATTATATCAGTTCGAATAAACTCAGAACCAAAGAAAAAAACAGAAGATTTGCTTTCTTTAATAAATCGGACAAGATCCAGTATACAAGAAATAGATCCATGTTTCCCTTGCACATATAAAACAGAAGATTCTTTAACTATTGAAAATTCTTTTGCGGGTGGCAATAATAAATATGCCGTTTGCACACAAGAAGCTGCGGATGCCATAAAATACTTTTACCAAGAAACTAAAAAATCGATTGGATTTCCTATCAAGCTTGAATCAACATATACCGGAAAAACCTTATCCGCTCTTTTTGATCATGCAAACAAAGGATTACTCCAAAACAAAAATGTTCTATTTTGGAATACATTTAGTAATGGAACCTTTGAAGACTTAACAGCTGAATTTGATAGTGATTACGAACGTTTCAAAAAAATACCCGAAAACATGATCCACTATTTAACGGATGACTTACAATCATTAGACCAAGGAATTTAACAACATTTTAACCTTGTTTTTATTCTCTCCCCGTCTGATTAACAACTTATACAAATCTCAACATACAAATTTAAGCTTATTATGAGCATCTTTTTGTAAAGAATCAGATCTTTCAACATCATATTCTAAATTAATACGGAAAGAATCAAGCTCATCAATATTTGACCACTCTTTTTCAGGTTCACACATTACAAATCCATAAGAATTATAAGCTTTAATGGCATTCAAATTAGATTTTAGCACACCCAAAGTTATACGTTTTGTTTCTGGCAAAAATTTAAAAATTGAACTCAATATTAATTTACCAAGCCCAAGATGCTGAACCTCTGGCAAAAAAGCTATAATCTCAACCCTAATACTTCTTGCCGATGCTTTTTTATAAAGTGAAAATTCCAGAAATCCCAATATTAAATCTGTCTCTTTATCCTTGGCAACAACTACCCAGGTAGAAACATCTGATGAAATAACTGTTTCGACATCTATAAAATGCTGTGCTAAATCCTTACACGCCTTAATTTCAACACTCCGTCTTTCTGATTCTTTAAAATCATTAATAACCATCAATTTATTAAATTTTTTATAAAATTTAATATTAGAGAAAATAAAAGAATAATCTTTTAAAAGAGCTTTAATTGGAGCTAAAAAAGCTTTTCCATAAACTTCACTTAATTTTTGTATTTTTTCATTAAATTCGTCTGTTCTTAAATTCATTGAAAACAACTCAAAAACAACTTGCCGACCAAATTTATCTTGCGTTAAAATTTTCTGGTCTTGCTTGTCTGCCATTGTCCTTTCAACATAAAAAAACCAAGCCGATTTCTGATTAAAAAAAGATTTATATAAAAATAAAATCCATAATAAACATAAAAAAAATAAACTTAATTTTAAAAATAATTTTTTCATAAAAGCCACCTATTTTTATAAAACATCCCACATAAAAAGACCACTTTAAGAAATGGTCTTTTTATAATTTTGCATAAATTATTTCGTATACCAAACAATCAAATAAAGAAAAATATCTTTTTAATCTAATTGTTTTTTTAATTATTATTTTTTTGGTTTGGGCTTACCACAATTGCACTTATCTTCAACCGTTTTAGGTTTTGGTTTACCACAATTACATTTATCTACAACAGATACTTCTGTTGTTTTGGGTTTTGGCTTGCCGCAATTACACTTGTCATCCGCCGCCTGAACGGCAAAGCATGTGCAACAAGTTACAAATAAAAATAGGTGTTTCACAAGACTCCTTTCATCTTTTAAAAATCACCCTAACAATAATATCAAAACTTGTTGTAACAAAATCATACGGACAAAGTAAATACTTGAAGAACATTTTTCAACAATAAATTATTACTTTATATACATAAAAATTAATTATTGTTAAAATTCCGAACATTCAATTATCATAAAAAACCTTTTTTTTAGAAAAGAGTTAACATGAAAAAATTATTAATCATGGTGATATTAATTAGCTGTTGTAACATTTATATAAAAACAATATCCACATATTGTCCGCAAAACAATAAGGAAAACGAAATGAAAAAAAATAAAACATGCTGTGCTTGTGCAAATAAAAAAAAGAATCAAACAACTGATACTGCTATTAACAAAGTTTATAGTGACATTGCCCAAGGAAATATTTCTTCTTTTGGTGGAAAATCTTGTGGGTGCAAAACAAAAATATCTCAAGATATAGGATACTCACGAGAAGAAATAGATGCTTTGGCCGATGCAAATCTAGGTTTAGGTTGCGGATATCCAATCAATTTAGGAGATATTCAAAAGGGCTCAACAATTTTAGACCTAGGCTCTGGAGCAGGGCTTGATTGCTTTTTAGCCGCACGCAAAGTTGGATCGACGGGAAAAGTTATTGGAGTTGATGCCAGCGAAGCTATGGTAAAAAAAGCGCAAGAAAATAAATTAAAATATGGATACTCTAACGTAGAATTTTTATTGGGGGATATAGAAAACCTTCCTATCCAAGATAATTCAATTGATATTATAATCAGCAATTGTGTTTTAAGTCTTGCAAAAAATAAAGAAAATGCATTTAAAGAGGCATACCGAGTGCTAAAAACTAACGGTAAAATGTATGTTTCTGATATTGTACTTATTGCTCCACTATCCACAGAGCAACAACAAGACAAATCGCTGATTGGGACATGTGCATTAAGTGCAATCTTAAAAAAAGATTACCTCGAAAAACTATCCAACACAGGTTTTGAAATAATAATTTCCGGAGAAGACACAACAGTAAATATCACAAAATATAATAATAATAATCTACCTGTTGTTAGCTTAAAATATATTGCTATTAAACCAAATTAAAGGATTAATCACTTTTCCATTCACTATTTTTAAGCAAGTAATCAATCTTAAATTCTATTTTTATTTGATCTAGTTCAAATAAAAAATCACGTGCAGCAAAATAATGTAAGCCGAAAAAATCAATATTTTTCTGTGCAAAACTTTATTTGTCCCTTCCACAAATCAATTTCTTTTGTTAAGCTCTCAACAAATTTTTTGGAATCCTATTATAAAAATCTTTCAATAAATGATTATAGGAGGGCTAAATCAGAAATCAAAATAATTAAAATATACTCTCTAAAAAAATCCATCTTTTCTTTTCTCAAAAACTCATAAGGAAAAATCATGAAGAACCTAATTTGTTTACAAAAAAACGTATTGCTATCCATATGTTTTCTATTAAGCGCACCGCTTTTTTGCAGTTATAACGCTGGTGTAAAAGCAGAATGGAATACAGCAAAAACAATTTTAATGCATACTCCTGGTGACGAACTTTTCTGCGGAATACTTCATCCTGATGCAGCTTTGTTTGAAGGGCCATTTGATATGTATGCCGCAATAAACGATCTAAAAAATTATATTACAATTTTAAAACAAAATGACATCGATGTAATATTGATTGAGGATATTTTATTAGAGGGAACTATTAATGAAAACGGATCAAAAAAAGAAGGTCAAGCCCTCGATGATCTTATAAATCTTGCCAAGCACTCATTAACTTACACTATGCCTTCCGAATGGAGCCTAACAGAAAGAGAAGAGCAAGAAGAATATCTTGACTCAGTTTTAAAAAAATCACATCCAAAATCACTTCTTAAAATCATATTTGAAAAACCCACTATAGATTTAAAATACAGCCCAGAAAGAAACACTCGATTCATTGCCAAATATGAATCAGCACCACTGTTTAATTTACACTTTTGCCGCGATCAGCAAATAACTACAGACAAAGGTGTTGTTCTGGGAAAAATGAATTCCATTCAAAGAAATCTTGAAGTCGACATAATGGAATTTGTATTTAATAAACTTGGTGCAACCCCAATTTATCGTGTTACAGGAAAAGGACGTCTTGAAGGCGGAGATTTTATCCCTGCCGGTGATTTTGCTTTACTTGGTCAAGGTCTAAGAACCAACGAAGAAGGCGTTCGCCAATTATTAGAAAACAATGTTTTTGATTTCCCTGAAATCGCAATTGTAAAAGACCCATTCCAACATCAAGATCAAATGCACCTTGATACCTATTTCAACATAATTGGTAACGGCCTAGCACTTGTAGACACAATCAGAAGAGAAACTGGTTTTGTAACAAGAGGAAACGTTACAAGAAAAATAAGACCTTCTGTAGATGTTTATCAAAAAAGATCCTGTGGCGCATATGAATGCACACAAAAAGATGTAGATTTTTTTGACTACATTGAAAAACAAAAAGGTTTTAAAATAATAGATATCCAAGATAGCGAACAGCTTAACTATGGTTGCAACTTTTTATGTATTGGTGATAGAAAAATTGTTGCAGTTCAAGGTGTAAGTGAAACATACGAACAAAGGCTCCTCAATGCTGGTGTAGATCTACAAACAGTAGACTTTAGGAACCTAACAAAAAGCTATGGCGGCCCTCATTGCACAACTCAAGTTCTCAAAAGAACTTCTTACTAATATTTTTATAGAAAAAATATTAATTTAACTTAAAAATAGCCAGGTAACTCACTCTGAATTACCTGACTATTTTTATAGAGCTTATACGAAAAATATTTAAAGGATGAGTCCTTTTTTGATATTAAAAATCCATGTTTTTGAATTTTCGTATAAGTTCATATTTTAAAATTTAATATTTAAAATTATTGTTTCCACATTATAAAGCTTCTTCTATTCAAGTAATTTGTATTCCTTAATACATTTTTTTGATGGGAGTTCAAATAAACACACATTATTAAATTTTAATTTTGAATCATTTTCACTTAACACAGCTTTAACAATTTCTTGGGCTTCATCCAACACGCGTTTTTCTATTCGAGCATAAACCTGATCAAATTGTACAACGTCATCCATATGTTCCTCAATATAATTTTTTATACTGCCAGATCTTATTCGTAAAATTCCAACATGTGGTAAAAAGGTGTGCTCTTCAGCCTTTTCTACATCATATAAAAAGACATTGTGTTCACCCATATATTCTTGATTTGCATTGCGCATTGCAATTTTTAACTCTCCATTCAAAGCAACAAGTTCTTTACTTGGGTCAGAAATCATTAAAACAAGCTCTTCTTTTTGATCGCCAGTTGGTCCAGAAAATAAATTAACCTCTGTCCCAAGTGCCACATTTTTTAAATCAAAATTATTTTTATTTTTTTGTAAAACGTTTTTCAAAACCGAATCGATAAAATCTATGCCTTTAAGATCTGTATCATTCAAATAATATAAAGTTATGCGTTGTGCGCCTGCTTTAGGCATATAAAAATCAAAATCATAATCTAAATTTAAACCAAGTTCTTCTTTAACAACGCAATTCACCATCAAATACAATTTTTCTTTGATTAAATTGAAGGTGGAACTTTCTGCTGCTAACTGAACAAACATCATATGTCTTTCTAAATCTTCTTTTTGAATACATTTATTTTCCTTACAACATTTACAGCAACCACCAAAACCCCAAATCAATGTTCCAATAGCTAATAAAATGACCACTAAAGAAACAAATAACTTTTTCATTTTTACTTCCTTTATTTAAGAGCACTTTCTGAATTTTTTAACACATTCACGGCATCTTTAAATTCTTGAGTCTCAAAATTATCAAAAATTGATTTAAGCGCGGACTTCAAAAGTCTCAATTTATTTTCTTGTATGTTAAAATCAAACCTACATTTAAGATCTTCTTTTAATAAATCAGCTAACTGGGGTGCCTTAATTGACTCGTATTTAGACTCTTCTTCAGGTGTAAATTTACCTAACAAGAAAACTGCCCACCTAATCATAATAATGAATTTAATTAAATATAACTTAGCCTCTTCTTCTGCAGAAGGATTCCGCCCCAAGTACTCTTTAATCAAAAATTTTTCATAATTAGAGTCAAAACAAAAACATAAAAGCACAGTCGCTAAATCAAAAAAAGGATCATTCTTACCTGCACTCTCATAATCAATTGCTTTAAATTCATTCCCTAAATATAAAACGTTGCCACCATGCAAATCATTATGACATGAGCCACAAACGTTTAAATATGGCGATAAAGTTGTTTGAATAGTATCTACAATTTCTTGAAGCCTATTTAACGAATCCAAAAAAATACTAGACCTAAGTTTATTCTTCTGAATTTTCCTATTAATATACTCAAATTCATTTCCACTTTGATTTTTAAACTCTCCACCTTGATTAATTTTTTTTAGAAAATTCGCCAACTCAACATAAAACTGTTTCGACTCCAAATCTTGATCTGTAATTTTTTGATCCAACAAATATTCCATTATAACAACCCCCAGAGAAGTGTCAGAAAAATAAATCTTTGGACCATACCCTGAATCTGAAGCGATTTGTAATAAATTAATTTCCTCCATGTTTTCTTGTTTAGATCTCTTTTTACTCAAAAATCGAACCACATATTTTTGCAATGGCGTTGTAACCAAAAATAACCGCGCCGAAGAAAGCCCCCCCTCAAGTTTTTGACCAACGACATCTCCGTTGATAGATAAATTCTTTTTAACAACCTCAACCGCATATTGTTCATCAATATATGGATCACCGCAAGAACAAAGTAAAAAGAGGATTACACAAGGACTATATTTTACAAATAAATTCATTTTCTTTACCCAATTTCAACCTCCGGATATTTATTATCTTTACTATCTAACAATTCAAATAGTATCCTTTTTAAATATTTATCAAAAAAATTGCCTGATCAATCATTATCTTTTTTCAATAAAGCCGAAGAACAACAACATGCCCCTATTAAAGCAGAACAACCAATACAAGTATAAAATGAAGCAATCAATTTTGGAGCTAGCCAAAAACCTTCACAGCTCCCTTCATCTCCCACCAACCATAAATTCCACCTAGAATTTTCTCTATTGGCTCTTTGAGCCAAACAACCTTGGCAGAGATAAAAAGTACCCAAAGCACATCCGGGAATTTGCAAAGTAGACAAACAAGGACAACAAAAAACATATGCCGCAGAATTAACTAAACATCCGCCACAACTCAAACAAGTAGGAAGACATCCATACTTACAAAACGTTTCATTACAAATATTTCTTGGGCAACAAAGTTCTTTACAAAAAGTTGCGCAATTTCCACATTTATTACAACACCATAAACCAGGGTCAGCTTTCAAACAAGCGCCATCGGGATTACAATCACAAGATTTATGACAACAACCACAGCCTTGAATATTTTTACGAGTATCATTCTCCGTATCTAAAACAACCAATAACCCATTACCCATCATTTTTTCTTGCACAGGAGGTTTAATTTGAGATTTATCTTCAGATGAATATGAATTCAAAAAAAACAAAATCCACAACAAATTAAATAACTTTTTCATATTTCCACCTTATAAAATCAATAAATTTTCTATTTCAAACATCAAAATCTTTACAATCGAACATTCATCATATTGCCAGACTCATATCGGCGCAAACCACTTTTAAAAACTTTATTTGCAAGAAATGATACCACAAGACACACGCAAACAAGCACAATTAATGTTTGAATAGAAAAACTATCTACCAACCTTGCCGGCATTGTAACAACAAAAAAAGAGGGAACTATACTCATTAAAATATATTTAAATGGAACTGGAAACACGCTAAATGGATAAGGGGTTACAATTGTTAGCAGATGTTTAACCGCACTAGCACCCTGTTCAAAGCCTCCAACAAAAAAAACAATTGATTGGCTTATAATCAAAAAATTAAAAAACAAAATCATAGAAAAACAAGAAGCAAACAAAAATAATAATATTCGCAACCAACCAATTGGGCCGGAAAATAAAAAAATTATAAAACTAAGCACAACTGGTCCCACAGAAGCAACATCGGCTTTGCTTACAGCAATATGCCACAAAATAGGTTTGGGTAAAGCCAAATAATAATCCAAATTTCCAGCATTTACTATTCTTGCTAAATCCCCCATTCCACCAGCAAAAACATCTAAAACAGAAAGACTAAAAATATAAAGAGAATAAACCAACATCATATCTTTTGATGTCCAACCACCAACAGAAGGAAACTGGTTAAAAAAAACAATCCATAAAAAAAATTGTGCACCAAAAAATATAACTATACCAAAAATATAAAGAAGAAAACTTAAACGGAATGACATAACAGAAAGTAAATTTGCTACAACCATAGCCCAACTAATCCGAATATACTTAACCGCCACAGATAACCACATTTTTAACTCCAGTTCTAAAAAGAATTTTAGTTATAATCAACATCATAATTAGCCAAAAAATCTGCATGCCCAAATAAAATAAGACATCATCATGATGACACCCAACAAGAATTCGTGATGCACCATATGCCACATTAGAAAACGGCAACAACAAAACAATTTTTCTTATAAAAACCGGAAAAAAAGCAAGTGGCACACTTGCACCACCCGCAACAACCATAATTTGCAAATAAATCCAACGAATAGGGTCAACATCACCTATCCAAAAAGCACAAAGGCCAATACAAAATTGAATCAAAAAGGCAATAATGGCACCAATAAACAACATCAAAACACCAAGCAATAAAAATAAAACAGAAATTTGAGGAATCCCCACAAGAAAATAAACAAACAATCCCATAAATGGACCTCCAAATAAAATCAAAGGCAACCTAGTTCCAAAATCCTGTGCAAAATGAAAAATTATATAAGAATATGGCCTATTTAATTGATAAGCAATTTGACCAGATAATATTTCATCCTTCAATAAATACGAAACTCCGCGCCCCCGAAGAGCAACAAACACATTAACACAAAAAACAATCCACATAGTTTGCACAAGAGAAAGTTTTTCCACAGGGCTAGAAGGTGCAACTTTACTTGTTGCTAAATAAAGGAAATACAAAATTGAAAATATAAAAGTCAAAAATAAAATTTCTGAAATTAAATCTACAGTGTAAGCCATTTTGTTTGAAAAACTAATTTTCACAATGGCCAAATATTTTTTTAAAGAGGCATAAACCTTTTTAAACCAGCTTTTCATTACAATCCGCCCTGATAAATTTTGGTTATAATTTCTTCCAACGGCGTATCGTGAATGGTTATATCCACAACAGAAAAATTTTCAAATGCATAATCAAGCAATTGCTGAGTTGAGCTAGCAGAAGCATCAATTTGAATCTTAACCGAATGCGATGTTTTTTCAAGAATCTTGCCAGCAAAAAAATAAAATTTTTCAGTATTTTCTTCAAGCACAAGATCAATAACTTTTGAGGCAGAAATCGCCTTTTTTAATTTTTCTGTAACATCATCAAAAACAATTTTTCCATGATTTACAATTATGGTTCTTCGCGCAAGTCGTTCAATATCCCCAACATCATGTGAAGTCAAAAATATTGTAACGCCTTCTTGTTTGTTTAAATATTCAAGAAGATCACGCATTTGTTGTTTTGCAATCACATCAAGACCAATGGTAGGTTCATCCAAAAATAAAATTTGAGGACGATGCAACAAAGATCCAACCAACTCACAACGCATGCGTTCACCAAGAGATAATTTACGCACAGGAGTTTTAAGAACATGTTCTATTTCAAATTTTTTAACAAGAAAATCAAGCCGCGCCTTAAACTCTGCTGGCTTTAATTCATAAATGTGAGAAAGCATCGCAAACGTATCAAGAGGTGGTAAATGATACCAAAGTTGTGATTTTTGACCAAAAACCGTACCTATCTTAAAAGCTAACTGCATCCGATCATTTACAGGATCTAACCCTAAAATAGAAACTGTTCCTGCAGTTGAATGTAAAATTCCAGTGATAATTTTAATTGTTGTTGATTTTCCAGCACCATTAGGTCCAATAAAAGCAACACAATCACCCTTTTCAACCTCAAAAGAAATATCATCAACCGCAGTTTTGTACTTATATTCTGGCAAAAAAAATGATTTAACTGCTGCCCAAAAACCCGGACGCTTCTGCAAAATAGAAAACTTTTTTTCTAAACTTTCAACCTTAATCGCTGGTGTACCCATATTTAATTTCCTAAATTATTATTTTTTATTTATTTACTGTCCGATCTAAAATCCAATTTAAAACACTCTGGTTTTTAACCAACCAAATACCTGATTTTATAAAAACTGAAATAACACAATTAATGTTTTTGTATTTTTATTTCTATACCATCCCCAGCTGTCTTAATAGTCACTTCACCACCAATTGGAAATGTTATTATTGGATTTGTATGGCCAAAATCAACGTTTGCTATTATAGGCATAAAATTAAGTTCTTTAATAGTGCGCACAATAGCCACAAGTTCTTCCAAATCCATATGTGTATCATGCTGAAATCTTCCAAACACAATACCCTTAACACCATCAAATCCTGGTTGCTGAATTAAAGATTGCAAGCGTCGAATAAATTCAACTTTTGGAGTTTCGACATCATCTTCCAAAAATAAAATTGAATTTTTTAAAGATGGAAAATATTCAGTACCTTGCAACAAAGTAAATGTCCCTAAATTTCCACCTATAATTATTCCCTGAGCTTCACCCCTATTTATTATTTCATAACCCGGATTTTTAAAAGTGACCCTATTTTCTTGGTTAAGCCACCATTGATCATCAGCCCATTCTTTTGATGGAAAAAGATCAAACGGCTCATTGCTCATCAGACATTTTTTAAAATAATCGATGGCGTATTCCAATTTATATTTTTGTCCGAAAGTAGAATAATGTGGACCATAATATGTAACCAACCCGGCTTGCGCCAAAAAACTATCGTTCAAAATAGTAATATCAGAATAACCACAAAATATTTTAGGATTTTTTTTAATCAAATCCCAATCAATATAACTCAAGAGCTGATTGCAATTATATCCACCAATAACGGTTAGTACAGCCTTAACTTCTGGATTTGCAAAAGCCCAATGCAAATCTTTAACTCTGCTTTCAATTGAAGAAGAAACAAATCGATCAAATTCATTTACATGTTCTCCAAAAACCAATTTAAAACCTAAATCTTCAAGATTTTTATTTGCAATACGCTGAGTATCTTGTGAAATTATAGCCATCGATCTTGATGGGGCAATCACAGCAATGGTGTCGCCTTTTTTTAATTTGTTAGGAAATATTTTTTGTTTCATTTTTTAACACCTAATTAACTCATTGTGTTAAAAATTCTGCTCCAGCGAATTCTTTTAAAAAATTCAATTGGATGTTTTACAAACTCTAAAACTGGCCAACCAGAATCACTATCTAAAGACCAAAGTCTAAAAATAATTTTTGCGTGAATTTGCTGACCTTTTACAGGTTTGCCCCAGTATCTGCAATCACTGCTTCCCAAACGATTATCTCCCATCAACCAAAATTCATCTTCACCAAGATGAACATCAAATTCATCCAAATTCCTTTTTTGGCCTGATTCATCAATATCTATAAATAAATCACCTGGTTGTTTTATACGATATGGACGCACAATTTTAAGTGGATCAATTTTGTAAAAGGGTTGATCTTTCCACGACTTAATATTTGGATCAAAAGAAGCATTGGCTAAAGCATCACGTCCAGATACTTTACCACTTCTAACAAGTGCCGGATCTGCCTTGTAAACCAAAATCAAAGGATATTTATTTAAATACGGTTCATTTAATTTTTCACCATTTAAATAAACAACAGGTTTACCATCTTCTATAACACCCTTGACGTGATCACCAGGCACACCAATAACACGTTTTGTAAAATTGCTTGGCCCCCAAACATATCTTTGAAACCAATTTACAGCTAAGTTTTTTGAATATTCATACTCAGGCTCATTCATTGCAATAATTTCACCACGTCTTGGTGCACGCAAAAAATAAGTTAACTTGTCGCCCAAATATCTTTCACCAACAAACATTGTTGTTTCCATTGAACCAGAAGGGACATGATAAAGACTAAAAATCAATGTTCTTATTGCAAACAAAAGCAAAAGGAAAAAAACTGTTTCTGTAATTTCTTTTCGCCACCATTGGACTGTAAATTTCATAAATTCTCCCAAAACACAGATTAATATAAATAGGCTAGACCTACTAAAGTTTAACCTATTTATAAACATTTTCTAAATATTTTTAATTCAATTGATCAGTTCTACTCAAAAAGAAATCTATTAATCGCTGCAGCTACTACCAGAATCTTCAGCATAAAAAAATAAATCGTTATCTCAGTCAGAACATTTATCATCATTTAATAATCCAGGGAACTTTTGCTCTAATTCTTTAAAGAATTTAATCAATTTATTTTCACTTGTTATTCGTTTTTGATCATTTTTAGGATCAGATATTAAATTAAACATTATTAAATTAAACATGCTTTCTGCAAAATAAGAATTCAACAATACATTAAGCCCTTTATAATCATCTTTCGTAGATAGTTGGGCACCATAAGATGCTAGTAATTCAGCTACCTCAAAATATTTAAAACAGACCTCTGCTAATAAATTTTCTGTCCCGCTTATATTTTCTAATAAAAATTGTAATGCGTTTAAACCAAAATTATTAAGACGACTAACATCCGCCCCATTTTCTATGAAAAATTTAACAGCCTCAATATTAGCCACGCTTGCAGCAAGCATAAGACCATCAATCCCCACTTCCGGGGCTATTATATTAAGAGGATCCACACCATTCTTCTTAAACAACTCCAACAAAGATTTATTACCAACCTTTGCTAAAATAAAAACAGGTGAATAATATTTACCATCATCAAAAATATTAATCGGTTGAGTAATATCAACACCACGTTTTATTAATTCATCTACTGTTTTTTCAAAATCTTTTAAAAAAACAGCTAGACCTTCTCCATTATTTTGTTCTTTTAAGGAAGAAATTCCATGCGGCAAACTTAGCATCAACTGTTCAAACATTTTTTGTGGGTTATCAATTTGTGAACCAAAAGAAAAAAATGGTACAACACCAAAAACTAATAAAAAAACAAGCTTCTTCATAAAAAACTCCTTAAAAATATAAATTAAACAAAATTTAAGTTTAAACAATTCATACAATGTTTTCTAATATTTTTCAATTATATTAGCAAGTTCGATAAAATAACTCGGGTCTTGATTACCATTTAGACTCCAACAAGCACCCAAATCGGAATACCATTAACCAAAACAACCCCCTGTTTAATCTGTATTGTATCGCCACTCAAAGCAAGTATTCTAGATATCCATACTTTATTTCCTGAATAAATGAACCGTTAACCTGTACTTTGTATGTGCGCCTGACCAATATTTAACCATGGGTCATAGTATGTCCCATTTTACGACATTTTGCTAAAGCTTTGCTTTAACACCATGTCTACTTAGTGAGACCAGAAAACCCCAGGTTTAAAAGCCTGGGGTTTTCTGGTCTCACTAATAAATATAATAAACGGCTAACCATGATAAAACTCCTTTTTTAAAAGTTAAAATCTATAAAAAATGACAAGCTCTTTAAAATTTAAATTAGATCAGGCACTTAATTAAAGAATAAAATTAAATGCCTGACCTTATTTATTTACAATTTTAAAAATTCTAGTTATCTGTATCTGAATCATCCGAGTTATCTGTATCTGAATCATTCGAACCGAAATACATTTCAGTTGACTCCCCAAAGCCTAATATTTCTAGACCAAACGCCAATAATTCATTCCAAGGCTCAATTTCCCATCCCCTTCTTTTTGCAAATTCTTCAGCCAATGACATACAAATAGATTTTATATAATCGCATTTTTTCTTAATTAATGATTCTTCAAGTTCAATCGTGTTAAGGCTACACTCAATTTTATACAAAGCTGCCAATGATGCAAGCCAGCAAAAATCATCTTGATTTTGTAATTTGGCACCATGGGATTTCAACAACTCAATAACTTCAAAATCTTCTTTATCTATATGAGAACAAAACTGAACGTCCATACCAAAAAGTTTCTGTTCACTTTCATTACCATGCAACCCGCGATCTATTATTTTTTTAAAGTTAATTAGTAGGCCATGAAAAGCTTCATAAACTTGCTCATCATTAAAATATTCTACAAGAAATTTAGTTGTATCAAGATTTTTAGCACAAGCAGCAAACTCTAACGCCGTTTTTCCCGCCCAACCAACAAAAAGAAGATTTCCACCTTTTTCTTTAAATAACTGCAAAGAATCGCCGTCACCCTTTTCTGCTATAATAAACAAAGGAGAAACTCTTCTGCAGCCAATCTTAATAGGCTTGGTAACATCAATACCGGAGTTCATAAGTTCTTTTAATCGAGCTATATCCAAATCATCCACTTTTTCAGATTTCTTCATTTTACACATCAATTTTTCAAACTCAGCCTGATTTTTTGAGCCTTCATCTGATGCCATAGAAAACAATGGAAAAAGAACAAATGTTAACAACAATAAATTTTTCTTCATAAAACACCTCAAAAATAATAATTTAACAATTTACTTTTTAGCATTCAAAAATCATTCGTCGCCTGTTGCCCATTTATATAAACCATAAGCCGCAAAACCCAATACGGCGGCGTCTGTGGTTAGACCAGAAGCATAGCCTAAATATAAAGCATTGGCATCACCTTGAGTAGTTCCTGGCGCACCAAGACTCATTGCCAGAGGAATAAAACCTAATACATTAATTCCTGGAATAACACCAATCACATAACCCGTGGAAAAAAGCCTTGAATAACGTGGAATGCGAGATGGCTCCTCACTAAATGTTAAAGAACAAGTCAATAATATGCAGAATAAAAGTTTTTTCATAAAATCTTTTCATTAATTTAATTATAGATCTGTATCCGTTTTGAATGCAATGTCTACTACGCCCCGAGATTCAAACATATCTATGAACTGTTTATACATTACTTCTCTATCCTCGCCGCCATCTGTTGTCAAAAGTAACTGCTGACTATAAAGAGCAATATCTTCCACAATTCGTTCATGCCGGTAATAGGCAAGAATTTCTCTATTAATCTCAGTTTTTTCATAACCTTTATAGAAAAATTCTTCTTCGTGTGGATTATTCCAAACATTGGCAACGCCTCCACCAATAAACATGAGATCCCGCTCTTTGGAAGCCATGATAGGTTGGTCCCAATCTACTATATAGACAGACCCATCATTGGCTATTAATACATTGCCACCATGAATATCAGAATGACACAATACAAACTCTGGTGATTGTTTCTGGATCTTCTGTCCTAGTTGCTCAGCGCGATTTACCAAGCGTTGAATTATTTTTCTATGCTTTTTCATAAACGTTAATAACTTTACGGCTATCTCGTCAGCGACTATTTGTTCAGCGTCAATATAGGTATAAATTGATCGGACAGCTTCCCGCCATTTTGTGGAATAAGACTCTCTCTTAATTTGGTCTTTGATTAATGGAGGTAAGGGAAATTCATGAACTTGTTTCAAGGCTTTGCCAAGAGTAATCCATTGATCGTTGGTTAGATCGCGGATAAAGCCGTCTTGTCCTTCGATAAATGGGTACACAATGAGAGTAAAATCATCGATCTGGTGAGTTGGTTGACCATGATTTGTTTTGAGAGGGGAAATAATTTGTTGAATTCCAGCATCATGTAACAGTAGCTGTACGATCGTGCCGAGATCATTATGGTAACCACGTTTTAGCTTTACAAAATAAGATGACTGGTCGCATGTCTGAGCCTTGTATACCGACGCATCCATATCTGCACCTAAAGGAATGAATGTCAATTCAGCAACCTTAATTCCATAATCGGTATTTAGGGAATCAATAATGCGCTGGATTGAAAGAAATTGTTTTTTCATAAAATTCTCGTCTTAAAAAATATAAATTAAACAAAATTTGAATCTAAACAATTAACACAATATTTTCTAATGTTTTTCAATTATATTAGCAAGTTCGATAAAATAACTCGGGTCTTGATTACCATCTAAACTCCAGCAAGCCCCCAGAATTGACTGAACATAAACCCATTGATAAATTCGCTGCGCATCAAAATTAAGATTTTTTGCAAAATACTCAATGCGCTTTTGAATTATTTGCAAAACATTTGGTGCTTCCAATAATTCAGGCATTGGATTTCTAATAAAAGCACCAACTTCATAAACTGGCTCACCTACAATACCCTTTGGATCTATTGCAACCCATTCATTTTTTCCAGATGAAAGAATATTTTCATGATGTAGATCTCCATGAAGCAAAACCTGTTCTGCTGAAGTTGCAAGCAGATATTCACTCAGCTCACGGGCTTTTTTAAGATGATTCAAAGGAAGATTCCAATCCCTATTTAGAGCGACAAGCCAATCGGAAATATTTTTAAAATTTTTAAGATTCTCTCGCGATGCACTATGTAATTTACGAATTACCTTACATGTAATTTCAATGGATTCTTTTTCTTGCGCCGAAAACATGGATTTTAGATCCTCCCCAGGAAGCAAACGTTCCAACAAAATGGCGCCCAATTCTAAATCGTAACCCAACAATTTTACAGAACCATGACCATCAAAATGAATTAAAGCATTAATCTCTTGTTGCAATTCATTTTTATCACAGGCTAATTTTAAAATTATTGATGATCCATCCCTTTTTCCACCTAGAACATAGTTGTAAGAAAGATTCTCAAAAGGCTTAAGGTCGAATAAATTCCACTTAATTGCAGACTTTTTATAAAATTCAGGTAAATTATCAAGCCAGTTTTGCCCCCGCTGACCATACAAATCAATAATATTTTTTTTAAAACTCATTCAGGCTTTCCTTTAAATATTTTGGTAATTGCGGCAACAGCATAAAGAGGTAACGATTGAACATTATTAAACTTTGAGTAATTTTGTGTGGAAAATCGATAACCATACGGACTTTTTAGATGACTATCTAAAAACATATGTAAACTTTTGAGCGTTGTTCCTGGTCCACTTTTAACTTCAATTGGAACAACATTTTCCCCTCTTTGAATAAGATAATCAATTTCTGCTGAACTACCAGGCACATTCCTTTGCCAATAATATAAATGGCTTTTAGCATGAGGATTTGCATACGCTAAAAGCTCTTGACCAATTAACGCCTCCACAATTTCACCTTTATTGACAAATTGTTGCATTGGATTTAAAAACCAAGATTCAAGATCAAGACCCAATAGTGCTTGCCCCAACGAAACATCCAAAAATATTACTTTAAAGCATTGCGGATCAATATTTGCTCCCAACGGTATTCCTTGGCCGGAACTATTAGTAACTTTATGCGCTATACCCGCGGTAACAAGTAGATCAAGGGCAGGAGAAAGTTCTCGCTTGCGATAATCACCTTCGATGCTGCTAAACTTAAATTTTTTACCAAGTTGTTGCGGAATATTATTAAAAATAAGATCAACATATTTTATTTGATGTTTTTTTGCATATTTAACAAAATCTTGTTGATATGTATCAATCAATGAATGTTGCAAAGCAAAACATCTTGATGGATCATTTGTTTCGATCCAACATTTAACCACACCAGGCATACCACCAATTGCTATATATTCTCCCAAAATAGAAAGAATTTTATTATGAACAGGCTCTGAAATCGGCTCTTCTAATGTATGTGATAATATCTCCTGGGCAAGAATCTCATTTTTTGTATTTAACAAAAACTCAATAAAAGACATTGGATACACATACAAAGATTCCACTCTTCCAACAGGTATTCCAACTTGTTCAATAGCAAAATCAAGTAATGAACCAGCAGAAATAACATGTAGCTCTGGAATTTGTTCATAAAAATATCGCAAGGCAGTTATTGCATTTGGTGTTGTTTGAATTTCATCAATAAATAAAAGGGTTTTTCCTGGTAAAATTTGTTTTCCCGTGAATAAAGAAAGATCTCGCAAAATTCTATGCGCATCTAAATCTTTTTCAAATATTATTTGAGCCCCCCGCTCTGACTCCAAGTTTATCTCAACAAATGATGAAAACTGTTTTCCCAATTGTTGAGCTGCATATGTTTTTCCAACCTGACGAGCACCCCTTAAAAGTAATGGTTTTCGGAATTTAGCATCTTTCCAGGCTAAAAGTTCGGTATCTATAATTCGCTTCATTGTATCCTCGCTTTTTAAGCTATGGTTAAAAATAGGGGTTCTTTTTAAAAAAAATGGTCAAAATTAACGGTCGATTTATAAAAATATGGCTAAATTTTGGGAATTTTGCAATATTTTCAAATTTTAAACCTATTTTTCTCTATTCCACTATTTTACCGAACAGAGCCTATCCTTTCCACCCGTCAATGATAATATCGAAAGAATTTAATAAATGCATAACTTCAGGGAAAGAAATTTTAGCCTTTTTGGCAGTATTGGTTTGAAGATTGATATTATAATTCTGCGCATCACAAAAATTTGATTTGCTAAGATTACATTCATGAAAAATTGAACCACGTAAATTAATTTTTTAAAAATCAGTTACAGTCAAAGTTAAATATTCTGTCTTAATTTTATCAATTACAAGATCATTCCAATCAAGAGTTAACAAGTTTTTTGGATAAACAATTTCATTTTCAAGCTGTTCTTTATCATACCAATTAACTTCGATTATTCCTTCATCTTTAGCATCAGCTGTTTCTGTAAGCTGTCCGCTTTCAACTGAGCATAAAAACCATATTTTTAACATTCGCCACCTGCTGGAAAGTAAATCTTCAACAAAAAGCATTTTACCTGGCCTTACTTGCAACCCAGTTTCTTCTTTAACTTCTCGAATCAATGCTTGATAGAGATCTTCTTCAGGATTTACGCCACCACCAGGCCCAACTAAAAATGTACCACTATCTGAATTTTTATACCTAACTAGCAAAATTTTATTTTGATGCAAAATAATGCCGGAGGCAGCTAATCTAAATTTAATCATTTTTTATCCTTTATCAGAAAATCTTTAATCGCTGCAAAAAATTCTTCTGGTTGATCTCTAAACATCATATGCCCGCCCTTTTCAATAATTTTAATTTTGGCATTTGGATGATTTTTCTTCATAACTTCAGCTCTGTCAGGGTTCCACCATAATATATCCCACTTACCTTCCATAATTAAAGTTGGAATTTTAAAATCTTTAAATTTTCCTTCTAAATTTATTTTATCCATATCTGCACGCATTGCTTTTTCAAAACCTGGTGCAGGACCCCATTCATAAAAAGCTTTTCTAATCAACTCATCTTTAGTTGGTTTGCAATAACTTTGACGCTTCCAATCACCCGCAAGCTGTAAGTTGTAAATACATTGGGCCAAACTCATTTTGCCCTCCATGCATTTTTTTCTAATATTTTTGATCGCCTCTTCTTCTGCTTCAGAAATAAACATCCTGTCTCGCACAGGTTCCATTACATTGTCAAAAACACCTGATTGTGATGCAATCAAAATTAATCCTGCGACATGTTCCGGATAAGTTAGGACATAAAGTTGCGCTAAAAGCCCACCATATGACCAACCAAGAAGCGCCCACTTTTCAATCTTTAATTCTTTTCGTAAATCTTCCAAATCTTCAACAGCTTGTTTTATTGTATAAGTTTTGCCGCTGCCATCTTGACTTGATTTTCCAGTCCCACGTTGGTCGTAATAAATTATTTGTGCAATATCTTTTATTTGTGAAAAATACGGATGGAAACCATGATGAGTGCCTCCAGGACCGCCATTTATCAAAACTAAAGGAATTCCTTGACCTTCTTCTTCATAATAAAGTTTGCCATTTTTAATAGGAATAAATCCTTTTTTTAAATCTGGCATTTCATCACACAAAGGAGGCAGCGTAGGAATATCTAAAACCAACTCCTTAGGAACGTTCACAACTCTGTCAAAAATAGTTTCTCGCGCGGAATTTTTATGCAACCAGTCGCATCCCGGTAACGCCAATACCAACACAACAGTACTCAACATGAAATTTTTTATATTCATTTTAAAACCTATTCTATAAATTCAAAAAACAACCCATTTCTTGCGAAGATACAGATCCAATTTAAAGTAAGTTATTATTTAACATCCAATCAAACGTTCAATTTAAATTTAAATGGTTTTGAGAACACTAAAGACGGTTTACCTGTTTTGCTACCAGCTGTACCATCGCGTAAATAAAACTTAACTTCCATAGTTAGTTCGGTTAAATTATAAATTTCTGTCCAAAATGTTCGCATTTCAAGGGGATAATCCATATCAGCAATTCCACTTGAATAAACTTTTTCCATAGCTCTTTTTCCATCATTCAAAGAAAACTTTCCATTATGATTTTTAATGAATGCATCAAGTTTTAAATACCTATTAAAACTGTTGTTTTGGCAAGAAGCTTTAGCAATTTTTTCTGAAGGAAAATCCGCTATTTTAGAATAAACATACTGAGGATGATTGGTCATAATTTGTATAGCATTTTTATTATCCGTAAAGCGCCACTGAAATGTCTTTGGATCCATTTCACAAATCACAGAACTTCCAAACTTATCACAAATTTCAAAATGAATTCCCTTAAAACCAACCGCCATTTTATTCACCAGAAGAGCCATTTTAGCTTCTTCAACATTTGCACATGTATCCAGTAAAAGCCGCAATAACTTAAAAGAATCTAAGCCACAATTTTTTTTCATATCCTCTGGAGCTGTAATAACCGGACTTCCATAGCACACCAACTGAGAAACCAATAAACCTTGAGAGTTCATGCCAGTAAACAAACCACTTACTAAATCCATGCTGCCTATACCAATTGATGCATAACCTTTATTGGGATACAATTCCATAACAAAATTTCTAGAATTAAGCTTAGATGAAATTTCAGGGCCTTGAAAATTCATCATTTTTGCAAATGTCATAGGAAAAAAATCAAAATTGTGCGCTACAAAAGCATGTGTTTTTTTTGCTCGATTAGGCGGAAAGTAAATCATAGAACATGCCGCGCCCTCAGGCCAAAGATCATAACTCAATGAACCCGAAAGGTTCACATCTGAAGGCAAATTGTAAGCCTGCGCAATTCCCTTAATTCTTTCAGATAAAATTGGATAATTTCTACCAATATAAATTTGATTAGCCTTAGCATAAAGAGGCTCAGATAATTTGTCCGGCTGTTTGACACCTAACCAATCTTGCGCAATCTTTCCAAATGCATTCCCGATTTCTTTGTTAGAACCTCGCAAAACAATATGCCTAACCTCCATGTACGTATCCGGCTTTTTTGGAAGAATAACTTTGTTAACCTCAATAACTTTTGTCTGAAACTCATCCGCCAAACATAATGAACTCAAACAAGTTGTTAAAACTATTACAAAAAATATTTTAGATTTTTTCATTTTCTCTCCTTTAAAAAAAACAAAGCCTGAGTTTAACTTATTTTAATCTGGATCCTAAACAAACTTCTATCTGAACGCAACAATCTTTAACCAATACCTCAACAAGCCCAAGATTTTGCCAAAAACAAAATAATAATACATAATTAAGGCATTTGATAATCAAAAAATGTAATTTTAATCACTTAAGTCAAAAAAATGAAAACCAAAATTAAACTATTCACTTTATCATTTCACCTAACAATCGCATCATTCAGTAATGCTAATTTTTACAAAATCATTGCGCAAGAAAATCTCAAATCTCTTGCTAATATTGAAAATGACCAAAAAGAAGGCTTTTGTTCATTTATTGAAAAAATAGATAATCAAAGTTTTGGTTCTGTTGTTAAAACAAAATTAGAAAAGCAACTTAATCCAAATACTCATGACAAACGTCGACTAATATTTTCATTATTAGATGAATATGAAAAAAATCATGAAACGCCCACCACCTCTATTATCGATATCAAAACAATTCAAGATCTAGAGCTATTATGTGGGTCAAAATCAAATCCGCAATTTTACCTAGGCTCACAAATTGACAGGACTATTACCGAGAGTGGTCGCATAGCATTATACAAACGCCTTATTCAACCAACCTCAAACACTGAAGAGCTACAATCTCAACAAGAGATCATTAAAGAACTTGTCAACAATCAAGAACTATTCAACGAGCTTAATGACACACTTAAAAACTTAACCATTCCAGAAAATGTTGTACTTTCTTTTTGGGATTCAGAAGACATTTTCAAAATGATGCTTGAACAAAACAAAGTTTTAAATATTCCCTTTTTAGAAAAAATAAAAAGCTTTAAAAAACTTTCTAGGTGGGTGAACAGAAGTGAAAAAATACTTGAAGGCCGTGGTCGTATAATTACAGTGTTTGATTGGGTTTCAACTGCTTTAATGCTATATGGTGCAGTTGAACTTCCATTTTATGCAATTACTGGGAAAAATATCACAGATAAACTTCCCATCAAAGACTTTAACAAAATTGCACCGTACACAATAACCGGAGCAATGTGTTGGGCTTTCGGTCGAGTTTTTTCTGAACAATGGAACAGCAGAATCACAGGATCAATAGCGACAAACAATTATGCTAGAGGATTATATTACTACTACGTCGAATGGGATACAGAAAAAATTATTGTTAACGGTTTTCAAACTAAAATGTCCCATGTTGCAAACTACATCAATAGCCTCCAAAAAATTGCTTCCATAACTTCCCAAAACCCTATTCTCAATCAAAAACTAACTACCGTAAAAAAATTCAACAAAAACTTAGAAAAGCTTGCTTCCAAATCTAATGATTTAAAACATTTATTCAGACTCCTACAAACAAATACAATCAAAAAAAAGGAAAATGCCAATAGATTTTTAGATTTTTGGTCAAGAATTCGAGTTGCATACATATTGATGACAGACTTAAAAAACGACTTCATCGACGCAATGCTTGCTGTAGGAGAACTTGATGCGCAACTTTCTATTGCAAAACTATACAAAGAATTTGAAAACAAAGATGTCAAATTTTGTTTCCCAACATACCTAAAAGAAACCGCAACTCCAGCCTTTTCAATTCAAGAATCTTGGAACCCAATGATTGCCCCAGAAAAAGTTATTACCAATAACATCAATATTGGTTCAACATATCATTCATCACCTAATGCAATTATCACAGGGCCAAATGCTGGTGGTAAATCAACAATAATGAAAGGCTTTATCTCAGCGGCAATTATGGCACAATCTTTGGGAATAGCACCAGCTAAAGAATTTGCACTTACACCCTTTAAAAACATAATCACTTACCTAAATATCACAGACGACATAGCAGCTGGAAATTCATATTTTAAGGCGGGTGTAATACGGGCACGTGATTTAATTGAAACAGTTGAAAATAATACCGATGGATTTACATTAACCGCAGCCGACGAAGTTTTTGGTGGCACTAATAATGCAGAAGGCCAAGCCGCGGCAAAATCACTCATTCAAACATTAGGTGAAAATAACAACAATATATGTATAACCAATACACACTTTCCACTAATTACAGATTTGCAAAAAGAAACCGGATTATTCACCAACTACAAAGTTTCTGTTGAATACGACCAAAATGGCAATATCGCTTATCCCTACAAACTCGAAAATGGAATTTCGCATCAGAAAATCGCACTCAAAATATTACGTGAAGAAGGTTTTGGAGACGTATTCTTAGATAGGGCACAAAACACTTTAGAAAACATTAATAATCTTTAATATTTTTTAATCAGGATTCCCGACCTCATAAATCATAAGTAATGCGGGACCCCATGGCGTTGTATATTCTCCAAACTTTTTAAATCCTACTTTTTCATAACATCTAATAGCAGCAAAATTATTTGGTTCAGGATCTACAATCACAGTAATATCATTATTTTTATCAATAAGATTTTTAACAAATTTTTTAATAAATAAAGTTCCAATTCCTTTTCCAAGGCAATCAGGTTCACCTATAAATTGATCAATACCTATTATCTTTCCAGGCAAAGGTGGTAACCACGCGTGTTTTTTTGATTGAGCAATATCATAAGACTGAATATAACCAATAGGCCGATTGTCAGACAAAACAATGTAAGGAACCACTCCATCGCGAATGCGCTTTAAAAATGAATTGAAAAAGTCTTCCTCTTTTTTTGGAACTGGCCACCACTCAACAACATGAGGCTTTTGAAACCACGTATAAAGCAGTGAAAGATCTTTTTCCTCAACTGGCTTAAATATTAAATTAAATTCCACTTTTTTCTCTGCTATGCAAAAGAATGATTTACTAACATTTTTAAAAAAATATTGCCCAATAAAATAGACTGCTATACCTAATAAAAAAGTAGCGATTAAAAACTTTTTACTCATCAAAATATTTTTCCCCTAAGTATAAATTCAACAATGTTATTTTAAACCCAAGCCTACAACCTCACATTAACCATGTTGCCAGATTCGTACCGACGCAAACCTGCCTTAAAAACTTTATTTGCAAGAAATGATGCTATTAGAGAAGCACAAACCAAAATAATCAAATTTTGAATAGAAAAACTATCTACTAATCTTGCAGGCATTGTAACAACAAAAAAAGAAGGACAGCCTAATTCCTATCATTTTTTGACCAATATTGTTAATATATTCCTTTATTATATAAAAAGTATCGCCTCAGCAAAAACCAAATTATTATGTTCTATAAAAACTAAAGGGATATATTCATGCAACAACAAAACGATTTTATGATTAAAAATAAAGTCACAATTTTAATAAGCGTTTTTTTAGCAATGTTTCTTTCTGCCCTTGATCAAACAATTGTTGCCACAGCAACTCCTCAAATAATTAAAGATTTACAGTGCATGGCACTATTAAGCTGGATTTTTATAGCCTACATGTTAACAACCACTGTTTCTGCTCCTATTTTTGGAAAACTTTCGGATTTATTTGGACGAAGAATAATTTACGTTTGTGGAATTGGCATTTTTTTAGTTGGTTCTGCATTATGTGGTCTTTCTAGTTCAATGTTACAATTAATAATTTTCCGAGCTCTTCAAGGTATTGGAGGAGGAGCAATGATTGTAAGTGCAATGGGCACAATAGGAGATTTTCCATCAGAAACACGTAGTAAGTGGCAAGGGTTTATTGGTGGAATTTATGGTTTAGCAAATATAGTTGGCCCATTCTTAGGTGGTTGGATTAGTGATGCCTTTTCTTGGCGTTGGATTTTTTATGTAAATCTTCCTCTTGGAATTCCCGTAATGTTTCTTTTATGGAAAATGATGCCAAAAAATCAACATCAACGCAGAGACAAATCCATTGATTTTTTAGGTGCAACTTTATTAGTATTAGGCCTCATTCCATTTCTACTAACCTTTATTTGGGGTGGAACAGAGTATGCTTGGAATTCACAAGAAACAATCTTTCTTTCTCTTACAGGTTTAATTACTTTAATACTATTTATTTTTGTTGAAAAAAGAGCC
Source organism: candidate division TM6 bacterium GW2011_GWF2_32_72 (assembly GCA_000989525.1). Lineage (GTDB taxonomy): Bacteria > Babelota > Babeliae > Babelales > GWF2-32-72 > GWF2-32-72. The sequence goes on from LBON01000002.1 coordinate 155,849, forward strand.
TCTGATCCAATTATTTCACTTTCTTTATTTAAAAATAAAGTCTTTTTAACTTCTTGTGGCGCCATGTTCTTTATTTGGATGGGAATGTTTGGTGCAATTTTATATCTACCCATATTTGCTCAAAGTGTTATTGGTATTTCTGCCACACATTCGGGTATAATTTTAGCACCCATGATGATTGCTTCATTTTTAGGCTCAACTTTATCTGGGCAAATTATTTCACGCACAGGCAGATATAAAGGACTTGCCATATTTGGGGTCACATGCATTTTAATTGGTTACCTATTATTTTCATTCATCAATATCAATACAACTCAAACAACATTATCGATGCTTGTGATTTTCTTAGGAATAGGAATGGGAATAACAATGCCGTTATTCATGATTGTTATTCAAAGTGCATTTGAGCGCAAACGTATTGGAGAAGTGACTGCAACCTTCCAATTAATTCGAAGCATGGGTGCAACAATAGGAACTGCTATTATGGGTGGAGTTATGAATAACCGACTCGCTCACCATCTTGCAGGTATAGCAAATGATCCATTTATTTTGGCGGCCAAACAATTAGGAAATAATAAAACATTAGAAAATATTACAAGTAGCTCTGTTCGTAATTTGCTCAATAACGCAAGTCAAAAACAAATGCAAGCCTGCATTTCTCAAGCTCCAGAAAATATGCAAGATCAATTACAAAATTGCTTTAATCAATTCATTACAATAATAAAAGAAGCATTTAGCAATTCAGTAGGTTTTGTATTTTTAGTAAGTTGTATATTTTTATTAATCGCTTTAATAATTGTTTTATTTTTACCAACAATTACTTTACGCAAACATAAAAAGCAACCAATACTCGAAGAAGCAGGAAAAGAAATGGCAACAAGCCTGGGCCAATCAGACAAACGACACGAACCAGAATTATAAAACAAGTCACAAATTAATTTACAATTTTTAAAACTTAATCGAATTATTATGAACAACAAATTTTTATTTTTTTTCTTAACGTCATGTCATATTTCAATATTTCCAAACATTCTTTTACAAGCACCAAAAGAAGCAACTGCAAAACATATGCTTAAACGATCAAATGAAATATCCTTTACATTCGCATTATCAAAAAATGAATCAATCAAATTTTCTTACAAAAATGGAACGTCTGAATTTTCTTTTCAAAAAGCAAATTCACATTGTTCCTGTGAAACATTAAAAAACCTATATACAGAAATATTCGAAAAAGCAGAAAGACTAACAAATAATTTTATAACAACCATAAGAAAAACGCACAGAGCCTCTGGATACATAATTTATAAAAACCTTATTATACCTGAAAAACAACGAAATCCTATTACGATTAGCTTAGAAGAACTAGCTGAGATCATAAAAAATAAAAGAGTTATATTCTACACAGGTGCAGGTATTTCTATGCCTACAGTTTACGGCATGGACGAGTTAGAAGAAAAACTCCGAATTAATAAACCTAAAACAATTTTAGACAACCAAGAAGAAGTACTAAATGAATGGAAAATATTTATAAATCAACTTTATGAAAGTGAACCAGCACAAGCCCATCTTGAATTTGCACAAATGTGTCTAGAAAACAACATTCAAGTTTTAACGGAACTGGTAGATAATTTACATGAAAAATCTGGCATCAAACCATTTCACATGTCAGCTGAAAGAATTAGAAAGAAAATTTCTGAAAATGATTTAAAAGAAGTTGATGCGATAATTTGCATTGGATTAAGGTTTGACGATCGTGGCTTTTTAGGTTGGTACAAATACAATAATCCTTATGGAAAAATCATATCCATTGATATAGGCATGCCAACTTATTTATCTGAAGAAGATTGTTTATTAAAAGAAGATCTTAATATTGTTATTCCAAAGCTAAGAAAACGTTTAAACAACAAATGAGATCAATAAAATATATATTTTTACTCACCTTATTGATTACAATATCTTATGCGATTTTTATAAAACCAATTTTCTTAAACATAAAAAGGGTAAACGCAATGAGTAAATCAAAACCAATTTTTGTAATTCAAAAACATGATGCAACAACTTTACATTATGATTTTCGTCTAGAAATTGATGGTGTATTAAAATCTTGGGCGGTTCCCAAGGGACCTTCGACAGATCCAAGTCAAAAACATTTAGCAATAATGACAGAAGATCACAAAATGTCTTGGGCAAAATTCGAAGGCATAATTCCGGAAGGTGAATACGGCGCGGGAACAGTAATGATCTGGGACTATGGTACTTACAAAAACATCAAAGAAAAAGATGGCAAGCTTGTTCCAATGGAACAATGTTTAGAAAATGGTCGAATTGAAATTTGGCTTGATGGAGAAAAACTAAAAGGCAGTTATGCACTCATACGAATGCAAGATAATAAAAATTGGTTGTTAATCAAGATGAAAGATGAATTTACTGACATACCAAAAAATCCAATCAAAAATTTACCTAATTCAGCAAAGAGTGGAAAAAGTTTGAGCGAAATAACAAAATTGTAAACGCGGTCAATGTGCCACCAATCGTGACCTGAGCCTTCACCTTCCAATTTTTTTCTAACATACTCTTGTGTATTTTTTACAATTTCAAATTTATTCATGACAACCTTTTCACTAAAAAATAATTATTTAATACAAAAAAATGGTCGACAATTTAGATATTCAACCAAATCTACAAAACAATCTCTTCTTCAGGATCATGCGTATATTTTTTTATATAACCCCGATGCATACGTGTGATTTTTTTGATACCCATTGAGCGCAATAAATTATAAATTTCATGCAATGCTTTATCTGCATTCATACCAGTCTTTTGCAATTCTATTTCAAAACAAATTCCATAATTTAATACATCGTCAATTGCAATTTCAAAGTCTTTATATTTATAAGTTGTTCTTGTTTTTTGAAGTTCAACTTTTTCTAAAAAACCAAGTTTCTCAAAAATATGAATCATTGTTTTGCCATTTGCAACGGAAGTTTCAAATTCGTCACAAAAATAAGTTTTTTTTCCTTGTTCATCTGTTTGAAATTCTTTAAAACAAACAAAATCACCCTTGTTTGTAAGACGAACACGCAAATATTTTAATAATTTATGAAAACCATCGAGCTGAGAATAATATTCAATTTCACCACTTTTATAAAGACAAAAATCATGTTGATCGACCACGCCTTTAAAATCTGCATTCTTATTTAGCCAATCAAAAAATATTTTTTGAAAATAATCATCTAATTTAAATCTAATTTCCATCTCTTTAGACATAAAAACCCCCCAATCTTTTTACAAAAAACAACAAAAAATCATAATCCTAAATAAAAGAATAAAACAAACAACAAAAAAACAATTTAGATTTTCAAAATTGACCAAAAAAAAAGAACCTCGAAGGAATTCTTCGAGGTTCTTAATTTAATCCTGGCAACACCTACTTTCCCAGACCGTCTCCAGCCAAGTATCATGAGCGCTATGGACTTTACTTCCGTATTCGGGATGGGAACGGGTGTTTCCCCATAGCAATCGTCACCAGGAAATTTTATAAAAATTTCATAATTTCAAATCTTTTTGTGTCAAAGAAATATTCGTAGTTTTTTCAAGATCTATTCAAATTTTACCGTTTTAAAACTTATAGCGTAATTAAAACTTTCGACCTATTAGTACTGGTTAGCTCAATGCATTACTGCGCTTACACACCCAGCCTATCAACCTCGTAGTCTTCGAGGAGTCTTATGATTATTGTTAATTCCCAATGCTCATCAAGCCGAAACCTGAATCACAAATTCGATTAACCGGGGTATCTTATCTTTGGGCGAGTTTCCCACTTAGATGCTTTCAGCGGTTATCTCTTACCAGCTTAGCTACCCAGCGCTGCTCTTGTTGAACAACTGGAACACCAGAGGCTAGCCCATTCCGGTCCTCTCGTACTAGGAACAGCTCCCATCAAATACCCTACGCCCACGACGGATAAGGACCGAACTGTCTTACGACGTTCTGAACCCAGCTCGCGTACCACTTTAATTGGCGAACAGCCAAACCCTTGGGACCTTTGCCAAACCTCCTCGTCGATGCGGACTCTCAGAGGAGATCAGCCTGTTATCCCCGGCGTACCTTTTATCCGTTTAGCAATGGCCCTTCCATTCGGAACCACTGGATCACTAAATCCTGCTTTCGCACCTGCTCGACCTGTATGTCTCGCAGTCAAGCTCCCTTATACTTTTACGCTCTTCCGACGATTTCTATTCGTCATGAGGGAACCTTTGAACGCCTCCGTTACTTTTTAGGAGGCGACCACCCCAGTCAAACTACCCACCAAACAATGTCCTTTGCCCGGATAACGGGTATTCAAAGTTAGATTTTCAAACCAATAAGGGCGGTATTTCAAGGTCGACTCCTTCGCAGCTAGCGCCACGCTCTCACAGTCTACCGCCTATCCTACACAAACCAATCCAAAAATCAATGTTAAGCTATAGTAAAGGTGCACGGGGTCTTTCCGTCCTGTCGCGGGTAACGGGCATTTTCACCCGTACTACAAATTCACTGAGTTTATCATTAAGACAGCGCCCAACTCGTTACGCCATTCATGCGCGTCGGAATTTACC
>LBON01000002.1:165446-250976 GCA_000989525.1 candidate division TM6 bacterium GW2011_GWF2_32_72
ATCACATGTTTTCTATTTGTCAACAACCCCTGGTCAACTATTGCCTATTTGAAAGAATTGCCTTATTCAAGCCCACCTTTCAAATAAAATAAAATATATCTCAAACCCCTAAAACTCACCTTTACTCTAAACATTAATTTATAACACGTGCGAATATCAGATTTTTATTTTAAATCAATACTGATTTATTATTTGCAAAAAATTCATCCAAAAGACCCTTTATTAAATAAAATTGAGACTTTTAACTAAATTAGTATATGTTCTATTTGGAAACAATATTCAACTCGAACATTGCCAGTTTTACTTAGATTATAAAGACATTAAACTATAATGTTAAAAACTTCTTGATTGGCTCAAGCGTTGGCCTTTTAACTTTAAGATCTTATCAAAAAAATAAGCAACCCAACTTACAAAATTTAATTAAACATACAAAGAAAGCCCCCGATAAATTATCGGGGGCTTTCTTTACGTAAAATTTATGAAATCTAAAAATTGTTAAACTATTTAGTTGCAACAGGCAAACTTGATTCCAAGAACCATAATCTTTTTTGAGCTGCACCAGAAAGCATAGTATACAAGTCAAAAGTCACAGAATCTTCTAGTTTACCTGCAAACTTAGAACCTTCATTCAAATGCTTAACGTAAGTGGAAAATCTATTTATCAAAGTTTTTACATGATCTTGATCAGCAAAAACATCACTTGGGTATTTTTCCAAAACTGAATTTTCTGATGCATCTTGAACTCTACCCAAAGCAGTTCCACCCAATATTACAACTCTTTCTGCTACTTGATCTATAAATCCATCTAATTCCATAGCCATTTGATCAAATAATAAATGTAAACCTATAAAACCTGCACCTTTAATATTCCAATGCGCCATACGAACTTGATAACGAAGATCTAAAATTGTTCCCAATGTCTTTGTTAATTGATCTGCCAAGTTTTTTCTTACATTTTCTGGTAATGGATTGCTTGTTTTATGCATAATAATTTGATCTGATTTATTAGGAATTGTCGGCTGAGCCGCTGACATTACAGCAACTTCCTGTGCAAGTAAAAACTTTACTGGCAGCATTACAACTACAAACAATGAGATTTTTTTGTTCATGAAAACTCCTTTTATTAGGATTGTTTTTAATATTTTTTAATTTTGATAAAAAGACAAGTAATTAGTCAAGAGATTAAAATCCTAAAATTCATAGCTCAATCCCAATTTAAAATATTGCGCAAAGAATTCGGATATTCCTTCAATGCCATATTGGCAAGAAAATACACCACAATCATTAAATAAAAATTTAAAACCAACATCTCCCAAAAATTTTCCTCCATTATATTTGCAACCTTCAATTGAAAAGCAACCACCCAAATCAATTAAATGCGATGTGATTTTTTTATTTTTCAAATTAAAATCATCTGCCCAAAATGCATGCAAAAATGGGACAACTTTTGAATTTGAAGGATGCGCTTCAAGACCAAAGCCCAATTTTAAACGGAGCATATGATTTACAAAACTATCAACTTCCAAATTTAAACTATCTGCTCCACACTCTTGGAATTTTTTATTCTTCAAATAGAAATATGAAAGTTGTACTAATGGAGTTGCTTTAACTTTTTCAGGAACCATGTCTGTTTCATAAGCTGCGCGTAAATGCACACCTATATCTCGTCCTTTTGGTTTGCTTTTGGCAACTCTATCAACATTATGAAAAATAATTTTACGATCAAACTTAGACGATCTAAATCCAAAATTTAACGCACCATCAAAACAAAATTTTGACGGTGAATAATTTCCATACAAGCCAAAATACCCATTTTTACCGGTTGATTTCCAACATGTACTATATTTTGGTTTTAATTTATCGCTCAAATACGCACCACCTATGCCAATTTTTAATTTTTTAAAAAACTCCTTATCTAAGCCAACACCAACACCAACAGTATGATAATTAATTTTTTCACAACATTCTTTTGTACGATCACCAAATTCTGCACCACCCTGAGCCCAAGCTCTTATTTTTTTATTTTTAGATTCCAAACAAATACACGATTTATTTTGTAATCGATTTGCATCTAAAAACATATTCCCTGAAAACAACGAATTACGCATCTGTAAAAAAGAATGTGTGTCATAATATTTTGGACTAATTTGAAAAAGCGCACATTGCAAAGGACACGGACCAAAATCAACAAAGTTTAAATAATCTAGATAGTGATAAACGTTTTCCATATCACTGTAAGCAACAGGTATAAATTTATCCAAATATGCCGCCACAACAGCTGCTGTTCCCGTGCCAGCCATTGGAGCATAAGAAAGTGCAAATTCACCGATAGAACGTTTATGTGTACGAGTACTACCACTTGTGTAAGCATAATTAGAAAATTCATCATAAGCAGCACCATATTCAACAGGTGGTTCTCCGGCCGTATAAACATAATTTGAAATCAAACGAATTTGAGGCGCACCACCATCACCCCAATCATAACCAGGAGCTCGAATTGCACCGGCAATACCACTCCAAACAGCGTAATCTTTTCCTGCAGCAGTCGGTGAAGCTGGAATATCAACATCAACTAAATAAAGAGGGTCTGTTGGCAAAGCAAAAATATCTTTCAATTCTTGAGGAGTTTTACCTCGAACATATTCGGTTCGCATAATCCAAGCACCATTAGAGCTACTAACTGGGCCAAGTATACGAATAAAATGTTGAGCTTTAGTCAAAATAATTTCTTGAGCTGGATAATTTTCATCAAATGGTTTTGTGTCCTGGGTTGCATCACCTTCCCACTGAGCACAAATATAATTAACCATTTTTATAGGATCTTCTGTTGGCCTAGGATAAGGTTGCTGTTGTGTATCATGCCCCGTAATTGGAAATGGAAACGGACCAGTTGTTTCCCAAGTTCTAACCAAAGTCCCAATTGGTTCAGTAATTTCAATTGCATGCAAATTAACCAACCATAAAAACAATCCGGCATTTAATAAAATCTGTTTATTAAAAATCATCCCCACCCCTTAAATTAACAAAAAAACCAAACATTAATTAAAGGAATACTTTATTCAGACAAAAAAAATCAAGAGTTTAAAAATTAAGAAGAGATTCAACTGTAAAAACAAAAAAGCCTCGCTCCAAAGTATACGTTTATACTTTGGAGCGAGGCTTTTTATTATTTTATTTCTATAACTTAATACATTCCTGGCATTCCGCCGCCCATACCTGGCATACCGGCTGAATCTTTTTTATCTTCAGGAATTTCAGAAATTATTGCTTCTGTTGTTAAAAGTAAACCGGCAATCGATGCTGCATTTTGCAAAGTTGTGCGTGTAACTTTAGCAGGATCAATAATACCTGCTTTAATCATGTCTACAAACACACCTTGTTTTGCATCAAATCCAATTTCATTTTTTTCTTCGCAAACTTTATTAACAATAACTGATGGTTCAAAACCAGCATTTGCAGAAATAATTCTCAAAGGTTCTTCTAAAGCTCTTTCAATAATTTGAGCTCCAAGTTTTTCATCACCTTCAAGTTGTAAAGCTGCTACTGCTTTTTGTGTGCGGAACAAAGCCACACCGCCTCCGGCAACAATACCTTCTTCAACTGCAGCTCGAGTTGCATGAAGAGCATCTTCAATTCTATCTTTCTTTTCTTTCATTTCTGTTTCTGTTGCAGCACCAACTTTAATAACTGCAATTCCACCAGAAAGTTTTGCGAGACGTTCTTGAAGCTTATCTTTATCATAATCCGATGATGTGTTTTCAATCTGCGCACGAATTTGAGCAATTCTACCTGTAATTGCTGCTTCTTGACCTTTACCATCAATAATTGTTGTATTTTCTTTGGTGATGATAATTTTTTTAGCAACACCCAAATCATCTAACGAAGCGTTTTCTAATTTTAGACCTATATCTTCAGAGATAACGTTTCCACCGGTTAGAATGGCGATATCTTCCAACATTTCTTTACGTTTATCACCAAAACCTGGAGCTTTAACTGCTGCTACAGAAATTGTACCTCGAATTTTGTTCACAACTAATGTAGCAAGAGCCTCTCCTTCAATATCTTCTGCGATAATTAAAAGTTGACGACCTGATTTTGCACATTGTTCTAAAATAGAAAGAATCGATTTCATGCTTGTAATTTTTTTATCATAAATCAAAATTACAGCATCATTTAAAACTGCTTCCATCTTTTCTGTATCGGTTGCAAAATACGGAGAAAGGTATCCACGATCAAATTGCATACCTTCAACAATATCAAGTTCATTTTCCATGCCTTTTGCTTCTTCAACAGTTATGACACCATCGCGACCAACTCTTTCCATTGCTTCTGCAATCTGTCTTCCAATTACTTCATCTGAGTTGGCAGAAATCGTAGCAACTTGCTCTATTTCTTTTTTATCTTTTATTAAACGAGCTTGAGCTTTAATTTCTTTGACAACAACCTCAACCGCCTTTTCAATGCCTCTTTTGAGTTCCATTGGATTGGCGCCAGCTGTTACATATTTATTGCCTTCACGGAAAATTGCCTGTGCCAAAACTGTAGCTGTAGTTGTTCCATCACCAGCAACATCTGCTGTTTTACTTGCAACTTCGCGCACCATCTGTGCGCCCATATTTTCTTCTTTATCTTTCAATTCAATTTCTTTTGCAACAGTAACACCATCTTTGGTAATTACGGGAGATCCAAAAGATCTTTCAAACGCAACGTTACGACCTTTGGGCCCAAGAGTAACTTTCACGGCATCTGCCAAAATATTAACGCCTCTTAAAATTTTTTCTCTTGCATCTCTGCCAAATAAAATTTTTTTTGCCATCTGTCTACTCCAAGAATGTTTATTTTTCTACAATGCCTATAACTTCATCTTCGCGAACAATTATGTAATTATCTCCAGCTTCTGCGCCGGCATATTTGCTCAAGAAAACAACATCACCAACTTTAATTTTTAAAGGTATGATTTTACCAGAAGAAATATCAAGTCGCCCTTCACCAGTAGCAACAACTTTAGCTGTTTGGGCCTTCTCTTTTGCTGTATCTGGAATAATTATACCGCTTGCTGTTTTTGATTCATTCCCTTCAAATCGTTTAACTAAAATTTTGTCATACAATGGACGAATTTTTGAATAATCCATAATGCTCCTCAAGATTTAATTTAAAATTTTATTTTGTAACAAATAGCAATTCAGCTAAACATCTAAACACAGCACAGTTTAGACTAAAATCAGGGTGTTATCAACCTAAACATCTACATTAAAAGACTAAGATTTTAATTATAATATTTTACAAAAGTATTGTTTTTAGAACTCTTTATTATTAAGCTTTTATTATATTAACTTTAAGGAACACTATATGAATAAAATATTTATTTTAACTTTTATAATTCTTTTTACATCTAAAAGTTTTTGTCCAAAATTAGATTTAAACCAATCCAAACCATTTTCAATCGCCTCAAACTCACCTTGCCACCAAATAAACAATTTTAATGATATATGGTCAGCATCGGATTCAGACAACCATTCTTGTCAAACTAGTGATGCCCCATCAAGCTCCAATTCAAGTATTGATAAAGACAGTCTCTCTCCAGCAGTATCATGCAAAACACCTTCTGACAAAATAAAAACACCCTTAAATCCGCCCTTAATTGCACCTCGAGCAAATCGATACATAAGACCATGCAGCCCAACTTCAAACAGCCTGGATGAAGATTTTACTAAACGCAAAAAAAAACGTAGAAAAACAGTCGAAAATATAGAATCTATAAGCCAATCTTTAACTGAAATTCAGATTCAAGATCTCGACCCTATAACTTATTCTCGCATCGAAGACGATTTAAGCAAATTAAACAAACTAGACAGTAAAAAACTTAAAGACTGTGACGCTCCATTGAGTCTCTCAACAAATACTATATTAGAATTCGAAAAACTACCCGAGATGCAAAACTACATCGCGTTGAAAGACTCCTTACAAAAAAGAAAAATTGATAAAGCTCTAAGGGAAACATTTAAAAAACAACCCCAAATTATTAACGGAAAATTAAATTTAAGCTATGACCTAAAAACAATGAGTTCTATATTTCATGATCAACCCGAAGAAATACTTGGATATATTCTTTATAAATATAATAAAAAAGAATTAGAATCAATAATTGAAATTGATCTTTCCCATAATAAACTTACAACAATACCACTAGTGCTAGAGCTAACACCAAACTTAAAAACACTCAATATATCAAATAATCCAATCGGATATTTAAATAATAATCTTCAATTACCAAAATTGCAGAAAATAATAATGGAAGACATAATATTCATAAACAAAGCCATCTTAGAAAAGTGGAAGCAACAACATCCTAATGTTGAAGTAATCAATTAATGGTCTTCTAAACAGTTTCAATAAAAATCAATATAAAAAATGCGACATTTTTAATCTGTCGCATTTTTTTATAAATAACTAGATATCAACAATTTTCACAATCTGAAGAACAATCACATCCACAGCCGCCTTCTTGCTCTGCTTGCTGCTTTGCCTTTTTAATTAATTCTTCTACTTTTTCTGGAGTTGGTTGATACAAATCAATCACGTTGTTACCAGGATCAACAATGCTACCCATAATGCCATGTGGTGATTCTTTTGGCTCATTAATAAACTTAATGCCTTCAGCTGTTAAACGTTTATGTAATGCCATCATGTCATCAACTTCTAGAACAATGCCAGTTTGAATGTAAAAATCAACCTTGTTTTCTGTTGGACAAATCCCTAATTTTACGCCATTGATATCAAATTCTGACCATTTATCTTTTAATTCAAATCTTTGTTTTAAGCCCAATTTTTTGTAAAAATCTACGGCAGCATTAAAATCACTTTCCATCAAAATAATCATACCAACATTTTTTATGCTTCCTGTAGTCATAAAATGCCCTTAACATTTATAAAAAATAAAAAAACAACACGAATTAACCAGTTTAATTAAAATTGATATAAATTCTAGTTCAAAAAATTGTAATTCTTCAATCAAACAATTTTATTTTTTATTAAACAAATGCTTACAAGCTAATTAAAAACACCCATATTAACACTTATCTTTTTCCAACAAAATTATCAAAAGTAAGATCTGGGTAGTTTCTTTTCAAAAAATCTTCATCCTTTGAAGTCAAATTATTTTCTGAAAAATCTAGATCAAAAATATTTGGCAAGGACTTCAAACCGTGCAAAGTTGAAAGTTTATTTTTTTTCAAATTCAAATTACTTATTTGATCTAATTCAGGCATGTTCTTAAGTGAACTAATCTCATTACATTCTAAAGTCAAATTAAATAAATTTGATAAAAAGGGCATACCATCAAACTGAGAAATTTCATTATTATCTAATGACAATGTTATTAATTGTTGCAATTGTTCAAGACCCGCGAGGTCATAAAAAGACTTAATACCACAATCATTCAAACATAATTGGGCCACTCCAATTAAAGAGCCCAATCCCTTATAATCTTTAAACTTATTGCCACTTAAATCTAAAGCATCTAATTCCTTGTCACCTATAATCTTAGCAACATCAATCATGTACTTTAAATTATTTTCAGATAATCCTACTTGCGTCAAACTAGACAGCAAGTACTCCAAACCATTTATTGAATCTAATTCATTTTCACTTAGATCGATAAGTTGAAGCCTTAAAGCCTTTTCTGAAATCAATCTAAAAACATCTTTCCGGCTGTTATTAATAAACAACATAGGGTTACATCTTAAATATAAATGTTCTAATTCTGAAAGCTGAATTCGTTCATCGATCCATTCCAGTTGATTATAAGAAACATCAAGAATCTTTAAATAAGGTAAATCAGGCAAATCTAAACATTTCAAGCGATTATTATCTATGCGCAATTCATCCAAATTTATTAATTGATTTAACTCTTCTGGAAGATCAACCAATTCATTATCTGATAAATCCAACTTCGTAATTATTCCAACTCCAATTTTAGAAATAAAATCTACATCTTGCCCATTTTTTCTACGCAATTCTTTTTCTATTTCTAAAAAACTTAACACATCATTTAACCACTCTCCAAAACTTTTTTCTTTAAGCTTACCACGAAGGTTTAGTTCTACACTTTGACACGAAATATGCTCAAAACCCACAGGTGTATTTTTTTTAAGAACACGGTCTACAGCTTCCCTAAAATCCACACCCTTATTGTTCTGATATAAAGCAAATATTTCATCAAGTTCTTCAATTGCATTTGCAATGGAATCTTGATCGGAAAAAACCATAATATTAATAAGTAATACAAACACTGTTAAAAGTTTTTTAATCTTATTCACAACACTCCTTTTAAATAAACAATTTATACAGAAACAGGGTAGTATATCGACAAAAAATGTCAATTATAACTTTAACTTACTCGCAAAAGAGATTTAAGACGTTTTTCTTGCAAACTTAGGCATCTAAAGCTTAAATTTAAAATAAATTGAGTTTTTTCAATCAATAAGGACCAATAATGAAAATATACCCTTCTTTAATGGCTGCTGACTTACTCAATCTAGAACTTGCAATTCATGAACTAGAAGCTCATTGCGATGGTTTCCACATCGATCTCATGGACAACCATTTTGTACCAAACCTCACAATGGGACCGGATTTTGTAAATGCCATATCAAAAATTACACACAAGCCAGTATGGGTTCACTTTTTAACAGAAAAACCCGAAAGCTTAGCCAACATGATGAACTGCTGCTTTGGCATACAAGGCTCAGTCCACATAGAATTAAACTTAAATTTTAAAGAACTTAGAAAAAAAATTTCAGAAAGCAAAATGAATATCGGCGTAGCCCTAAATCCAAAAACACCTATAGAAAAAGCCTTTCCAATAATTGAACAAGGAATAAATCACATTTTATTGATGTCCGTCGAACCTGGCTTTTCAGGCCAAGGTTTTTTACCAGAATCAATTGAAAAATTAAAACAATTAAATAATTTTAGAAAAACTTCTGGCCTAAACTTTAAAATAGCCCTGGATGGTGGAATTAATGAAACAAATATTTTAAAATTAGCCCAAAATGGCTGCGATGAAGTTGGAATAGGAAGCGGAATCTTTAGCCAATCGGATCCAGTACTCGCATTGAAAAAACTTTATGCAATTATTGGCAAATAAAATCTGCAAAATTAAGCCCGCCAGATTCGGCGGGCTTAAATACAATTTCTTAGATTAAAAAATTACTTAATTTCTTTAACCATGATTTTGTCATTTTCCATGTAAACTTCGAATTTTCTTTCAGGGTTTTCTGAATTTAACTTGTTGTCGTCTAACTTAGCGCGACCCCAGTCGTGATTCAAACCACAAAGACCCTTAAAAGTCTTAAAGTGTTTTTCACTATCACCTACAGTTGAACACTTTTCTTTAGCAATAGCATTTACTTTATTAAGTTCAACCTTAGAAAGTTCTACAATTCCACCAAAAAGATCTTCATAACCATCCAGCTTTAACATCTTATTTTTATTTGGATCACCTTGGTACCTACTTCTAATTCTATTTTTTGCATACTTAGCAAAGGTTGATTTGGTTGCGCCATTCTTTATATTAAAAATTTTTACAGAACCTTTACGGGTTTTATCACCTTTTTCACCAACTACTTTTTTAGCTACAACACCAATCTTAAATCTAACATACTCAAGAGGCTTGCCGGTTTTATTTGTAACAGTTAATTTAGGATTTACTCCTAAACCATCAAAAAGCGCATCTGTTTGAGCTGAAGCGCTTTCAAAAATTGCATTTTCTTTTGGATAAATCATTGAACTTGCACTAACAAGCACATTTATTGATAACGCAAGAGCTGCTACCGTAAAAATAGCATTCTTTTTATTCATAACATCCTCCTTTTAAGGGTGTTTAATGGTTAAAAACATTAATATCACTATAACATTTAAAAAAAATATAAAGCAATACTTTTACAAAAACAGGTTTTTCAGAACATAACAACCCGCCACTAAAGCCAAAAACAGGAAATACAACTTTATCTTAATTTGGGGAAAACAATAACAAATGATACAATATTTGGCATGTTGTCCAAATTTAAAGGAAAACCCAATGAGAATAAAGATAAACAAAATCACCAAAGAAATGATTGGCAAAGAGCTAACTGTTAAAGGGTGGGTGCGAAGCGTACGCGACCAAAAGGCCTTTGCCTTTATTATTATCAATGATGGATCTTCAGTAGAAGGCATCCAAGTTGTTATGAACTCAGACCTGCCAAGCTTTCAAGAAATTTTGGCCAAATTAAATACAGGCGCTTCTGTAGCTATTGAAGGAACAATCGTAGCAAGCCCAGGCACACAAGAATTTGAATTAAAAGCATCTAAAATTGAAATAATAGGCGAATGCCCAGAAGATTACCCTCTACAAAAGAAACGTCACACATTCGAATATTTGCGAACAATAGCCCATTTACGTCCAAGAACAAACACATTTGGTGCTGTTGCAAGAGTTCGTCACGCTATGGCAATGGCAACCCACAAATTCTTTGATGAAAAAGGCTTTAAATACGTTCACACCCCTGTAATCACAGCATCTGACTGTGAAGGCGCCGGCGAACAATTTCAGGTAATTATAGAACCTGCAAAAAAAGACCCTTCAAAAGAATTTTTTGGCAAACCAACCTTCTTGACCGTTTCTGGCCAATTAGAAGGTGAAACCTACGCCTGCGCAATTTCTGACATATACACCTTTGGACCTACATTCCGCGCAGAAAATTCAAACACACCCCGCCATTTAGCAGAATTCTGGATGATTGAACCTGAAATGGCCTTTGCAGATTTAAAAGATGACATGGTCTGCGCTGAAAGCTACATCAAATTCTGCGTAGCCTACGCCCTAGAACATTGCAAAAAAGACCTTGAGTTCTTTGATCAACACATTGAAAAAGGTTTAATTGAGCGTCTAAAACACGTCCTTACAAGTGATTTTGCAAGAGTTCCATACACAGAAGCCGTAGAAATACTACAAAAATCTGGCAAAAAGTTCGATTACCCCGTTGAATGGGGCAACGATCTACAAACAGAGCATGAAAAATACCTGGTAGATATACATTTTAAAAAGCCAACTATTGTTTACAATTACCCAAAAAGCCTTAAGCCTTTCTACATGCATGTAAATGACGATGGAAAAACAGTTGCAGCAATGGATGTTCTAGTTTCTGGTGTTGGAGAAATCATTGGAGGAAGCCAGCGTGAATCCCGTTTGGACATTTTGGAAGAACGCATGAAGGCGCAAGGTTTAGATCCACAGGATTTATGGTGGTATTCAGATCTGCGTCGATACGGCACAGTGCCACATGCAGGTTTTGGACTTGGTTTTGAACGATTAATTCAGTTTGTTACTGGAATGGAAAATATCCGAGATGTAATTCCATTTCCAAGAACACCTGGTCACGCAGAGTTTTAATTTCAAATAGTAACAACACTGCGCTGAATCAAAATTTTAATTGATAAAACCTACACAAAAGCTAAACTATTAAATGTATATTCAAAGAAAATGACTAGATCAAATTCAGTCAAAACAAATAAATTTTAAATATCCCCAACCAAAAGAAGGATAAAAAATGCAAAACAAAAAAAGAACTCTTTCAATATTAATGTTGTTAGCTAGTTCAAGCTTATTTGCAGCAACTCAACAAAATAAAGACAAATATTTTCAAGAAGGCAACCAAGCATCACTTGAAACAAATGAACACTTACAAGAAATTGAATTTCTAAAGAAAAATAACCCAGAAGCTGTTGAAAGACTTACAAAACTTTCTGGACTAGATTCAAAACCCGTAGCATATACAATGGATGTCTTGGAAGCCGCTGAATTTGTTGCTACAAGAACAAAAAATTCCAACGTTGCAAGATACCTAGTTTCCAGCGCACTTTTAACAATGGGTTTGAGCAAAGATTTAACTAGTGAAAAGGGCCTTTTCTTAATTACTAAAGAAAGAGCTCCAAAAATTTACAATTACATCAAACAAACTTGTAAAGATCCAAAGCTCAACATCAAAAAACCAATCATATTCTTAGCTGCAAACAAAAATTGCTACGATCACAAATCAATAGCCGTCACTCCTCACTGCTCAGTGTTGGTAATTGGCGAAGGTTTAATCCGAGAATGCAAAACAACCAAGATTTCTGAAACAATGATTGCTCGTGAACTTATAAACATCAAATGGAACGTTTCTTTGGTGAAAGCTAGTTGCAGAATTGGAGGTTCTTTAGGTGCTGGTTATCTGGCAAACCAAATACCAAACATAAATTTCTCTCCAACCGATTTACTTGGTAAAAAAATAAAAAAATATATAAAAGAAACAACAGAATCTGCCGAAGGTCAAATTGAATATCTAAGTAAAATGAAACTAAACCCAGCACAAATAGTAATGCCTGGAAACGACACTGCAGAAAACATTGTTAACAAAGCCGTTGGAAAAATAGTCTCAAGTGATGTATTAAAACCGGCACAATCATTGGTCGGAGATTTAGCAAAATTAAATTCACCAATAACCAAAGTTTCTCTTGGTATATACGCGTTCAACGCATCATTCTTCAAAGTCTCTCAATGGATTGACATGTGGTGTGACAGCAAGACAGTTGCTTTAACTGGTGACAGAGATAGCCTTGTTGCAGGTTTAGAAGTTATGAAGGCCGGCTGTGAAAGCTACAAAAATGAACACCAATATTTAAACAAGCAGATCGACAAAAAATCTACAAACATTGGTAAACCGTTAACTATAAGTTTTAAAGCCGTAGCCGCTTATTCTTATGCAAAATCAATTATAAACGATTGGGACTTCTTTGGTGTATTCAGCGACAAACCAACTTCAAACAATTTCAATGCTAGAATCAAGAATTTGAAAAAAGCTGAGTTAAAAGCAAAATTAGAAAACATAGCTTAATACTCAATCAAATTAAAAAAAACGGGTCTGTAACGGCCCGTTTTTTTTAACACATTTGCCAACAAAACCAGTTAAAGGCATAATTAAAATATTTATTCCATAACAAAAGGATTAATTAATGAAATATACCTATTTAAAATTAACTATGCCTGTTGCACTTTTAACAACTGGATTAGGATTATCTAACACCTTGATAAATAATAAGGAAAAAGAAATGATAACTCAAATAAAAAACATTAACGATTTAGAAAATTATTTTTTAAAAACAACCCAAGAAATAAAAACAGCGGCAGACCAAGCAAAAGAAACTGCGCTTTTTGAACTAACAAGAATTTATTCTATAGCACCAGAACAAAGAACGTTTGAAAACACTATGCTAGCAATAGACAATGCATCAAATAAACTTGGCACTATTGCCAATGCAATATCCACCGCTCAATATGTACATCCAGAAAAAGAGATGCGTCAAACAGCACAAGAAGCTATTGAAGATCTTCAAAACTTTTCCATCGAACATTTTTCTAACAATTACAAAATATATACTGCAACCAAAGAGTATGTTGAAAACAACTTAAAAAAAGAAAATCTATCAAATGAAAGAAAATATTTTTTAGAAGAAACAATAAAAGATTTCAACCGCAAAGGGTTTAATCTTCCAGAAAAAGAACGAAAAGAAATTGAACAATTAAATAAAGAGATTGCAAAAATAGAATTAGATTTTGAAGCAAACATAGCAAAAGATCAAAGTTGCATTCTTGTAAATCAAGAAGAGTTAACAGGAATGTCTGAAGACTTTATATCTGCACACCAAAAAACAAATGACGATAAAATTAAACTTGGATGCGATTACCCAACAGTGTTTGGAATTTTAAATAATTGCACAAATGCAAATACCCGTAAAAAAATGCATCAAAACTTTCAAAATAGAGCTTATCCAATCAATTTAGATCTACTAGACAAACTAATTGAAAAAAGAGATTTGTTAGCGGAAAAACTCGGGTTTGAAAGTTACGCCCATTTGGAACTAGACTCCCAAATGGTAAAACATCCTCAAAAAATATATGAATTCTGGAGCGCACTCGAACCAAAATTTTTGGCTAAACAAACGGAAGAGATAGCTAAAATAAAAGCAAATCTACCAGAATCAGTTCAACTAACAGAAAATAAAAAAATTGCTCCTTGGGATATCCGGTTTTTGCAAGAACAGTATAAAAAAACACATTTTCAACTAGATGAAGAATTATTAAAAGAATATTTTCCACTAGAATCAACCATCCAAGGCATGCTAAATGTCTATCAACAATTTTTAGATATAAATTTAAAAGAAGTCTCTGCAAACTTATGGCACCAAGATGTCAAACTTTTAGAAATTTCTGAAAAACAAACAAAAAAAATTCTAGGCTATTTGGCTTTAGATTTATTCCCAAGAGAAGGCAAATACACTCACGCATGTTTTTGCGGCCTTATTAGACCAACCACACAAGGCGAACAACTTCCTTCAGCTGGATTAATTATTGCAAACTTTCCAAAACCAACCGCCCAAAAACCAGCTCTTCTTAAATATGATGATGTTATTACCTTCTTCCATGAATTTGGACACGCAATGCACGGGGTTTTTGGACGAACAGAACTTTCTGGCTGCTCAGGAACAAGTACAACTCGAGATTTTGTTGAAATGCCTTCACAAATGATGGAAGAATGGATGAGAGAAAAAGAAATTCTAAAATTAATCGCCAAACACTACGTAACAGGCGATAGTCTTCCAGACGAAATCATAGAAAAAATTACACAACTTACTAAATTTGATTCTGGATACATCATGTCTAGACAATTAATTTTAGGAAGATTATCGATGGCCTATTTTGAAAAGGGTGCAAAAAAAGACACCAATCAAATCTATAAAAATCTTACTCAATCTATTTTGGCAGAAATAGAATACGATTCTGAAACGCACATGCAAACCAGCTTTGGTCATTTAACAAATTATGGATCAAAATATTATGGCTACATGTGGTCAAAAGTTTTTGCACTCGATATGTTTGAACAAATCAAAAAAGAAGGTCTTTTAAATCCAGAAGCCGGAAAAAAATATATTCAAAAAGTTATTGGATTAGGTGGCAGCAAGGATCCAGAAGAAATGTTACTTGATTTTTTGGGTAGAAATCCTAATCAAGAAGCTTTTGAAAAAGTTATGGGATTATAATTTTTATTGATTTTTTATTTTTGAACTTATACGAAAATTCAAAAACACTGATTTTTACATCAAAGAAAAGACTCGATCCTTCGACCAGCTCAAGATGACATCTGTCATATTAATTTATATTTTATTGCGTTGTTCAGGCTCTGTAGCCTTACAACTATGTAATTATTATTAAATTAAATTTTTAACATTTTAGTATTGAATTAAAAGTAAAAAAAAGACGGATGTAATCCTGAGCTAGTCGAAGGATCGAGTCCTTTTAATAATTTTTCTATAAACTCTTTATCAACTTCACCCGTATAAAGTTTACCTTTGTATTTGCAGCTTAGCTTTTTGGAATAAAATTAATTTAAAAATAAAAAATTAATGTCTTCTTCTAACACTTCTAGATAAATTATTCGGAATTTTTTCTGAGCAAATCAGACAACATACTGCCTGATTTTTATACTTGGTCTCTTGTATGTATTTATTCAAACAAGTGCGATGAAACATAGCCCCACAACAAAACAACTGCACACCATAGCTTTCAAGAGAATCAAAACAAATGGGACAACAATTTGTTGAATCAATTGCACTCAAATCAACTAAACCTTTTTTATTCAAACAACAAAATAAATTAAATCCATCCAAACAATTTTTGCGAACAAACACATCAGTTAAATTACAATAAGATTCAAATAAATTTACACCTGTCCAAACAGCCAGATAACTTAAAAACAGCTCAAGCCTTTTTTTACCAATACAATGCCTTACAAAACCTGCACCCTTTAATATTTGAGAAACATCGTTTTTATCACAGGCGCTAAAATCTGCTGCAAACCATTTCAAGCTTCCACACTCATTTAGGCTGTTAAAAGATTTAATTGGATTGCCCCCCAATTCTAGGCATTTTAAATTTTTTAATTTTTTTAATGGGGAAATGTCTCGTATTTCATTATTCATAAGAACCAAATAAGTAACCGTATCCGCCGCTGGAAAATTTTCTAACCCTTCTAAACAAGTAAGATTTAAAGAAGCAAGATCCCAAACACCCTCATTAATTTCTGGAATTTTATTATTATGCCAAAGCTCTCTAAATGATGGAGCAAAACAATATGCGGAACTCAACAACATTAAATATAAAAAGAATTTTTTCATCGCCCTCACTCCCCTTAAAACAAATTGACGAACTTATAGTAAAATGTTAGATATTAAATTATCTTTAATCGTTAAGAAATAAAGTAGAAAATAATGAATAATCAAAACAATATTCTACTTAAAAAATCGTTTTTCGCCAGTCTCACAGCCATCTTGCTCGTGTCTTTTTTTGGCTCAAATCAATTTCTAAAAAAATCACACACTATTTCTGAAACAAATTATGCCGAATCGGAATCTTCAACCAAATTTTCAAACCAAAATAATAATACACTTAACCAAACATCTGCAATTCGAGAGATGATTCCCACATCAATAAATTTCAATTCTATGGCCCTTGATAAAAAAGAAACACACATACACAAGAAAATAGTCAACAATATAGTTGCTACACCACAAACAGAAGCATCAATTCAAAAAGAAAATCAAAATGACACACCTCAATCAAACCAAAATAACCAAGAGCTTGTAAATACGTTAAATAGAATCAACGATCAACAAAAAAGATACAACCCTAAATGCGATCAAATAGAAAACACTTTTTATTACCCCGCCTCTAAAATGGGAACAACTGTCAATGTAAAGCCTATTAAACAAATAAAAAACAACAATGGAAACAAATCAACACCAGAAAAAACAGCAAAAGTTAAACCTACTCAAACAAACCACAAAATTAACTACATACTTCCTCTTGCATTTAAATCAGCAGTTAATAAAAAACAATTATCAAATGATTCAAAACTACAATCTAACCTAGAAGAAAAAATGTTAGCCAAAGAACTTAGTTCAAATTTAAATGAAATTATTGAAGTTGTTCAAAAAATTAAAAATCCAAAAAAATTCAATCAAAAAGAAAACATCATTCGATTAAAAAAGCTTAGCCAAGAGGGCAAGATTAAACATTTCTTAGCAATAGAACCCTCTCAGCCAAATAGAGAAGTAGACAAACCACTTTGGCCAGCAATGGCACAAATAATCACACCATCCGCTCAAGAAAAAACATACGTAGAACTTTGCCAAACTCAAAGCTATGACAAAAAAATTGTATGCGTACTTCCAGAAGATATAAAACCCGAGGCAATTACATTTTTAAAAAGCAAAGAATCTGAAAAAAATATTCAAAATAATCCAAAAAAAAATTGCCTAATCAACCTAAAAAAGGCTATCCTATATCTTTCCCAAAACAAATCTTAAGAAAGAAAAAATGGATCTACCCAACTACTCAATTGTTTTAAAAAATTTTTATCCAAATAAGCAAAAACTTATTTTGTTAGACAAAAACCTAGGCAAGATTGAGTGCATTTTTATATCCAAGCCAAATCATCACATTTGCACGGGCACAATTTTAAACTATCTTTTAGAAGAAAAATCACAAATATACAAAATTACAAATTATTCAATAGAATACACACCAATTTTACTAGCCACACAAAACATCTTTTTTTTACACAAAATTTTAGAAACAACCTTGTTTTTTTCATCATTCGATTCACAGGAACACTCAAAACACACATTTAATTTATTATGTTACCTTTATCACAAAGGAAACCTCAATTTTTCAATCAACTTTCAACAACTTAGCGTACTTAAACTATTTTTATGCTTAGGGATATTTCATGAGGAAAAAAATGACTGGGAAGACGCGCAACAAATTCAATCTAGCTTAGGACTAGATAAATTTGTTGACATCCCTTTAAACATAAAACTAGAGTTAAAAACTGAACTATTAATTGATAAACTAATAAAAAAATTACTCCTAGAACACCCTAGTTATAATTATCTTAAAACCTTTAATTTTAATTGGACCAACAATGCAATATAAAAAAATTAACCACTTCCTCCTTTTCGCAACAATCTTGGTAACAAATACAACCGCTTTTTCCAATCAATTATTAAAACTATTGGATATAGGTCAAAAAAACCAAAGCAAAAGCCTTTTCACAACAAAAATAGAAGAAAAACAAAAACAACTGGATATACAAAAATCTAAATTAGAAAAAACAGGATCTAAAGAAACAGAACTTTCAGCATGGCTAAATACAAACTTAACAGCAGTTAATAACGAAATAAAAAAACTTGAAGAAATAAAAGCGCAAACACCCAACAAGGAATTTATTAACAAGCAACTGGCTTTATTAAATGAGTCATATCAAACAATTGTAAACATCCAACAAGTTTCTAAAGAAATACCAAATACCATTGAACAATCAATTAAAGAACTAGAAGAATATCTTAAAGATCCAAATTTTAAAAATTTAAAAATTCAACCAAAATCTGTTTACACGATTAAAGATTTTCAAGACATAAAAAACAATATCGTCTTTCAAGAAAGCAAAAAAAATACCATCGAAGATAAAATCAAAAATTTAAAATCAGATCTAGAAACCCGAAAAAAAGCAATTACAAACACACAAAAAGATTGTGACTCATTAAAAAAACAACAACAAGAATTTAAAGCACAATCAACACAAAAAGAATCCGGCAAGGCAGAAGATAAATTTTCTGTAATAGAACAAGGTAAAATTTTAGATTTAACAAAACAACTAGCTGATTTTAAACTCAAATTAGCTGAAACCAATTTAAATGAAACAACAGAACAGTTAACACTAGCAAACATTAAAAGTTTTATCATCAATGCTCAGCTTGGTATTTTTGCAGAAAATTTAAAACTTATACGATACGATTTTAGAATTAATCCTGAAGATATAGAACAAGAAGAAGCCAATGTTACTCAAAAAAAAGAAAAATTACTCTCTTCTTTAAAGGATATTTATAAAAAGATAGAAGCATTAACCGAATCACTAAACAAAAATAAAGAAATATTAAATCAACTTAGCCAAGAATATAAAATTCCAGTAAGTACGGAATTTACAGAATGGACCATTTCACCAAAATCGGCTTCTGAATTTTTAATGCTAACAAAAATAGGTGAACTCAACGAATCTATAAGATTGGCAAGTAAACAAAAAGAACTATTAGAATCTCAACAAGCTCTTGAATCAATAGACTATAAAAAGCAAGAAATCAATTTAGAAACAATTAAATCTTTACAACGTATAAATCAAAAACTCTTTAAGTCTGATGAAGAAATTACCATAGAAATTAAAAAATATGATGCACCACTTATCGAAAGCAGTTCAAATATATCTCTTTACAAAGAAAAAATTATATCAATAACAAGCGACCTAAACCTTCAAAATAAAATTTTAGAAAACATAAATAAAATTCAAGAAAAATTAAAATCTGAAAATAGAACATTGTTTAGGGAGCAACAAAAAAAATTCAACGATTGTCTCACTGCGTTAGAAAATGCTGCAACAAGCGTGAAAGAAATTGTCTCAATAGATAGCAAATTAATAGAATCCTATACTCAATTAATAACACAGTCTAGTTACATAACTCGCCAAATCGATCAAGTTGTTGCCAGCCTTAAATCTGAAGGCCTTTGGTATAGACCAAAAACAGCCGTTTCATGGGAAGGTGTTTTAAACATACCCAAAGATTTAGAATCATTTATTTATGAAATACGCAACATGAGTCTTTTGTATCTGCCAAAATTTAAAACCGATTATTTATTAGGTAATATCAAAGATGTAAGCTCAGATCCATATAGCATGCTTAGATTACTTCTTGAATTCTTACTTCTTATTTTATTATTCGGTCTCATAAAAAACTTATTACCCAAATTAAACAACTTTTTACAAGATTTAAGTAATACTCATTCCAACTTTAAATTCATTGGAACATTGTTAAGTATTATTATTGTATTTTTACAAAAACATTTACTTGGTTTATTCGTTTTCTTTATTTTATTCCTCTCTTCTCACATGGGTTGGATGCCAGATCTATATATAACAGTTATGTTTTATATTCTTTCAATCCCATACCTTCTTTATTTATTTAATTCATTTATCAACTTCTTTGCCCAAGAAAATATAAAAAACAACCGAATCCTTTTAAGTGAAAATTATGAAAGCCACTTCTTAACAGTAATTTCTGTACTAGCAAATGCCACAATAATAATATCTCTACTCAGAGAAGCTTATATTCTTTTAAACCCTGCTTATAAATCTGAATTTAGTACAATTTTACTAGCCTTAAATTTTATTATTTTCCAAATTTCATTGATTTTTTTAATTAGCAAAGAACAAATACTTAATATAATTCCTACAAAAACTGATACCTGGAAGTGGATTCATGAACAAATTGGAACATTTTATTACGTTTTATTAATCCCCATCATCACAGTTATAGTATTAAGTAATCCTTACGTAGGCTTTGTAAAACTAGTTGTTTATGCTGTACAAGGCATAATTTACACACTAACATTAGTTACCCTTTTATATTGGCTAAACAAAACCGTTCGTTTTCTTCTTTCCAAAATATTATTTTATACAGATGTTGACGTAGTTAAAGAAAGATTTGCCTACTCAAAAACTTGGTATGGCCTTACAGTAATCCTCACATTCATCGGATTTTTATTAATCGGCCTATTAATTGGTGCACAAATTTGGGGTGGAAATATTTCCTTAGATGTTATTAATCACTGGTTAAAAGCAAAACTATTTAATACAGGATTAGTTGAAGATGGTGTAGACATACCCTTTACAATTTACTCTGCAATAAAATTAGCTACATTTATTTTTTCTGGAATAGTTGTTTCGGCCATCATAAACAAATATGTATTACAACGAGTCTTTGACATTTTACCAGTTGATTCCGGCGTTCAAAATGCAACCACAGCAATAATGAGATTTATTTTAATAACATTAACAACAATTATAGGTTTCAATACCGTTGGGCTAGCTGGTTTGCTCTTGTATGCCCTTGGTGCATTGTTAGCACTTGGTGTCGCCCTTAAAGAGATCATTCAAGATTTTGCAGCCTACTTTATTATTTTAGTTCAAAGACCAATCAAGGTTGGCGACTATATCAAAGTAGATGAAAATACAATGGGTGTTGTCCGTAAAATTACACCTAGATCTACAGTATTAAGAAGAAAAAATAGTATCACATTAATTGTTCCAAACTCTCAAATAATAAATAAAAGCGTAACTAATTGGAATTACGCAAGAACATTCATTGCTTTTGACGATATAACAGTAAGAGTTCCTTATTCAAATGACGCAAAACAGATTGTACAACTAATTAGAGAAGTTCTTGAAAATAATCCATATATTCTTAAAACACCTCCCGCTGTTATTCGACTTGAAGATTTTACAGAAGGTGGTTTTGAATTTTTAGTTCGTGCATTTATTAGCGCACATAATGTTTTAAATCAATGGCAAATAGCTTCTGATATACGGTTAGAAATAGCCGCAAAATTACGTGAAAACAATATAGAAATTGGGGTTCCAGTTAGAATTCTTAAAATGCTCAAAAATGATGATTTATTAAAATAAATTAAATCAAATATAAATAATCAAAATTAAAGCCCCGACATAAAGTTGCCGGGGCTTTTTTAATTATAAAATTAAAAAGACTGTATTAAAGAATTTCCAAAGTTTTCCTTATTCAATTTAATAATAGAACAATGTGCGCCATTATAAAGACCGCCACCAGATGAAACAGTAATAACCGATCTGTTACCTAACGTTAAAAATTTATCACCACCACAAAGAGGATTTTGCGTTAACAATGACAAAAAATAAATTCCATATTGATTTAATCCACCCAAAAGCATGCCTTTATCAACGTCCTTACTCCATAAATCATGGTGCTGATGACCCCTTAAAATATTGGTTATTTCAAACTTAGCTGTTACTTTTGAATCAAGGTACGCATTGATAATTTCAGAATCATACACAACGCATCTATCTTCAACCATCTTTTTTAAATTTACAGCCAAATCATCTACTCTTTGATTATCTAATAAAAAATCGCCCCAAACAAACGGCTTAGATTCATCATCTTCTAAACGATCATAAAAAGCCTGAACGCTATCCGGAAAAGCATTTCCATAACAGTCTTGAACTTGTTCACATGCGTTGATACTTATTTCTATGGGCCTAGAAACAATTTTACCCGATTTTTTAATGGCATCATTTAATAAAGATTCAAAATCACAATTCAAGTTCACTCCACCGTGAACGCACTGAATAAATTGAATTTTTTTTGAATTATTACTCTTAAAACCAATAAAAAATGTTGCAAATAATTTTTCATGAAAATACGTAAAATAATCGGCTAAATCATCAAGATGTTTTTCATCAAAATTATCATAAATCTTTGTTAAATCCACAACTCTAATTTTTTCATGATCAGATTCATTTTCTTCATAATATAAATTATTCAACAATTCTTCTAATTCTGGCCCAGAAAAAGTAAAACCCTCCAGATACCATGGCTGACCAACATTAATATCATGATTACCCTTCAACAAAATCACATTATCAGGATTAATAATTTTTAATTTTTCAATCAAGTATAAAACAAGATCTCCATACCAACCCCTATCAACATAATCACCTAAGAAAAGGAAATAAATACCTTTAACTAAAACAAAATCATCACTTATTAAATCATCAAAAAAAAGCCTTGAAAGAATATTTACGAATTTATGAACATCCCCATGCAAATCAGAAAAAACAACAATTTTACTGTTTTCCGAAAAGACTAATGCACCAGCATAAGAATCATAATCGATCCAGTCTTCTCCTCCATTAAGACCACATTTTTTGGCAAAATCTTCTTTTACTTGTTCAAAATCTATTTGACAAAGAATTGATGCCTTAGCTTTAATATATTTTTTATACCAATCCTCCGGCATAACTTCATCACATCTTAAATTACTAATCGGTAATGTTTCTAATTTTCTTTTCCACCAACTTATTAACTCTTTGGATTTATCTAATTTAAGTTCACAAGGTCCAAAATCCGCCATTTTTTCGTTATTATAAAAATCAACTTCAGAGTCAAACATCCCATCATCAAAAGAATCATCAAAACCGAACATCTTTGGAACACGTGCATACACAGAATCACAATTAACACCAGAAGATTCATCATTGGAACTGGCAAAACCCTGAAATCCCAGAAATAAAGCCAGAGAAACCACTAGATACTTATAAGTACATTTTTTCATAAATAACACCCCATAAAAACGTTAACATCCATTTAAAATCACTTTAATATTAACAATTAGTAATAATTACTCAAACGCATCCCCAAAATACGCTATGAATCGTGACTTTTTAAAATTCACTAAAAAATCGAGTTAAGCAAGCAACCAAGATCCTATATAGCAATAGATCAACAACCCTAAAATATCCATCACTGTGGCCAAAAATGGCCCGGCTGAAAAGGCTGGATCGAGCTTTAAAGACTTCAAAATAAGCGGAATACAGCTACCAAACACAACGGATGTCATGACTATCACGGCCAAAGCCAAACTCACTGTTAAACTACCCCAGACATTACCGTCTGTTGCATAAACTCGCCCAAATCCCGCAATACCTACAACAAGCGCAATCATGGCCGCCATAAAGAACTCTTTCTTTAAAAATCGCCAAAAATTATACTTGTCTATTTCACCTGCAGCCATACCCTGAATAACAACAGCTGAAGTTTGACTGCTAACATTTCCACCTGTGCTTGTAAGCATTGTCATAAAAAACATCAAAAAACCACTCAAAGTTGATTCATATCTATGAGAAATTATCGCAGATATTGATTGAGCCAACAGCAACGCAACTAAAATAAAACTTCGTTCATAAAACATTTTAAAAAATGATGTATCAAAATATGGATATTTTATAGGAGCCATAGCAGACATTTTATAAACGTCTTCAGAAGCTTCTTCTTCAATAACGTCTACCAATGTTTCTGTTGGAATAACACCTAAAAAATGACCTTCTTTATCTACAACTGGAATTGTCATTAAACTATAGTGTAACATCTGTTTAACAACTTCTTCTTGATCTTGATCTGCCAAAGCGACTAATTCATTTTCTTCAAAAAAATCTTCTAATTTTGCATTTGGATTTTGCATAACAAGGTCACGCAAGTGAATATGGCCAATAAGCTTATTGTCTCTATCTGTTACGTAAATTTCATCATGCACTTCTTTTTCTGGCTTAAGCCGTTGCAAAACATGAATAATTTTTGAAACAGTCATGTCTTTAACTAATGAAAAGACATCAACATCCATGATGCCACCAGCAGAATCCGGCTCAAATTTTAAAATAGAAAGAACCATTTTTCTATCTTGAGAGGTTAACATACTCAAATATTTTTTTAATTCTTCATCAGAAAGATATTCAAAAAGATCTGTAAGTTCATCAATATCAGTAGATCTAAGAATAAACTCTTTATCTTCATCACTTAAAAAAGATATCGCCAAGGCCCGCATAGGTTCAGAAAAATGTGAAAAAACTTCAACGCGAACATCACCAGGAAGCTTATTAAAAATTAAAGAAAATGCATTTCTATCCACCCTCGCAAAAAATAGGGCAATATCAGCAGGGTGGAATGAAATAAACTGCTCCCACAAAGCTTTCGCCTCAGGTGTGCTAAAGTTTATAACTTCATCCAAATTCTGTAATATATTTTCAAAAATTATTTTGGACTCCATGATAGTCCTCCTACATTTTTAATAAATTGCTCGATATTATAGGAAACAATTCCTACCACCCCAATACAACATAGAATTCTCCTGCTATGTCAAGCATACATTTAATATCAACCCGATGCCCCTTCCCAGAATAATTTGTCATAAAAAAAAGAGTTTTTGAACGTTTATTATATCAACTAAAACAAAAAGGCTCAATCTCGCATTTATAAAGGTTCATAGCCTTTAAACTTGACATAACACCCCATTTTTCTAACACTAATAATATTACAGATAAAATCAAACAAGGTAAAAAATGACAAAAGTCACCCAAATATCCGAAAAAAAAATTACACCAGGAACAAAATTCCAATTTAATGCCTCAACAGATGATGCAAATAAACGGCTTGATGTTTTTTTAACAGAACAGTTCGAACATTACACTCGCAGTTACTTTAATGTACTCATCGAAAACGAACGCGTTTCTATAAATGGCAAAATAAGTAAAAAAAGTGGTATCAAACTAAAAGAAAACGATTTAATAGAAATAACATTTCCAGAAGCTCGTTCAATAAATCCAAAAGAGTTACAAGAAAACATTAAAGTAAAAGTGCTACTTGATCATGAAGACTTTTTAATCATCAATAAACCTGCCGGATTAGTTGTTCATGAACCCCTATCTGGTTATTCTGAACCTACATTAGTTGATTGGTTACTTTTAAATTATCCAGAACTTAAAGATGTCGGCCTAAGCGAACGCCCTGGAATAGTCCACAGACTTGATAAAGATACTTCAGGTATTTTGGTCATTCCAAAACATAATGCTGCACATGCAAAACTTTCTAGTCTTTTCAAAAACCGTAAAATAATAAAAAAATATAAAGCCATTGTTAGAGGTCACACAGATCCAGAAGGTTTTATTGATTTACGAATAACACGACATCCCCAACACAAAACAAGAATGATGTGTTCTACAACAGAAGGTCGTGAATCACTGACCAAATACAAAGTAGATCAATATTTTGAAAATACAACATTAGTCGATGTTCAGCTTGTTACGGGCCGAACACACCAAATTCGTGTTCACTTCAGAGCCATTGATCATCCATTAATTGGAGATACAATTTACGGAGAACCCTCTAAATTAATTTCAAGACAAGCATTACATGCATATCATTTAGAATTTGATTACAACGGTGAAAAAATATTGATTAATTCTGAATTACCAGAAGATATGCAAAACTTAATAAACAATCTAAAAAAAATTAATTAAATTACTAAAAAATACATCTAATACATTCGCTTGATTTTTTTTACAAAGAAAAGTAACATGTCTTGCGAGTTGGGAAGGAATCGTAGTAATGAAGCCTTTTTTATGCTCAACTTTCGAAAAAACGAACCAACAAAAAAGGACCTAAAATTAGGTCCTTTTAATTTTTTAAAAATTTTGTCACAGGCTCTAGTTGATAATAAAAAATTTCAAAATCCAATATCACTAACTTCTTCAATTAATTCAGAATCTATATTTTGTTTGTCACAACAATCATTTTTAACATTTAGTGGAAGCAATTTTGATCTTTTTTTAATGGTTTCAAACTGAACACTAAATTTTTTATAAGCTAAAGGCGATGATCTAAATTCCATATTCTCTTCGTTTTTTTCTTTCGCCTTTTTGGTCAAATTATAAGACCCCGTACATAAAACAGGCCGACTATCAAAATTCCTTTCAAAAATCCAAAATTTATTATGCTGAATAGGCACCCTACTGGACATTTTCATTTTAAGACCAATGTTTTCTTCGTGATAATTTTCGTCGGTACCCGCCGGCCTGTACATCCAAATTTGAACACCCCTTTTATGTAAAAAACTAAGCGGTGAAGTTAGACTCCAAAAAGTAGGGTCTACTATTATTTCAATTTTTATACCCCTAGCTTGAGCCCTTTCCAAAGCCTTTGCTATTTCCAGATCAGTAAAAACCCAAACAGTAAGCTTAATACTTCTTTGCTCTCTATCAATAAGAGCGATTAACAATTTTGATATCAATCCGTCATCATCAGGTGAAAAAAAAATATTTTCAATAGTACCATCAGCATTACGTAAATAATCTCGAGGATTTAAAATTTTTATTTCAGTTGAATAAATCGCAACAAAAAAAAATATCTGTAAAAAAAAGAAGCGCTTAAAATTTCCAGCGCATTTCAACCTCTGCTCCAAGATCTCCCCTTTCATCTTTCATTGCTCTTAAGCTCATTTCATCTGATAAAAGATATTCTACTTCAAGCCGAGTGTCTTCTGTCAAGCTAAAGTTTTTTTGAATTAATGCATGAAGTCGCTCACTTGCTTCAATTTCAATTGTACCTCGCAAACCACCTCTGCCAGATTGATCATTAAAACTAGGAATAATATGAACATTACGCAAAGGTCGAAATAAACTTTTAAAATATTTATCAAGCTTTGAAACAGATTGAGCTGGCCCAAAAAGAACATTCTTTAAATTTTGCATCAACAATGTTGGCATAATTATGCTTAAAGAACTTTCTTCCGAACCTGCCAACAATAAAGATATTGTTTGTTCTTCAGTCAAAAAAGGCGATGTTTCAAAATTTATCAAAGGATTGGATAAAGAACCTTCTACACGCATTGTTACGTTATATTTTTTAACCTTATTACGGGCCACAAGTTCAAGAATTGGATCCAATGGTTGATGGGGTAAAAAGAAAATTTTTCCAGTCACAATATTTAAAGGCCTATATGGAAATTTAAACTCGCCTTCAAACAATTCAATTGAGCCTGAAACCTCCGGGTTAGAAGAAGTACCTGATACCTTCAACACAGCCTTTGCATCTGTATTTAAAAATGAAGTTTTAATAGAAACATTGTGCCGGCTTTCTACACTAAAATCTAAATTAATATCAATCATTGAAGAACTACCACGACCTGCAAACCCTTCTAATAAATCTTTTTGAAACTCTTTAGAAAAAACGTTTTCTTTAATTTGTGTTCTATCTAAAATAACATTGCCAAAAAGTTCTGCTCGCTGGCCATCATATTGCAAAAGCAATCTACCTGAACTCACAGATATTAAATCTTGTCGCCAATTTAAAAAACATCTTTGAAATATTAATGGCGCATGAATAAATTTTACATTCATCGCATCATCTAACAAAATTGTTGCCCGATTAATCGTAATGTCTCCACGGTACAATTTGCATAAAACATCAGCAAAAACCAATTTTTTATTAATAAAATCGAATTCAAAATGACCTTCTATTTTTTCAATAAAATTGTATGTACCAGGAAAACGCAAATTACCTTCTGACTTAAAATCACCCTTTAAAACAAATTTATTATCCAAAACCCCAGTAAAAACAAACTTTCCATCGCCCTGCAAATCAAAACCCAATAAAACAGACATTACAAACTTAAATGCCTTGTAATCTAACTCCGAGACAAATTTATTAGTTTTTTGATCAACAGAACTAATAGTAAATATTTTTTTATCTACAATATCATTAAAAAAAGCACTTTTTAAAATAATTTGATTCCCCAAGCCAATATCAATTCCAAATTTTCTCTTGGCTACATTTCCTATCAATTTTATGGATGAGGGACTTAACTTTAAACCGCCCTCTAAAGGCAAATGAATGTCCATTTTTTCATTATCTATTTGCAAAGAATAATCACAAAAACAACACATTTTTTTATCAAAACTTGATTTCAAAATAAAATTATTTGGAGCAATCGACCAAAGCCCACCCTCAAATAAATTCAATGTTGTTAAATTTAAAACATCAAGCCTACCTAAACTCTTTTTATCATCCCACTGCCAAGTTCCAGAAAATAGCATATCTTTTTTTTGAACAATCAAATCACCACAAAAATCTTTAAAGCTGCAAGTTTTAAAATTCGTTTCAAGCAAATCCAAAGAAATTTTATCATAAGATAGTCCTTCAAATTTGGCTGCACCTTCGACTCCATCCAAATTTGAAACATCTCCCTTAAAATCAAAACAACAACTACCCTTGACCCGGTTTGTTTCAATATTAAATGGCAACATACTCAGCAAATTTGCAACAAATGTTCTTAATGAAAGGTCCAAACAAAAACCGTTTTTACCCGAATAAATTTTAATTGGACTTACCTTAAAAGTATTTTCATTATTTCTTAATGTAAAAACACCCTCACCATTTTTATATTCACCAGAAAGATAACAAAGCTCATCGCCCTTTTGAAAACGAGAAAGCTCTAAACTACATTCACAATCAGCCGTAACCATTCCAACTGAAGAAAAGTTCATATTCAAGTGACCAAAAAAATTCTTAAATAAATTTTTACCTAAATGCTCACACGAGCAATCCAAAATACAAACCTTCCATTTAAAAAGATTTTTCATTATTTTGGCTTCACTCGTCCAGATAGAGTTAATCTTTAAATTATTAATGCTATCAATTAAAACAACGTTCCATTTCTTTACACAAAAAGCCTTTACAAAAACCGGAAAGTCTGTTGCTGCACCACCAACTATACAATTAATATGAGAAATTAAATCTAAATTTAAATCATTAAAGGCCGATTCTGCATTAATTTTATCTGCAAAAATTTTAAGGGCTATTTTACCAGTAACCATCCAGCGAATTAAAGAAAAATAAATATCAAATTTATTGCTGTTCCACTGCCAGTCTTGAAGTGATCCTTCTTTTGGAAAAACTTTAAGATTTGTCAGTTCTGCTTTGCCCATAAAAAGATTTATTTTTTCCAGATTAAACTCAACATTGCAATCAAACAGCTCACTTAGAATTTGTTTGAATTTTCTACCCGCCAGGCGTTTAAAATGCGGATCTTCTTGCAATACAGCAAGAACAATCGCAATTCCGATTAGCAAACCTGCTAAAATTTTTTTTACAAAAGGAGAAAAAATTTTCATGAAATCAATTTCCAATTACCATCAAATTTATATTTTCTTAAAAATGAAACCTTTGCCACAGCACAACTTAAAGCAAAGGAAACCTCTTGATCTAAGTCTGTAAAATAAACAATCCCGGAGCTAATTTTTCCATCAGGATAGAAGACAATTGTCTTTTTTTCAAAGGTTATTGGATCTAAAATCTTTTCACTAAAACCAGAAGGAGGACCTTTCACATCTTTAGCAACACCAAATCGAACATTTTTAGAGATGTTTTCTTTTGATTGTTTAAAAGAATACATATTTTTTGAAATATCAAACAATAATTGTTGTGGCTCATTTTCCATCATTGCCACGTGCCGCAAATGCAAACAAATGTTATACAGTTTTTCCATTTCAAATTTTACAAACTCTTTTTTTTGAAAATTCAATTTGGGAATCGAATAAACCGTTATTATGGCTATCAAAGCTAAAACAACCAGAACCTCCAATAAAGAAAGCCCCGTTTTTTTATCACTCTTCAACGCCCTCTTGGGCAACAGCCACTGCCAATACTTCATCAATAGTTGTCACACCTTCTTCAATTCTTCGAAGACCATCTTCAATTAAAAGCTTCATACCATCTTTCATTGCCTGTTTACGAAGTATCGCGGTATCAGATCTTTCAACTGTCAATCGTGCAATTTCACCAGTCATTTCCATAACTTCAAATATTGCAAGTCGACCCTTATAGCCAGCACCAGAACAATTTTCACAACCTTCAGGTTTAGGCTCAAAAAATTTAATACTCTTTGCTCGCTCAGGCGAAATACCTAGTCTATGAATTAATTCTGCTGTTGGATGATATTCCTGTTTGCATTTTGGGCAAAGAACTCGAACCAACCGTTGGGCCAAAACACAAATTAAAGATGAGGATATTAAAAATGGCTCAATACCCATATCTATTAAACGAGTTATTGCCGCAGGCGCGTTATTTGTATGCAATGTACTCAAAACTAAGTGACCCGTTAAAGATGCCTGAATAGCAATTTGAGCTGTTTCATGATCACGTGTTTCACCGATCATGACAATATCAGGATCTTGACGCAAAATAGAACGCAAAGCAGCCGCAAAAGTTAAACCTATTTTATCTTTAACTTGTACTTGGCTTATGCCTTTCATTTGATATTCAATAGGATCTTCTACTGTAATAATATTTCTTTTGGGCGAATTTAACCTAGCAAGAACAGAATAAAGAGTAGACGTTTTACCAGAACCCGTTGGACCGGTAACCAATACAATTCCATTTGGTTGAGAAGTAGCTCTATCTACAACCGAATAATCTCTTTCAGTAAATCCTAAATCTTTTAAATCTCTAAATGTTTTTGTTTTATCAAGTAAACGCATCACAATTCTTTCACCATAAGCAACTGGCAAAACAGAAACACGAAGATCGATTGCCTTATCACCAACGCGAATTTGAATTCGTCCATCTTGTGGCAAACGTTTTTCCGCTATGTTTAAATTAGCCATAATTTTTAAACGGGAAGTAATTGCTGCTTGAGCTCTTTTTGGTGGCATAAAAACCTGGTGCATAACACCATCAATACGATATCGCACTCGAACATCTTTTTCTTCTGGTTCTATATGAATATCAGAAGCATCTCTTTTAACGGCCTGAAATAAAATCGAATTAACCAATTTTACAATTGGAGCTTCAACACCCATGCCCATGATATCTTGTTCTTCAACACCAGAAAGTTCCAATGTTCCTGAAAGATCCTTTTCTTCTTCCAAATCTTCTATCATCTGCTTTGTGCCTTCAAGAGGATAGTAACGATTGATTGAATCAATAATCACTGACCTTGTTGCAACAGCAACTTGCGCCCTGCCACCAAGCATTAAATTAAGTTCATCTACTGGTTGAAAATCTAAAGGATCTGAAGTCAAAATGTACAATTCTTCATCAATTACAACCGGAACAATTACATTGTCACGTAAAAATTTAAGCGGCACTAAAGCTAATTTTTCTGGGTCCGCCATTTTTTCTGTAACAGATTCAACATAATTGAGTGAAAGCATTTGTGAATATGCTTTTGCCAAATTTTCTTGAGTTAAAAATTGTTTTTCTAAAAGACAGCTGGTTACAGATTTTCCACTACTGCCAATATCGACTAAACACTCTTGGATCTGAGCGGCTTTTACAGCCCCCATCTCTAATAAGATTTCTTCCAATTTTTTATTAAACATAGATAAACTCCGGCAAAAACTTAATTTTTAAATTTATTCATTTTTAATTAATTTTATTTGTAGTATCACACTATTATCACAAATCACAAAGCTTTGGCAATTCACTTCCGTCAAAATACAGTGTATTATTGTAATTTAAACAATTACCACACATTTAAACCAATAGGAATTAATGTAATGAAAGTTAGATCAAATAGTTTATTTTTATGTCTAGCCATCGGTTTAATTGCACTTCCAGCCTGCCAAGGCAAAAAAAACACAAAAACAAAAAAAGAAAAAAAAGTTAACTTGGCCTACAAAGAATGGTCCAAAATGAACTTTGATGAACTAAATCAACTAAAAAATGAATACGTTGACTCAAAAAGATATGACTTAGCAATTAAATGTCTTGAAAGACTAGAAAAATTAGAAGATATTAGCAGAGAAAATTTACAAAAAGTTCGATTAGAAATGGCCGATATTTGCTTTGAAAATGGCCAACTTCCAAAATCCGCCGAATATTATAAAAAATACGCCGATTTTTATCCTGGTAGCAAAAATTCTGAATATGCAACATACAAAGCTATTCTATGTAAATTCTATTCAACGTTAAGCGCAGACAGAGATCAAAAACAAACAGAAGAAGCCTTAGAACTTGCCGACAAATTTTTAGAAAGATCTTCAATTTATAAAGAACATGCTGACGAAGTGCGAAAAATTAAACAACAATGTCAAAACAAACTATTCGAACGGGATGAAAACATTTTTAATTTCTATTTAAATAGAGGCAGCAATAAAGCGGCAATCGTTAGACTTGAAAACATAAAAAAAACATTCACAAATAACAACATGAATATGGAACCCAAAATTTTAGCTCTTGAATGTCAACTTGCCCAAAAATTAAACAACACAAAATTATTTGAAGAAAAAACCAAATTACTTGCAGATAAGTACCCAGACCATGCTATTAAAATTGCTCAAACGGCTCCGAAAAAAAAGAAATACCGACACTTCTAAGGAACCTGAAACTAAATCTCTTGGCAATAAAGGCGAAGCAGAAACAGCCACATGGCTTCAGAAGCAAGGCTTTAAAGTTATCGAACAAAACTACAGAAAACGTTTTGGAGAAATTGATATCATTGCTACAAAAAAAGATCTTATTGTATTTGTAGAAGTAAAGGCACGGAAAAATAGTTTTTTTAGCATGTCCTTATTAGTTACCCCCTCAAAACAAAAAAAAATTATCAAGACGGCAAAAGATTTTTTAAGCAAACATGATTTTCAAAATAAATCAATTCGTTTTGACATAGCTCTTCTTGATTACTCTGCATCCAAATCAGAACAAATAAAATATATATCAAACGCATTTTGCGGATCGGAACTTTCCAGCTCAGGACAAAATTTATGAACAAATTTTTAAAAAGAACAATCACAGGCACAATTTTAGCCTTAACCTTATGGTATATATTTTTTTGCGCACCTATTATTTACCTTTCCATAACATTTCTAGCAATCTTACTTTGGATTTTAACCCAAGAATGGGCAAATCTATTTAAGCCAAGCACTTTTTTATTCTGGATTCTCACACCTATTTACCCAATTCTTCCTTTCATATTTCTTATTTTATTGAATCAAAACCCATCATCACGATTCTTAATCTTTATAATGTTTTTAATTGTAGCCAGCTTTGATACTGGCGGATATTTAGTGGGTAAAACAATAGGCAAATATAAAATAATCCCAAAAATCAGCCCCAAAAAAACATGGGAAGGATTCTTTGGCGGATGCATTCTAGCGCTAATCAGCATCCTTACGTACAGATTCTTAATGAATAGAACCGAAAACTTAATTTTAATTATCATTATAACACTTATCACCTGTCTTATTTCATTCGCTGGTGATGCCTTTGAATCGTGGCTTAAACGCCTTTCCAAAATAAAAGATTCTAGCTACATTCTTCCTGGGCATGGTGGATTTATGGATAGACTTGATGGAGCCATGTTTGCAGCTGTTTTTTTCTATATTTTTCAAGGCTTTTTAATAACAGTTTTTAGATAAAAAGCCCATCTATCTTACTCATTTTGCGATCAATTCAATCTTTTTTTTAAATATTCGATTCTTTTTCTTGACAAAATGGCGCAGGAACTATACTTTTTATATGTCTTTTTTAGACAATTCATTGACATCAAAAAATTAAATGGGAGCCGTTAGCTCAGTCGGTAGAGCAACAGCCTTTTAAGCTGTGGGTCGCTGGTTCGAATCCAGCACGGCTCACCATTTTTTGTCCCCATCGTCTAGCCTGGTCTAGGACATCGCCCTTTCACGGCGGAAACGGGGGTTCAAATCCCCCTGGGGACGCCATATTTTATTAGAATATATGGTTCAATCCAGAAATTTTAAAAGCCGAGTTAAAAAACTCGGCTTTTATTTTTTTAAATTTCAAATATTTCAAAGATTCTTGTAAGTTAAAAAGCAAATCAAATAGACTGCAGCTAACGTTGAAATACTCTTAAAAAAGGAGATACTTTTATGAAAAATTTTTCATATTTTTTAATTTATTTAATCTTAATAATCCAAAACCAATTTTCTCTTTCCAGTGACAATTCAATTCAAAAAATGGTCATACAAGTGCCTATTGCAAGCATATTCACCGAACCAACAGAGATTTTAGATTTAAACAAGCCATATTTTTTAGATGATGACCTATCAACCCATAATACCCAAGTTATTTATGGAGACTATGTTTTAGAAAAAATATCAGAAAATGGATGGTCAAAAATAATCGCAATTCAACAACCAAATTATAATAGAAGAACAAAAGAATGGAACTACTGTGAAGGATGGATTGAATCAAAAAACCTAAAAAATATAAATGAATTTTCATCTAAAAATCTTATAATTTCAAGTTTATGGGCAAATATTTATAGTGAACCCAACAATCTAAAAGATCCTATGTTTAAATTACCAATTGCTTCATATTTAGATGGTAAACAAATAAATAAAAACTGGTGGTCTGTTAGTCTTCTTAATAACACACAAGGCTATATTAAATCTTGTGATGTTCGTGAATTAAACAAAACAAAAGAAAAAAGTATTCCACAATTGCGTCAAGATATAGCAGAGACTGCCGAATTATTTTTAAATCAACCCTATGTCTGGGGAGGCACAAGCGCCTTTGATACAGATGAAAAAAAAATAATCACGGGTGTTGATTGTGCAGGACTTGTTGGACTAACATATAAAAGCTTTGGCATCAAGATACCTCGTGACTCCCATCCTCAATATGCAAAAGCCAAACCTATATTACATGGAAAAGATTTGCAACCAGGCGATTTAGCCTTCTTAAAACAAGAAAAACATAACTACGAACGAGTCAGCCATGTTATGATTTACATTGGTGACCAAATGT
Organism: candidate division TM6 bacterium GW2011_GWF2_32_72; assembly: GCA_000989525.1. Taxonomy (GTDB): domain Bacteria; phylum Babelota; class Babeliae; order Babelales; family GWF2-32-72; genus GWF2-32-72. The sequence goes on from LBON01000002.1 coordinate 200,766, forward strand.
TCATCGAATCTACAGGTAAAAAAGGCGTATACGGCACGCAAAAAGTGTCCGCTAAAAATCGATTCGGAAAAGAGCTTTCTGAAATTTATAATGAAGACATAGCAGAAGATAAAGAAGCAAATCAAAGATTCAAACTGTGCTTTGGAAGTTTTTTAAATAACCCTGAAGATATTGCGCAAATGATGGATCAAACAATAAAAATATAAAGTAATCAAAGGGCCTCTGGAATAAATCCAAGAGGCCCTAATTTTTTAATAATCATTATTACAATTACAAATCACCATCAAGATATTGGAATGATTGACAACTACAAAAAACAGCATCATCATTACCAGACGTTTCTATCTCTTCAGTTATATTTGTACAACTTTTTACCGCTCTCCAACTATTTTTATTATCTGTTTGCGTAAAATTATAAGTTTGCATAGCCCTTGTTTTTTTTCCCGCCGAATTATCAGTTTGAACAGCCATTTTTTTTATTTTCACATTATCAGTTTGAACAGCAACACTTCTAGTTTCAATTCGAGGAACTTCAACAGTTGCAAAATTTTGCGGTGCCGGAATACATTTTATAATTTCAATTATAGGCAAAGTTAAATTTTCTCTAGTCTCAAATATTTTTTCTGATTCTAAATTTTCCATAGAATTTTTTGCCAAATCATAAAGATTATTCGGAATAAAATTTAAAACACTTTGTAAATAATTAAAAGCCTGATGTCTATTCGGCTCAGCTACACACATGCATACTTTTTGTTTTAAACAATCAACACCAATCAGCAAACAAATTAATGGAAAAGGTGTCCAATCTTTATTATGTAAAACTTCTACAGGATGACACCCTTTGTTATTCCATGCAGAATAATAATTTTGAATAAAACAAAACAATTCAAAAAGAGTTCTTTCTTCCGGATTAATATTAACCCAATCACCAGGTCTATCTTTTATATAAGTATCAAAATGCTTATTACTAAGCATTTTTTTATATAAATTACAATTTTCTAAGTCACTTTTTGATATTTTAATTTTTTCCAAATCTTGAAGAAAAATTGATATTACTAAACCATCTGGCTGATAAACGTTCAAAACATAATATTGATTATTTGATTTATCTTCACTTGCTTGAACGGCATAAAACATATTCAAAAACATCAACACAAAAACAAACATAAACTTGTTCATAAAGAACCCCTCTAAAAAAACCTTAAAATGTCGTTGTTATTAAATCACAGAATAAAAAAAAGTCAAAAAAAACAATTACACATCTATCTTTTTAATTAAAATATAAACAACACCAACAAGATTTTATAATTTATTTACACGGACAACAAGCACGTATCAACGCATTCATCCAATATTTTTTCAGACCAATAAACTATATCTTCACACAGACCAAAAGTAGTTTCTTCAAACAAACCAAACCCATCTTTAGGCGCCAACAAGCTCTGCAATTTTTTATAAATCAAAAACAACAATTGTTTAGCTGCCTGAACATCACCCATTTTTACTTGATTAACAGTATTTTCAACATGTTCATCAGTTAGGCCTCCAATAATGTTATACAAAAATTCAAATAAATTCAGACAACAATAACAGCAATTATTTTCTATTTCTGCATCTGACAAATTCTTTTGTTCAAAACAAGCCAAACCTAAAAATAAACAGCAACCATAACCAAAACGAGCAGAACCACACTTCTTCATAAAAGCCAAAATAAGACAGCGCATAAAAGTTTGCTCTGAGATCCCGTTTGCCATACCAAGTAATTTAAAATGTATAAATTTTTCATCCAATTTAAGGTTTGTTAAAGTACCCTCAATAAGCTCTCGCCCATGCATAAGATCTTCATCATACCATTCCGAATTCATTAAAAGCTCCCAGGAGAGATAAATTGCTTTTTTTATCATGTTTATAAAACACTTTTGATCGCTCATTTCATTCACAAAGATTTCCTGATTTTCACAATCAAATTTTAATTTTTTAAAAAATGCTCGTTTATCTAGAATAGCATTTTTACCCCATGTCTTTTTTAAGGTATCTGAAAAAAGAGAACAGCTACTATCAATAAGCTTCCAATATTTTTTCAACAGAGAATAATCCTCAGGAAGCAATAATTCACGATATTTTTTAAAATTTTCATATATTTTCCAGTCCTCTTGGGGTGTAGTCAAAAAAAAACACATAGCATTAATTTTTTGTTTTTTAGCTTCTGCTGAAGAAAAACCCATTTGATACATGCAAATACAAAATAAAAAAAGCCACGTTCTCAAAATCAGCATATTGGACAAATTGGACAAAATTATACCTTTACTTTATAATTTAACTAATATTTAACATTGAAAGGATACTTTATGTTATCAAAAAATGAATTCTTAGGATACTTCTATATTATTTTAGGTTCTTTTTTAGCTTTAACTTTAGCTGCAAATTTACTTATTAAAATTTTAATTTTAATAATAGCATTCACATTTATCTACAAAGGAATATCTAAATTAAACCCTGCCGGTATGACCGTTTTTGCATACCGTACATATTCAAAATTCACAAGAAAATAAAAAATACCCTTCTTAAATAAGGAACCGCAATGAATACATCTTTTTCTATTGAAAACACACTAAAACAAACCCTCCAAACATTTAAACAAAATATTGGTTTAATGCTTTACATGGGCATCGTTTACACAGGCTACCTATGTACCATTAGCTTCTTCAGCATAATTCTAAAACCAATACCAACAAACATTGGAGACATTATTTTGACTGAGGTAATTTCTCAATTGATTAATAGTATAATAACCTCTGTTATTTATATCGGGATATTCAAAATCTGTTTAAATTTATTTCGCAAACAACCAATAAAAATATCTGACCTATTTTCTCAAATTAAAAAACTTGGAAACTTTTTTGTTGCAAACATTTTGTGCGCTCTAATCGTTATTCCAGGCCTTATATTATTTATAGTTCCTGGATTAATCATTTTAACAACCTTTATATTTTTTATACCAACAATAATTGACAAAAACTACAACCCAATAAAGGCTTTAGACTTTTCAAAAAAACTTTCTCAAGGCAATAAATCAAAGCTTTTCTTTTTATTAATCATAGTCTTTTTTGGCGTAGGTATATTCATGCTACCATTTTTTATCTTATACTTTTTAATATTAACAAAGCAGGGTGGCCTGACTGAAATAGCATTAATGGATCCAAAAATATCCGCACTTTACGCCCAGATTTTATACATACCCGGAATAGTTATAACCCCATTTGTTGCTCTACTTATAACAAAAACATATCTAATTCTTTTAGAAATCTGGGAACAAAAACAAAAATTGAATTTTCAACAAAACTCTAGCATTTCAAATCCCGAAGAAATCAAACAAGATTATTCAGTAGAAACACCTGAAGAAACAGAACAATTTAAATAATTTTTTAAATTAATTTCAATTTTAAGGGCTGTACACATTCAACTATTGACTGTTAAAAAATTGCTATATAAAAATAAAGTTATTTGTTTAATTTTTATCTGAAAGAAAAATAATGGAAAAAACGTTAAATATATTCGACTCAATTGTATTTGGGTATAAAAAATTCTGGCAGTCAAAATGGGCATTAATATCATTAGGTGCAATCCTCTACTTAATTAACAAACCTTCATTTGTTGTCGAAAGGCTTGCAGAAAACAATCCTCAAGTCACACTTCTGCCATTATTATCCTTAGCTGTTGATATATTAAGTTTGATAGTAATAAGCATGATAATGCCAGGCATAATACAAATTCTGCTCGAAGCCTATAATGATAAAATATCTATTCACGAAATAACTTTTTCTAAACTATTTTCAAAAATAAATTTAACCCCAAGATACGCTCTTGGTTTTGTTATTTACGGCCTAATTTGTCTTGGTGGTACAATTTTGGTAATTATTCCTGGCATAATATGGGGTATTAAATATTGCTTCTGGATCTTTATTTTGATTGATAAAAACCTTTCAGCTTGGGAATCAATTAAATTTAGCGGAAAAATAACCTACGGCTATAAAAAGAAACTCTTAATCTTACTACTTGCATCACCAATATTAGCCATCATAACTTTTTTAATAGGTTTTTTTCCTTGTCTCTTATTAATTTGCATACACCTTTACAAACAACTTCTTAGTTTCTATGAAGAAAAACATGGGATCACAAATTAAATCCACACAATAATTCGTATAAAAAAGGCGGCCCACAGATAGGGCCGCCCTTTTTGTTAATTAACTAAAAATTAATTTCTATAATCTCGCTTAAATTTCTTTTCTATCTCAGAAAAAGCAAGTAGCCAACCAGTTGGTCGACCATGAGGGCATGTAATTTTATTTGAAGTTTGAGAAAGATCATCAAGAAGTTTAAACATTTGTTCACGATTAAGTTCGTCACCAGCCTTGACCGCAGCTGCACATGACATTTTTGCATGAACTTTTTCATGTACTGCTTTAAAAAAATCTTTTTCATCTAAATCATTATATTCAATAATCCAACCAATAACTTGTTTAACAAGCTCTTCTATGCAAATCTTTTGAGTGTCAATTGGCGTTGCTTTAACTACAATCTGACCCTCGCCAAACAATTCAAGTTCAATTCCGTGCTTATTAAATAAATCTAAATTTTCTTCAATCAAAGAAAGATCTTGAGCTGAAAGTTTAATTATTTTGGGGAACAACAATCCAACAGTAGGCACATTTTCAAAACGCTGTACATATTGTTCGTAAAGAACTCTTTCATGAGCTGCGTGTTGATCAACAAAAAATAGACCTTCTTCTTTTTCTAATAAAATATATGTTTTTTTATACTGACCAATTAATTCATAATCGCGTTCGGCAAGAATTTGTTTTTCGCCCATTTGAATTATTTGTTGTTGATCAAGATCTCTTTTGTTAAATACTTGATTTAAAATCGCAAAAGATTGATCATCTCGATTCTTCAATACAACGCGATTGGTTTCATTTAAAATAAAATCTGGTTGAGATGAAATCGAAAACGATTCTGAATTTAAATTTAATAAATTTTCTGTTGATTCATGTTTAACAACATCTTGTTTATCAAACCGGTTCAAATCATCTGAAAACGTTTCTAAACGCTCATTTTGAATAGAATTTATTTTTTCAAAAGGGTCTGAATCAAAAGAAAATGTATTAATTAAATCAAAAGGGGCCCTTTTTAAATCTAAATTTGCAAAACCTACCTCATGTCCACGCTCTACTTTGAGATATTCTAAGCTCACATTCTTTTTTAAAACTGATGAAAGCTGATCCTCCAAAGCTTGACGAACCGCCACCTGAATTAAAAGCTCAATTTTACGGGGATTAAAAAATTGAACCTCTTCCTTCCTTGGATGAATATTTACATCAACCAACGCCTGATCCAATTCAACAAATAAAAATGCTGCAGGAAATCGCGCAGGAGGCGCAACATTCAAATACGCTTTAATCAATGCATTAGAAAGCTTCTGATTTTTAACCCAACGTTTATTTACAAAGAAAAAAATCTGCCCTCTATCATATCTAAAATATTGATGATTCGAAGCCAACCCAAAAACAGAAACACCTGCCTTTGAATCTTTTTCAGAAACTTCAATTAAATTTGCAGAAAAATTAGAATCCCAAAGTTGTACAACACGAGATTTAAGGTCACTTACAACGGGGCAGTTATGAATCAATTTACCTTCAGAATGCAACTTAAAATGAATATGTAAATAATCCAAACAAAAGGCCTGAAATAAACTTAAAATTTGACGCCACTCTGTTTCTTTTTTTTTCAAAAACTTTTTTCGAGCGGGAACATTAAAAAACAAGTTTTTAATTGTAAAATCTGTACCATTAGAAGCAGCACACTCAGCAAATTCAGTTTCTTTACCACCATCTAAAACCATTTTCAAACCAGTTTGCGCACCGTCTTCTTTTGTAATTAATGTAATTTGAGAAACAGCGGAAATACTAGAAAGAGCCTCACCTCTAAACCCAAAAGTTGAAATAGACTCCAAATCTTCTACAACAGAAATTTTACTTGTTGCATGATGCTCAAAACACATTCTGGCATCGTCAACGCCCATGCCACAACCATTATCTATAATACGAATTAAGGTTTTGCCACCATCTTCAAGATAAATAGAAATCTGTGTTGCACCAGCATCGATCGAATTTTCCACCAATTCTTTTACAACATTTGCAGGTCGCTCTACAACCTCACCGGCGGCTATCTTACGAGCTTCTGAATCTGAAAGCTTACGAATTTTTGACATAATATTTTTCGAGATATTTTAAAAAATTAACAAAAATTCATGTTAACAAAAAGATGAAAAAAGTCACTTACAAAACAATTTCTACTGAAAATGTAATAGCTTTTAGATTACTTTCTTGCACAAAATTAACTGTTTTTAAACTAACGTTCTTAGCCCAAGAAAATTTTTTAATTTGTGTAAGCATCTTTTCAGTAGAATTTGCGCCCAAGCCCTTTACACGAACTAATAACTTATTTTTTTCTACCTGCGTCACTGTCTCAATATCAATCCCCTGCGGCACACAACTCAATAAATCATTCAAATAAGATATTCTCTTGTTTTCAATTCGTTTATTTTTTTGTTTTTGAAATGCCGCAAGCTCTTTTTCTACCCCTTGTTGTTCCAAAACAAAATTATTTTGATCAGTATCAATTTGAGCAAACTGTAGATCAACCTCTTTGAATTCTTGATATAAACTTTGAGCAGCAAGGTATCGTCGCCACAAAGGCAAAGAAAATAACGCTAAACAAATAATTGTTATAACCAAACTAATTACAGAAAATACAAACCAACGTTTCAATGATTTCTGTTTCTTGTTTGTTAAAGATTTAACCAAACTACTTTGCATTTTTTTCCTTTTTTAATAGTTCAACCCTTTATATTTTTATTTAATAATGACAAACCCATCGATATCTCAAAAAAAACTGCCTGAACTACAATCTTGCAACCGCTGATCTATCCTTGCCTGCCAAATCTTTTTCAATATCCACGTCAACAAAACCAGCCGACTCCAATAATTTTTTAAGAATAGGTCCTTGATCAAATCCAATTTCTAAAACAATTTTAGGGACGCCCTTAAAACATTCACCGGACTGTAAATAATATTTAGCTCCAACAACTATTCTTTCAATAATCGCAAGGCCATGGTTTTCCGCAATCAATGCCGCCTCATCTTCCCATTCAGTTACAGAAAGATCTAAGTCATCCCAAACTAAAGGATCAATGTACGGAGGATTGGAAATTATCAAATCAAATCTTTGATCAACTGGTAGATTTTCATAAACATCAGAATTAACAAATTCAATATTTCCAAGCTCATTTAATTCTGCATTTTCTTGAGCAAGGTAAAGTGCCGCCTCGGATATGTCTGTTGCAACAAAATCAAAGCTAGGAAAGGCTTTTGACAAAGCAATTACAATACAACCTGAACCTGTACATAAGTCTAAAACTTTTAATTTTTTATCTTTACAAGGTTTTAGCTTTTCTATCAAATTCAATACAATTTCTTCTGTTTCTGGCCGAGGAATCAAAACAGGAGGACGAACTAATATTTTAACACCACAAAAATTCACATAACCAATCAAATACTGCAGTGGCATATTTTCTTGAATTAATTTTTCAAGCCAAATTTTCAATTTTTTTTCTTGCGATTCCGTTAATTTAAAATCTTTTTCCGCCAATAAATGTGCTCGTTTCTTTTCACAAATTTCTTCTAAAATCCACCAGGCATACATTTGAGAAATTTCCGAATCATAAACTGAGCTTAATTTATCTGCTATTTTTTTTGTTAATTCTAAGATTTTCATATCTACCCTTATTTAAGCCAACTTTACAAATCCAAAATAAATTGCGCACGCTGTAAAAATAATCTTAAGCGTCTATAATCATTGCCCGAAATCAAAGAAAATGTATCAACAAAGAGATCAATCTCTGGTTTTCCCCAAACACCCTGAACCGATAAATTCTTTAAAATAGCCAAAAGTAATTCATCTAAATTAAAAATTTCTTGCGATGCCCCAAACAAAACATGCAAAAAGCGTTCAGAACTAAAAAATCTCTTAACCTCCGCCGTTGAAGCCAAACTAACAAATGAATGAATTTTAGGAGGTTCAGGAGCTAAAAGATAATATAAAGTCTCTCGTTCCAAGTACCCCACACTCAAACAAGAAAAAGTAGTTCTTAAAAATTCAAAAATTTGCGGTTGTTCCCGAACTAATTCTTCATACGTTTTTTGATAAGCAACTGGCTGACGAATAGGATCAATCGAACCAGTATTAATTTGATGAACAATTCCAAAGGCAACTCTATTACCACAATCAACAGAAACCAAGGAGCCAAATGCAGGATATTTGTGCCATTGCCAACTTTGAGCAATCCATCCATTCAAAGAACTCTCTATAACTTCAGAAAAGCATTCCTTGTTTTTCATATTCAGCACTTTCATCTTTAGTTTCTAAATTTCCTAAAAATGACAGTCTATGAATTATAGATTTGTTATTCAAGACTAATGCATTCCAATGCGCTTTTGTGCCGTATCCTTTATTGCTTTCCAATTTATAAGCAGGAAAAATCTTACCAAATCTTTGCATAATTCTATCCCGTTGCACTTTAGCAACAATAGAAGCCGCTGCAATTGAACTAGATTTAGATTCACCTTTATCAAAAGATCGAACCTCCACCCCAAAGATCTCTAAGGGCATAGAATCAACTAAAACATATTTTAAATGGGGTTTTGCAGACATCATTAACTGATTAACCGATTTTGCCATAGAAATAAGGGTAGCCTGATAAATGTTCTGCTGATCAACAACCCTATGACTTACAACCGAATAACTAAAAATTCCGTTTTTACAAATCCATGCAAAAGCCTTTTGCAACTCATTTTCATCTAAAATTTTTGAATCTTGCAAAAGAGAAGAAGTTTTTCCTTTATTTAAGACTACCGCAGCTGTAACAAGAGGACCAGCCAAACAACCTCGGCCAACTTCATCAACACCACAAACTAGACAATTTTCAGCCCAAGATTCTTTTTCAAAATGATTTTTAATGAATTTATACTTAATCTTGACCATCTAAATCTCAAATTAAGGGCTATTTTCGCCCAAAGACACATTATTTTATTCTTATTGAAATAGCTATCATATAAAAAAAAAGCAAGCTTCTCAAGTCAAAACAGGCCTATTTGTAACTTTTTTTTAAAAAGGCATCGCCACAACACCCATCCAATCAACCTTTTTACCAAAAATACAACAAAGCGGTGCTTACAAACCCAGTTGACAAACTGAATTATTCACGTACTCTTAGAAACATATACAGCATAATTTTTAAAATAATTTAAACGCGGATAGGCAAAAGGAGGAACAATATGACTTGTTCAACAGAATTAAGAGTAAAAGAGCTCTTAAGAGAAAAAGGCTGGACTACCAAAGTCTTAGCTGAAAAAACCGGACTTTCTGAAAGTTATTTAACTCACATAAAAAACGGAACAAGAAGATGGAATGAAGATTCCCTCAAAAAACTTGCAAACGCTTTTGAAATTTCCCCTACAGAAATGTTTGTCCAAAGAAGGCAAAGAACAGATAATATAAGCAACAATGTAACACTACCAGAAACATCTGAAGCCGAACTAAAAATTCAAATTGTTCCTGTTGTTGGTGACATTCCAGCAAATCCATCACCTTACAATAATCAGTTAATGCAGGTTACAACAGGTTTTAAAGATATCTTTGTACCAGTATTAAATTCTGAAGACTCATCAATGTTTGCCTACACAGTAGAAAGCAATACATTGGCACCTGTCTTTATTAAAGGTGATTTATTGATAATTTCACCTGAAACATGGACAAGATCTGGCGATATAGCTGCTGTTGAATATGGAAATGATGTTCCAGTAAGAACAATTGCCCAAGTTACATATACAGAAGATTTTATTGTTCTTGAATCCATCAATCACAAGCAACCTCCAATTGCATTAATTAGAGGCAAAGATCAATTTAGAATCATTGGCAGAGTTATTGCTCGCCATCAAAACTTAGTGTAAAACTTTAAGAGAAAGTTAATAAATAATAGCTTTCCCTTATTTTTCTGATAAGCTAATCCGGGTGTTGGTATTTTCCAACACCTTTTTAGTTAGGTAATTTTTAAATATAAAAAACCTAACTTTGCTAAATAAAACAGCTATTTAAGCTAGTTTTATAGTTAAAAGTTTAACTTCCAGTTAGCATAAGGAGTACAAATGCTACGTTACGAGACACTCATCTTGGCTTCTCCAGAGATTTCCACAGAAGAAATCAAAAACATGGAGACGCAAGTTGACAGAATTATCAAGAAATACAAAGGAACAGTAATTTCCTTTGAAAAATGGGGTAAATATTTACTCGCATACCCAGTCAAAAAACATGACTACGGCATTTACTTCCTAGTTCGATACGAACTCGAAGAATCAAATAATAATCAACTTTATAAAGATATAGATATGCTTTTCAAGCTTAAGTTCAGCGATGCTGTTCTAAGAAGCATGGAAACTAGCCTGAATCCAAATGGCTCACTAGTTTACCTAAGACCTAAATCTGCAGAAGAAACAACAGTAAAAGACGTTGATTCATTCTTAAAAGAAAATAAGATGGAAGGCCTATTAGGTTCTGACGAAAAAAAGTCTCGATTCACTCCCAAAAAGAGAGAAGTTGCTGAAGTTTTTGAAGAAGATGATTTCGAAGAAATAGAAGGAGCAGAATAATGGCCGGAAAAGCTAAACAAAAAATCAAACTAAGATTAAGCTCCAGATTAGTTAAGAAAAAGACACGCAGAAAAAAAGGTTTTAATGGTGCTAAACACTGTAGATTCTGTGGAAATGCAGAAAATTTACAAAACTTAGACTATAAAAACACAGACATGTTAAAACACTTTTTAACAGAAAGCGGTAAAATTCTTACATCCAAAATTTCTGGTAACTGTGCAAAACATCAAAGAGAACTTTCTTCTTGTATTAGAAAAGCCCGTACAATGGCTTTAATACCTTATACATGCGCAGGCTAAAATCTGATTTTAGAATTTTAAAAGAAACCAAAAGGGTCTCGACGCAAGTCGGGGCCTTTTTTATCCTAAAAAGACAAAGATATAGACCTCAAAGCCTCAACTAAAGGTTATATTTACATAAAGAAACCATTCTGCTAAAATAGATATATTCCAAACTTTTTCAAATTAACCTTAAGGGGGGATGAATGAATAATACAAATAGAGAAAACATTCGAAATATAGCAATTATTGCACACGTTGACCATGGCAAAACTACTCTTGTAGACGAGCTGTTAAAACAATCCGGCACACTACAAAAAATGGATACTGACCGGGTAATGGATTCCAATGACATCGAAAGAGAACGCGGAATTACCATTTTGGCCAAAAACACCGGTATAAATTATAAAGACCATGCAATCAACATTGTAGATACCCCTGGACACGCAGATTTTGGTGGTGAAGTTGAACGAACACTGCAAATGGTCGAAGGTTTCTTACTTCTTGTCGACGCCGCAGAAGGTGTTCTACCTGGTACAAGATTTGTTCTTCAAAAGGCTCTAAAATTAAATTTAAAACCTATCGTTGTAATTAACAAAATAGATAGAAAAGATGCTGATATTGAAGCAACAGAAAATCAAATTCACGATCTTTTCTTAGACCTTGCCACCCACGAAGATCAATTAAATTTTTCTATCTTGTATGGCTCTTCCAGAGAAGGTTTTATGACAAAAGATTTATCTGTAAAAAAAGATAATATGGAAGATTTACTTGATGCCATTTTAGAAACTATTCCAGCCCCTGCATCAAGACACGAAAATGATTTACAATTCTTGGTAACAAGCTTGGATTCTTCAGATTTCTTGGGAATAATCGCAATTGGAAGAGTTTTTAGCGGGTCCATTTCAGTTGGTGAACAGTTTATAACTTGTTTAGATGATTTAGTTGGACAACCTTCAAAAGTTACAAAAATTTACAAATTTGTTGGGTTAAACAAGATAGAAATAGAAAAAGCTGAATATGGCGATATTGTAGCAATTACAGGCTTTCCAAAACCTATAAAAATAAATACAACATTATGCAATGTTGGAAAACCATTCCCAGCACCTTACGTAAAAATCGACGAACCAACAATTTCTATCTTCTTATCTGTTAACAACTCTCCGTTTAGTGGACAAGAAGGAACACTTCTTACATCTAGACAAATCAAAGACCGACTAGAAAAAGAACTAGAAACAAACGTTGCTTTAAGAGTTGAACCAACAGATTCACCAGAAACATTTAAAGTTTCAGGACGAGGTCAACTTCACCTAGGTATTCTTGTAGAAAACATGAGAAGAGAAGGTTTTGAAGTACAAATTTCTTCACCTCAAGTTATTTTCAAAACAATTGATGGTCAAAAGCAAGAACCAATGGAACACTTAATTTTAGACATTGAAGAAGCGCATCAAGGTGTTATCATGGAAAAACTTGGTATTAAAAAAGCTATTATGACAAACCTAAAACCACTAGAAAATGGCAGAGTTTGTTTGGAATTTGAAGTTCCTTCCAGATCTTTACTTGGATTTAGAGGTCAATTTTTGACAGATACTCGTGGAACAGGAATAGCAAACTACAGTTTTTCTGGATACGCACCTTTTAAAGGTGATATTCCTACCAGAACAAAAGGAGCGCTTGTTTCCATGGAAGATGGTTCAACAACAGCATTTGCTCTTAACAATCTTCAAGAACGTGGTGTTTTATTTGTAGAACCAGGCGAAAAAGTTTATATCGGCATGATAGTTGGTGAAAACAGTAGAGATTGCGATATGGACGTTAATCCATGCAAAGGTAAAAAGCTTACAAACATGCGTGCCACAGGTACTGACGAAGGTATCTTCTTAGAACCACCTCGCAGAATGACACTTGAACAAAGTATGGAATGGATTGGTGCAGACGAGCTAGTTGAAGTTACTCCAAAAAGTGTTCGCCTAAGAAAGAAAACACTTAATCCAAACTTAAGAAAAAAAGATAATAGATAAGTTGGAAAAATGATAAAAAACACTTTGTTAAACCTTTCAAGGCTAAACGAAGTGTTTTTTATTTAAATGGAAAAAACTACATGAAAACTTACAAAATTATAGTTGCTTATGACGGCACAGATTATCAAGGCTGGCAAGAGCAACCTCATGGAAAAACAGTAGTTCAAGCTCTGCAAAAAAGTTTTAAAGCTGCCTTTTTTTTACCAATATTAATTAAAGGAGCATCTCGCACAGATGCGGGAGTACACGCACTTGGCCAAGTTGCTAAATTTCAAACAACACTAAACATTTCTGCCAAACAACTACTAAAAGTCTGGGAACAAAAAGTTCCTAGTGATATTTCAATTATATCCATAGAAGAAGTCGATCCTGAATTTAAACCAACTCATAACGTTATTGAAAAAACATATTCTTATAAAATATTTACTAAACGACCATTACCTCAAGAACAACGATTTGGTGTAGAATGGAAAAAAAAATTAGATATAAATAAGTTAAAAACATGCCTTAAAATTTTTGTTGGAACTCATGATTTTAGATCTTTTTGTTCAGGCTACGAATTTACAGGCGGATCCGTAAGAACCATAAATTCGATTAGCATTGAGTCAGAAAATATGAATAATACAATAACTATTGTTTTTAAAGGACCAGGTTTTTTAAAATATATGATCAGACGAATTGTTGGCGCATGTTTACAAGCAGCTTCTTGTAAAAAATTAAATGAAACAGATTTACAAAAAGCTATGGATGAAAAAAATCCATTACAAAGTTTACTAACTGCCCCAGCCAAAGGTCTAACATTAGAAAAAATTGAATATAAATAAATTCATCCGTATTTGCTTAAAGGCTTTACCGGACAAAAGAGAGGAAATATGAAAAAACTATATTTATCAATTACAATTGCAATAGGTCTTATTTTAACCGGTTACTATTTCCAAGATACCCTAATTAAATACAATCCATTTCCACCCAAAAATGGAATTTGCCGCTACAATAAATGGGTCGACGAACCTTTCCTTTATCAAATATTTAAAGAAGAAGCTAATTTGTTATTTGCCGATCCAAAAGCACCTCACAATTTTTACCCTAAACAAATGCTCCAATACATGTCCCCTATAGACAATAAAAAATACTATGGACAAATTCAAATGCGATTTATACGAGAAAATGGAAAAACAGTTGCATTTACGGTTTATTACAAAAAAAACTTCTTCAAAGGACAACTTCTTTTCTTGGGCGTTCTTGATGGTTACAGAAAAAAAGGTTACGCCACAGAATTAATCAAATATGTAATGAAGGATTTAGAACGCCAAGGTTGCACCAGCATTCAATGGGTAACCAAAGTTATTAATACCCGTGCTCAAAATCTTTATAATAAGCTTGGATTCAAATTGTTAGGCGTCTGGGATGAACACTATCACTATGAATACACCCCAAAAGAACATAGAAAATAAACTTTAATCAAATCGTTCACAATTCGCGACCAAAAGCCATAGGCAAGATTTTCACCCTCCACAAACATCCCAATAGTGCTATTTGACATTTTTTCCCGATGTGTTACAATAAAAACGTTATAAATATTATATTAATGGAAGGTAAACTATGAAAAAATTAACGCTTACTTTAGGGTTAGCACTAACATTTGCCCTAAATTGTTCTGAAAACATTGATGTAGAAAAAATAAAACTCGGCAGAATAACGACTATTATTTGTTGTAGAACCCCCGAAGAAAACGCTAAAAAGATTACACAACTTGTTAAAACAACAGGAACAGGCATCCTTGCGGACGAGGTCAAACATATCTGTGCAGCATCAAGGCCCGATAATAAAGAGGTTGCAACTACTTTTTTTAAAAAGCTTGCTCAATCACAAAGTGAAGAGCTTTTTAAAGAAATTATATTTCTAAATCCTGATTTATTAAGATTAATTTCTCAAAAAATTGAAAACGGAACCTCGGTGATTATGACTCATTGTAAAAATAAAGATTTTTTATATGAAGCCTGTATGAAATTAATAAAGATAATGCTTGAAGATGATTTTAAATATACAAGTCAAAAAGACCTTGACTCCATTTTTAGTTACATAGGCGATCCAGAAATTAATGGTAAAAAAATATGTGACGCAACAATAATTGAATTTTTTAAACTTCTTGTAAAAAATGATAGCGAAAAATTATACAATTTATTTAAAAATGTACCAAATGCAAAAGATTTATTATTCAAATATTTTCCAATTCTAAAAGAACTTTAAATGTTTAAAATAGAAAAAGGCGTCTAAAAAAGACGCCTTTTTCTATTTATAGTTTATACACATATTAAAAATCTATTTTTTAATAAAAGACAACTATGGACTTATACGAAAATTCAAAAACATTGATTTTTTAACATCAAAAAAAGGACTCGATCCTTCAACAAGCTCAGGATGAAATCCGTCTTTATAATTGTTGAGGAACGGTTCATTGACAAGCTCAGGATGACATCCGTCATATTAATTTATATTTTATTGCGTTGTTTTAGCTCTGTAGCCTTAAACTATGTGATTATTATTAAATTAAATTTTTAACATTTTAATCTTAAATTAGAAATAAAATAAAGACGGATACCATCCTGAGCTTGTCGAAGGATCGAGCCCTTTAAATAATTTGCATATAAATTTTAATTACAAAATCTTACTGCTGATGTGCTTGCACAAACCAAAGACGCTTTTGCAAAAGTTCACTTATTTTTGTACAAAGATCCATAGTCGACATATCACCTCGTTCTTCTGCAAACTTTAAACATTCTTCAATTTGTTCAATATATTGAGCCATACGCTCTGCTACAACACTCAATAATTCTGTACTTTTAAAAATATTTTCTGGATAAACAATTAATTTAGTTGATTTAACAGCTTCTTGAATTGTACCTAAAGCTGTTCCACCTAATGCCGTTATTCTTTCTGCAATATCATCAACGGCTGTTTCTAGTTCACCAGCTATTAAATCAAATAGAAGATGTGTACTATAAAAACCAGCCCCCTTAACATTCCAATGGGCTTGTTTTAAAACATATTTAAGATCAATAGAAGAACCAAGCAATGAATTCAATTTTGAAATAACATCTTTTCTTACAGGTTCTGACAAAGGGTTACTTGTTTTATGCATTACGTTTTTCATAAAAAATTCCTTAGAAAATCAATAAAAATAAAAACTACATTAGTTTTACATTATTTTCTGCTTAAAAAGAACTATTTGATAAAAACATTTTAAAAACAAAGGTAAAAAAGCTATTTATTATTGTTCAAACAAAATCGTAGGAACATCATCAGGATGATTATCAAAATCTTTAAATGCCTTTATACATTCCAATCTTTTTTCTGCTGAGTTCCTGATATTTTTATCTGATTTAAATATAAATTCTAAAGCAATCTCATTATCACAATTAACAATAAAAGGATCTGCCCCATTTTTTAATAAAAATTTAATTACATCGATATCTAACATACGAGCCGCCAGCATTAAAGCCGTCATTCCGCTCTCATCCTTAATATCAACAGAAACGCCAACCAATAACAATCTTTTTGCTGATTTTAAATCAAAAGTTTTAATAGCGTTTATAAAATTAAAACATCTGGCATGACTCAAACAACAAAAACCTTCCGCAGGCTCCCTAGAGCAAAGAGATTCATAATCAATTTTATGTTTTCCTGCACACAAAAATGGGGTCTGCAGAGCAAACCCCACCAAAAAAATTAATATTTTTAATTTTTCATACAACATTTTTTAAACTTCTTACCAGAACCACAAGGACAAGGTTCATTGCGACCAGTTTTTTCAACCTGACGCGGTTCTGTAGGCAATGATTCATCGCTAGAAATATAATTCAAAGCTTCCATTTCTTTATTTCGTTTTTCTTCAATCTGACGACTATCAAAATTATCTAAATTTAAATGGAAAACATGATGAATTATTTCCCATTTAATTTGATTCATCATATCTTCAAACATCTGGAAGGATTCTCGCTTATATTCAGTCAAAGGATTTTTTTGACCATAACCTCGCAAACCAATACCCTCTTTTAAATGGTCTAAATTCAACATATGCTGTTTCCAAGCACCATCTATTGTTTCTAACATTAACCATTTTTCAGCATTTTGAATTGTTTCTCTATTTGCCTGATTTCTATAAAGATCATACTGCTCAAGTAAAAAATTAATCATATCTTGCTTTAAAACTTCACTATTTGCTGTACTAATGCCCCGTTTAAAAAATATATCAACAGGTAAACCAGTCAAACCTGATACAGCTTTTAAAAAATTCTGCACCTGTTCTTCTGTAACGTTTCTTATAGGACAATGAATTGCAATAGCTGTTTGAATAACCGAAACCAAAAGATCTCTAATTAATTGATAGATATTTTCTTGGCCCTCAAGAACTTCGCGTCTGTATTCATAAATGACCATTCTTTGTTGATTTAAAACATCATCATATTCCAACAAATGTTTTCTTGATTCAAAGTTATTCTTTTCAACTTTTTCTTGAGCCTTTTCAATTTGCTTAGAAATAAAATTCGATTCAATAACTTCATCTTCCTTCATTCCAGCCCAGAGCATCTTCTTTTTTAAACCTTCTCCTGCAAATCTACGAATTAAATCATCTTCCAAAGATATATAAAATCTTGATTCACCGGCATCACCCTGACGACCAGATCGGCCTCTTAATTGATTATCAATACGACGGCTTTCATGCCTTTCTGTACCCAAAATATAAAGCCCACCTGCAGCCATAGCTTCTGGATTTAATTTAATGTCAGTTCCACGGCCAGCCATATTAGTTGCAATCGTTACTCGACCCGCTTCACCTGCATGCTCAACAATTTCGGCCTCACGCGCGTGCTGTTTTGCATTTAAAACTTCATGAGCAATTCCATATTTACGCAAATGATCACTCAATAATTCAGATGTTTCAACTGCAACAGTACCTATCAAAACAGGCTGTCCTTTTGCATGACGTTCTTTTATATCTTCTACAATGGCATCAAACTTGCCCTTTTGAGATAGAAAAATTAAATCAGACTTGTCTTGCCTGATCATTGGTTTATTTGTAGGAATAACGATAACATCCATACCATAAGTTTTATAAAATTCTTCAGCTTCTGTAAGCGCTGTACCTGTCATACCAGAAAGTTTTTTATACAATCTAAAAAAGTTTTGTAGTGTAATAGATGCCAATGTTTGAGTTTCTTGTTCTATAGTTACGCCTTCCTTGGCCTCGATAGATTGATGTAATCCATCACTATATCTTCTTCCTGCCAATACTCGACCCGTAAATTCATCCACAATCAAAACTTCGCCATCACGCACGATATATTCAACATCTTTTCTAAATAATTTGTGAGCTCGTAAAGCCTGACTAACATGATGCAGAATATTAATATTTTCAACGGCATATAAATTTTTTAACCGAAATGCAGATTCAACTTTATCTACCCCTGATTCCGTCAACATAACGTTTCTATCTTTTTCATCTACTTCAACATCTTCTGCTGTAAGCCTAGAAACAACTTTGCTTGCATCAACATATAAATTACTACTGTCACCAGAGGACCCCGAAATAATTAATGGAGTTCTTGCTTCATCAATCAAAATCGAGTCAACTTCGTCAACAATTGCAAAAGCCAAATCTCTTTGTACATAATCTTCCAAACGAGATTTCATGTTATCACGGAGATAATCAAAACCAAGCTCACTATTTGTTGCATATAAAATATCTGCGTTATAAGCCTCTTTTCTTTGAGCATCCGTCATAGAATGTTTCAAACTAGCTACACTTAAACCCAAATGATTATAAATTGGCTTCATCCAATTGGCATCACGATCAGCCAAATATTCATTAACGGTAACCAAATGAGCTGCTTTACCAGAAAGAGCATTTAAATAAAGTGGTAACGTTGCAGTTAAGGTTTTACCTTCACCTGTTTTCATTTCTGCAATTTTACCTTGATGCAAAACCATTCCACCAATCAACTGAACATCATAATGCCTCTGCCCTAAAAATCTTTTTGATGTTTCTCGAACAACAGCAAATGCCTCTGGCAAAATGTCATCTAAAGTTTTACCTTGCGCCAATTGCTCTCTAAATTCATTTGTTTTTGCAGCCAACTGTTCATCTGTTAAAGCACTAATTTGAGGTTCTAAAGAATTAATTTTTCTAACGATTGGCTTGAGCTTTTTAAGCTGTCTAGCATTGTTAGAGCCAACTATAAATCGAAAAAGTTTTGCAAACATATTGGTCCCTACGTATCTAAAAGTTTAATTTAATAACTATGTTTAAGTTTATTGTTTTCTTTTTTCAGGAGTAAATAAAATAAAGATAAAAGTCTTATTGTAACGGAAAAACCGCTTTTTTTCAATTTAGAAACCAAACTAAAAAAAGGGACCTTTCGGTCCCTTAAAATTAAATATTAAAGGTTATATAAAAATTATTTTTGAGTTTTTAGAATTTATACTATTTTGTTTCCATCAAATTTAAAATCGCCCCTAGGGTCTTTTAATATTTTTTCATCGTTAAATAATTTAAAGTCTGACCGAGCATTTTCAACTCGATTATTTGCAAATCTAGCCTGATTAAATGGTGCAAACTTACTCAAATCAGTTCCCACATGACCCAAGCCAAAAACAGCCTGACCACTACTTGTGAATCTAAATAAACTATCAGCAATCAAAATACCATAAGCTTTTTCTGATGGTAGCACAGGAGGAAGATTATAATCACCACCTCTTTCCCAAATAACTTTTGATTGAATACCCAAAACATTATTTCTAAAAATACTAAAAATATTGCCATGTCTATGGTTTATAAACGCTTGCTTAATATCTGTAAAAGTATTGTCCCAAATTTTTATATCGTTAGAGCCATTTACAGAAACGGCAAACTGACAGTTATTAGCTATCCCATTTTTTAAATAAACATTTACACCAGAATTCAGCATGCCAACCACACCAATATTTTCACAAGCAAAATGATTAAAATCTATATCTTTACACTCTATCGGAATTCCGCCATTACCATAAACACCTGTACCACCCAAATAAAATGCCGACTGTTTTACATTTTCAAATGAACAACCAGACATCGTAACATTATGACATCCCGTTAGGTCTATGCCAGAACCCCACTCTAATGTGTCAAAAACACAATTAGTTAAAAAAACATGCTGACATCTAGTTAAATAAACCCCATGCATATAATTCCAATACCAAGCAGGTCCACCATTATTTAAATGCCATTCTGAAAGAGTTTTTCCTTGAAATATAAAATCTGGGTGTCCGACATTATATAAATGGGAATTTAAAATCTGTATTTCTGTACAATCAGAAATACCTATACATTGAACGTTAACATCATGAATATCACAATTTTTTATTATAAATACCGAGTCTCTCAAATCTGGTTGACCAATGACCCAGGTTTTTCCTCTTGTATTAATCCCACAATTTATACGTTTTAAAAAATCTGAATATGCAATAATACCTAGCTCATCTTGGCTTCCATCCAATTCAAGATTTTCTATTGTAATATTTTTTAATTCTGCCTGACGAACTGGCATGATGAAGGCTAAATCTAATTTATGAATAGGCTCATAAGTTGCAACAAAATCCTTACCCGCAATTAATTTTGTTTTTGAAAGTCCATCACCCTGCCCCTTTAATGTACAACGAGACGGCATTTCTATTGGCTTTTCAAGAGTATAAGTTGTATCCGCGTCTAAAAGAATTGTTGTATCAGATTGTAACAGGTCATACGGAAAAGGTTTTACAATTGTTGATGCCACAACAAAACAAGAATTAGCAAAAACAACTAACCCTAAACCAAACTTTAGCAGCTTTGTCATAAAAACTCCTTTGTTTTATGATATAAAAAAGACTAACATCTTTTTCATATCAAGAAGCTTAAAGCCAAAGCAAGATTTCTATATTTTTTATATTTTTTACAAAACTACTAAAGAAATGTTTCTTAAAGCGGTTCCGTTATTTCGACGATAAGAACAATAATTTAAATTACATATTGTACAGAGAGCTGTTTGTGTTTTAATTTTTTTTACACCAACTTCATTTAATCGAGCACAACACAATTTAATTAAACTAAAATAAAATTTATTATTTTCTTTATTAAAAAAAACATACTCACCATATTGAATTTTTTCTGCAAAATCATTTGCTACTGAATAACAACACTCACAAGCATGTGGTCCAATATATGCAATCAAATCAATTGGATTAGTTCCATAGTTTATTTTCATATTTAAAACACATTCTGGAATAACATTCGCTACAGCTCCACGCCACCCTGCGTGAATTATTCCAACAGCACTTTTTTTAGTATCAACCAAAATTATAGGCACACAATCAGCAGTCAAAACACCAATAGCCAAACCCTTTTGATTGGTTGTTAAATAATCACCAGCAGCAATAAAAGGTTGTAAATTTTCGTTTGATTTAATCGCCAAACCAGAACTTCCATGAACCTGATCCAAAAACATAAAATCAATTACACCTAATTTCTGTTTTATATTTTCAAAAGAATTTTCAGGCAAAAAGCCTGGCTGGATTTTTAATTTATCTACAGCCAGGCTTGAATCTCCAAAAAATATTTTTGCAAAATCAGATTTATAAATCATTTATTTAATTTGAAAAATTTTATGTTTTCCAACCTTAATTTGCATTCCAGACTTCCATGTAATTGTTGCCTTAAAATCAACAACCTTTTCACCATCAACAGAAACCGCACCTGATTCAATCAAACGCCTTGCTTCTGAAGTTGATTCAACTGAATTTAAAGCCTTTAAAAGATCTACAATCCAAATTGGATTAGCAGTATCTTGAGCTATTTTAAATTCAGTTGCCTTGGAATAATCTTTTTTCTGAAACACATCTTCAAAACTTTGTAACGCTGCAATTGCATCTTTTTCTGACCAAAATTTTTTAATCACATCGTGAGCCATTTGTTTTTTTAAGGTCATTGGATGTAATTTGCCAGACTCAACATCTTTGTGCATTTGCTTAATTTCAGCAGCTGTATTATTCAGTAATAATTCAAAGTAACGCCACATAAGTTTATCCGAAACAGACATCAGTTTACCAAAAGCTTGACTTGCAGGTTCATTTAAACCAATAGCATTCCCAAGAGATTTGGACATTTTTTCAACGCCATCAAGCCCCTCTAAAAGAGGCACTGTCAAGATTACTTGAGGTTCTTGGCCAAATCGTTCCTGCAATGTTCTACCCATTAACAAATTAAAAGTCTGATCGGTTCCACCAAGTTCTACATCAGCTTGTAATTCAACTGAATCGTAGCCTTGAAATACTGGATATAAAAGCTCATGTAAACTAATTGCTTGTTTTTTTTCCAATCTATTTGCAAAATCTTCACGCTCGATTATTTGCGAAACTGTTACTTTGGCAGCAATTTTTACAAGATCAGCAGCACTTAATTTATCAAGCCATTCAGAATTATATCGAACAATCACCTTGTTTGAGTCTAAAATCTTTCCGACTTGATCAAAATATGTTTTTGTATTTTCTTTAATCTCTTTCTCAGTCAAAGCTGGACGAGTCTTTGATTTACCAGTCGGATCACCTATACGAGCAGTAAAATCACCAATCAAAAAAATAACTTGATGACCCAAATCTTGGAACTGTTTCATCTTAGAAAGAACTACGGCGTGTCCCAAATGAAGATCCGGTGATGTTGGATCCATTCCAAGTTTAATTTTAAGTTTTTTTCCTGACTCTAACTTTTTTCCTAGCTCACCTTTTGGAAGAACCTGTGCTGTCCCTGCCATCAATTTTTCTAAATCTTTGTTAAACATAACTTTTCTCAATTTATTGAATTATAAAATTGTATCTATAAAAGAAATTAAAAATGAAAATATAAATCGTTCCAAATCATTTATAAAAAACCAAATCAATGCAATCTGAATGGCCAAAATAATAAATAAATTTTGACGCTGTCTCATCAACCATCCACCCATATACACAACCATTACAGCGCGAAAACCTTCAATCAAAAAATTAAAGGCCGCCAATAAAACATTCAGACTAAAAACACCCAACAAAAAAAAGATCGCGGCTATAGAAAACGAACTAATGCCAGGCAAAACGGAAGATAAAAGATTCATATCTAATTGATTTTGCATAACAGACAAAAAACAAACAGTTAATTGTTGCTTAGAAACCAATAAAACCAATAAAAATAAAGCGATCGCTGCCAAACAAAAATTACCTAATGCCCTACTTAAAAATACAAATAAAAGCTTAAAAGACTTCATTGGGTAAGTTATATTTAATGGATTAATCGGTGTTATCGCACCCCAACCAAATCCCCTTGGCAAACCACCAAAAACAAAATAAAAGAACATTCCTAGTGGATCAATATAACTTTGCCAAAAACCAACCGATCTACGATAAATAATAGCTGTACTATCACCCAATAAATAAGCTACCCATCCTTGATACCATCCGGTTGCTACAACAGTTACTAAATAAACCCATGCGGAAATAATAAACCAAATTAACCATTGCGAAGTGCCTAAAGAGACCATGCTAAAAACTCCTAAAATAAAGAATTAATTAAAAATAAGTGTATGTGAAATCATCGGTATGGTCAATTTACACAATATTTAAATCAACTTTAAAAAACACCGCAAAACAAAAGCTCTAGCAGCAAAACTGGCAAAAACAACAATTTTAAACTAGTATATTACTTTTGTTGTTGACCCATAAATTAAAGAAAAGCGGTAAAAATCATGGATAAAAATTTTGATCATCTAAAATATCAAGAAGAACTAAAAAAATATTGGTCTAAAGAAAAAACTTACGATCGCAATAAACATGCAGGCCCTCTTTATAGTATAGATACTCCACCACCAACGGTTTCCGGTTCTTTACACATTGGTCACATCTTTTCTTACACTCACACAGATATTATAGCTAGATACAAAAGACTCAGCGGTTACTCTGTGTTTTATCCTTTTGGATTTGATGATAATGGCCTGCCCACAGAAAGATTCGTAGAAAAAAAACATAATATCAGTGCTCACTACATAAAAAGATCTGATTTTATAAAATTATGTGAAGAAGAAACTAAAACAACAGAAAAAGAATTTGAAAATTTATGGCAAACAATGGGCCTTTCTGTTGATTGGAACTCATGTTATTCAACAATTTCTGCCCCCGTTAGAAAGATTTCTCAAGAATCATTCATAAGGCTTTTTGAAAAAGGTTTTGTTTATCGCAAAGAAGAACCAGCTCTTTATTGCACAACATGTCGAACTTCTATTGCTCAAGCAGATTTAGACGATTTAGAAGTTGCTACAACCTTTAATGACATTCAATTTACAAGTAAAGATGGTGAAAAATTAATTATAGGTACAACAAGACCAGAACTTCTTCCTTCTTGCGCTGCATTACTTTTCAATCCAGAAGATAAAAGATATCAACACCTCAAGGGCAAAACAGCTATTGTTCCTGTTTTTGAAAACGAAGTTCCAATTTTAGAAGATGAAAACGTTGATATAGAAAAAGGAACCGGCCTTGTAATGTGCTGCACATTCGGTGATAAAACGGATATAGAATGGTACAAAAAATTCAAACTTCCATACAGACAATCAATTGGTCTTGACGGCAAATGGCTTGAAAGCACTGGCCCTCTTGCAGGATTAAGAGCCGTAAATGCTCGAACAAAAATTTTAGAAATTCTCGAAGAAAAAGGTCTTTTGCTCAACAAAAAACCAATAAAACATTCCGTTGGAATTCATGATAGATGCAAAAAAGAAATTGAATATCTTGCAATAAATCAATGGTTCCTAAAAATTATTGAGCATAAAGATGAATTTATTAAATTGGCTGACAAAATAAAATGGTCACCAAATTTTATGAAATCAAGATACATTAACTGGGTTGAAAATCTTAACTGGGATTGGTGCCTCTCTCGTCAAAGATTCTTTGGAATTCCATTCCCAGTGTGGCACTGTTTAAACTGCAACAAAGTAATTCTTGCCCCAATTAACAGTCTCCCAATTGATCCACAAGAACAAAAATTTGAAAAATGCCCATTCTGTTCTAGTTCAAACATAGAACCAGAAAAAGATATTATGGACACGTGGAATACTTCTTCTTTAACTCCTCAAATTTGTTTTGGACTTTTTAATAAAGACGCAAAATCATCTTTTACAGAAGATATTAAAAAATTTATGCCCATGAGCATGCGTCCACAAGCACACGACATAATAAGAACTTGGGCCTTTTATACAATAATTAAATCTTGGTTCCACAATCAAAACATACCGTGGGAAGAGATTGTTATCTCAGGACACGTTTTAAGCGGTGAAAAAGAAAAAATATCCAAATCCAAAGGCAATGCTAATTTAACTCCGCAAGGATTACTAGAAAGCTTCCCTGCTGATGCGATCAGATTTTGGACAGCGGCAGGCGGACTAGGTTATGACATAGCTTTTTCAGAAAGCCAACTAAAAATAGGCCAAAAACTTGTAACCAAAATATGGAATGCATTCCGATTCTGCAAAGAACATATCGATGAATATCAACCAACCAAAGCTCCTCATAATCTAGGTTTAGTTAATGAATGGATATTAGACCGAGCCGCAAATATTTTTGAAACTTACAATAAAGATCTTGAAAAAAATGAGTTCGGATTAGCTCTAACTCATCTTGAAAAATTCTTTTGGTCAGATTTTTGCGATAACTACTTAGAATTAATTAAAGATCAAATGTTCAATCCTTCTGAATATCCAGCAGAAGAAATTAATGCAACCAGATACACCCTTTACAGTGTTGGTTTAAGCATATTGCAAATGTATGCACCATACATTCCGTACGTAACAGAAGCCATTTATCAAGATTTATACAAATCAAAGGTTCAAGTTGATTCAATTCATCAAACCAAATTCAAAGATGTTCAAACATCAAGTAAATTTCCACAAAGTAGTGCCAACATTAAAGTTGTTTTAGATATAATTGACCAGGTCAGAAAACTAAAAAGTGAAAACAATTTGTCTTTAAAGACCGACCTTGCAAAAATTATTCTTCATGCCGTTTCTCCAGAAAATACAAAAATTATCAAGCAAGAAGAAAAACTCATAAAGGGTATTTCAAAAGCTAGTTTAATAGGATTTTCTAACGACCAACTAGAAACACCCACTATGGAACAAATGGATAAAACTTGGATTGCAAAGCTTTAAAAAAAGGAATTTTTATGAAATTTTTATTATTTTTAACTGTTTTAAGCATATCCTCTCTTACAAGTTGTAGTGAAACAGAATTTATAGAAAGAACGGACATAAAACCTTCCATCATCACAATAAATTTAACCACTCCTCACGGTAACCTTAAAGAACTTAGATCATCACCAAGGACTGAAGTGATCAACAATCTTATAAAAATATTGGTTACAGAAGTATGTCAAGAGCTTCAAAAGGAAAAAGATTTTTTGGAGCAACAATGATATTAATAAAAAATCGAATAATAAAAATTAAAATAAATCAAAACAAAATCAAAAAATCCATTCAAACAATATTAGATCATCTTAAATATAATAATTTTGATATTGGAATTTTATTTACAACAAACGCAACCATTCAACAATATAATAATCAATACCGAAAAAAAAATACCCCAACAGATGTACTTTCTTTCCCTTTTCACACAGATTTAAAAGCTGGAAAAAAAATAAAAGTTTTAAATGAAACTGATAAAAATCTAGGGGATATAATTATTTCTTTAGAACGAGTTCAAAAGGATGCTAACGAACTAGAAACACCATTTGAAAAACATTTAAATAGAATCCTAGTTCATGGAATTTGTCATTTAATCGGATACGACCATCTAAAAGACACTGACTATAAAATAATGCAGGCCAAAGAAAACCAATTGCTCAAACTAATTTAACAACAAATTCATCAAATTGAGTAGCTTAATATCACAAAAAACCTACCCACTTGCTTTAAATTAAATTTAATTTACACTTAAAACAAACAATATATTTTAATTTTAACAGAGGTTTTTATGAAAAGAATATTATTCGCAACATCATTAATGACTTGCTTATTTTTTAATCAAACAAATTGCAGTGAATCACAATTACAGGAAATAAATGCAAAAATAAACGAAGTTAGCTATCAAATTAAGTCCGTTAAAGCACAACTTGAATATATTGACAAGACAAAAGAGAATTTGGCGTACCGTCAATTGTTATATTCTATGTTCGGTGAAGGCTATACCCTTCCAGAAACTGACGAATGTGTAGAAACAGCAATACAAATCTGTATTAATAAAAAATTCACACTAGACGGACCATCATTTACCGAACTTATTGAATTATACAAAAAGCTTAATAAATCAAAACAGGAAATATTATCTAATTTAGGAACCAGCTATTAATTCTAACCGATAAGGTATCGTTCCAAGAAGTTTGTCAAATTTAATAACTCAATTTTACATGATTTACCGAATTGATTAGGCAAGCTATTGGTAACAAAAACATCTTCTAAATAGCTAGATTCAATTTTTTGTTTAGCACTATCAATAAATAAACCATGTGTAGCTATAGCACATATATTTATTGGCCTATATTTCCAAAGAAGTTCTGTTGCTGCAATCAATGTCGAACCTGTAGAAATCATATCGTCAGCAACTAGAATTTTTTTATCTTTTATATTTATTGGTAGATCATCTAATCTAACCGTTTTATCGTCAATTCTACTTTTTTCTAAAATTATATAATCCCTTTTACACTCTTTTGCCAATGTAGAAACAAATGTTTTGGCACCTTTGTCTGGCGCAATAATCACATCACTTTCCAAAGCTATAGGAATATATAAATCATACGGAATTATTTCTGTATATGTTAGCCAATTGTGCAATCTAGTAGAATGTGGATGCAAAATCAAAATCTTGTTCAAATTAAATTGCTCTAATTTTTCTGCTAAAAACTGTGCTGCAGCAGCTTCATTATTTTCCGGATGATCCTGACGAGCATATCCAAAATAAGTTATCAACAAATTAATTATTGCTCCCTGGTTCTTTAATACATCCAGTAAGAAAAATAATTCTAACCAATTTTCTGCTGGAGCCTCTGTTGAGGCCAAAACCCAAACAATTTTACCTGCAACATCTTCTTTAACCGTTATACGAAATTCTCCATCTGCAAATCTTGTAAAATCAATTTTACCTCTTTGAATATTCATTTTTTCCGCCAAATGCTCGGCAGACCTTGTGTTAAATAAAATCATTAACGAGATTCCTTTAAAAGAGTGATTGCGTCATCATCATCCACCTGATCAAAATTCCTATAAAATTGGCCAATTGCCATCAAATTTTCAGGAACATCTAAATAAACAACTTTATCAGCCAGTGCATTTATTTCTAACAACGAATCTTCGGCTACAACTGGCACTGCCACAACAATTTCCTTAACATTTTTATTTCTTAAAGCTTCAATAGCACCCTTAATTGTATTGCCCGTTGCAATGCCATCATCTACCAAAATTATAGTTTTATTTTTTAATTCAATTGGATGAATATCTTGATAATATTTAGAATATCGTTGTCGTAAAAGATCTTTTATTTTTTTGGCTTCTTGATAAATATAACTTTCTGGAATATTCGCACGTTCAATAATAATTGGATCAACAAAAATATCTGATTCACTTACATAACCAATAGCAAGTTCTGAACGACCAGGAAATGCAAGTTTTTTTGTAAACACAACATCCATAGGTAAATTTAATCTTTTTGCAAGAACAGCACCAATCTGCAAAGCACCTCTTGGTATTGCAACAATAACAACATCTTTTTTATTTTTATATTCTTGAAGTTCTTTTGCTAATTTTTCACCGGCATCAAAACGATTTTCAAAAATCATTATTTTTCCTTTTTTGGAAATCAAATTCTTATTTTATTTAGATTTAAAAAATAATTTTTCATACCCTGCAGCACCAACAACAACCTTCCTAAACCAATCTAACTGAAGGTCAATCAACTCTTCTTCACCAAATTGCCATGGCCGATGCTCCTTCCTCATTCTTGAGGTTAAATCATAAAGACAAATTGCAGCGCAAACAGATATATTCAAACTTTCTGAAAATCCATACATAGGAATTTTAACGTACTCATCAGCAAGACTTATTGCTTTTTCAGTCAACCCAGTTTCTTCTGTACCAAACAATAGAGCTGTTTTTTGATCAATTTTTAAATCAGACAGATTACAATCTTTGGTATGAGGTGTGGTTGCCACTATCTTGTAACCATTTTTTTTTAAATCTAAAATACAATTTTCTATATTAGATTTTTCAGGGGCATTATATCGTTTTAAATCCACCCACTTAGTTGAACCAAGCGCAACATTATCATTAACTGTAAGCATATTTTTCTGCTCAACGATATACAAATCTTGAATGCCAAAAACGTCACAAGTTCGAACAACAGCACTTGCATTGTGGGCTTGATATATATCTTCCAAAACAAGTGTTAAGTAACGAGTTCTTTCTTTGCTAACTTCAAGAATTTTTTCTATTTTATTTTTCGTAGCATGCAAAGAAAGGTGTGCTATCAAATCTTTCTTTTGCTGTAAATTCAAAGTCACTTTTTAAAATTCCCTTCAAAAACAAATTCTTCTATCTTTTTTCTATCCGACATTTCTTCACGTTCTTGAAGTTCTTTTGATAAATCTTCTTTTTTACCTGGTTTGCCAACAGCATACATGGCCAAAATTGTATAATCTTCCGGGATACCTAAAACTTCACGTGATTTATCATAATCAAAGCCTTCCATGCCGTGAACAACCAAACCATTTAAAAAACCCTGTAAAGAGAAATTTTCAGAGGCCGCACCCGCATCTAATTCATGCGTTCTAGATGGTTTATCATTATATTCAAATTTTTTTCTAGAAATTAACAAGACCAAAGCGGCTGCATTTTTTGCCCATTGCTTATTAAAATCAACTAATAAATCAAAAAATTTACTCCAATTTTTTGAATCTCTTTTTGCATAAATAAATCGCCATGGTTGATTATTATAAGAAGAAGGTGCCCAACGCGCAGCTTCAAATAAAGACATCAATTCAAAATCTGTAATTGATTCGCCTGACATTGCTCTTGGTGACCATCGATTAATAAATAAATCTGCCACCTTAAACGGTGCAACTCTTTTTACCATTACACTCTCCCATTATTAAAAAGTATGTAAAAAATAGTTATCGATAACCAAAAAAGAAAAATACAATATCATTCCTACTTAACTTAAAAAACCACCTACCGGCCAAGGATTTGCAAAATCCAGATGGTAATCATTTAAATTCTTATGATGAACTAAAAATCTAACATTTTGCAAATCAACTTTATTTTGACGCAAAGTTTTTAATAATCCTTCCACAAGCATCCACTTTTCATAAACACATAGTTCTTTGTTAAAGGGATTTCTGTCAAGAGAAATGTAAGCCAAATTGCCAGAAGAATTTAACCAAATGGATTCTACAGATATTTTTCTATCTAAAGCACTTTCTTCATCAACTAACGTAAACCAACTATTGATAAGGTATTTAATATTTTCGGCTTTGTTTTCTGACCAAATCAATTCGACATCTTCTTTGCACCAATTTTCATCTTTCCAATAAATAATTTGAACATTTTTTTTCTGAACATTTGGTGTTTGTGAACATATCTCAAACTCTTTTGAATCTGAAAAAAAATTTAAAATTATAAATTCCTTGTAGTAAAGGAAAAAAAACATCCCAAACAACAAGCAAAAAAAGGATGTAATTCCATAAAAAATAGGTTTCATAAAAGGGCCTCAAATATTATTGGGTGCAAGGAATTACAAACTACAGAAACATAATCTTGCCAGCCTTTTTGCTTACTAATTCCAATTTCCAAAGCCAAAGCTGGAGCTAAAATTCCCACTAATGGTTTAAAAGGTAAGCCATAAAAACCCTTAAATACAAATCTTTGATTTCTAGATTCCTTTTCTAAAGACAATCTAAATTTTTGCCCCCAATTTTTAGTTACATTAATGTTTTTCAAATGGGCTTGATCATATGGCTGAAAACATAATTCAGACCAATCCTTTTGCCAAAAATCTGTTACCGGGTTAGAAACAAATTGATATAAAAAGATTTTTGAGACATCGTCTTTTTTAAAAAATAAATTAATATTTAAAAATAAATCAACCTCTAACCGATTAGCAAAAGAAGCATTCTGCAAAGGTTCTAAAGACTCACCCGCAAATCGAGAAAGCACAACCCTTATTTGTGGATACCTACTTTCCAATTCTTTTTTTAAACTTTCTGCAAATTGTAAAGTCACTCCACGCTCGAATGTATCATCTATAACCCTTCCTGGAGTTTTTGCATCACCAGCAGGATCTAACATAATAGAAAATATTTTACTTTGCTGTGCCCATGGATTTAAATTTAGAGCCAAAATAGACTGTGAAAAAATAAGTAAAAAAAATAAATTTATTAAACGCATTTTAAATCTGTTGTTAAAAATTCTTTTAAAAATGTCTTTCTCGAAAAACCTTTGGTGTTTTTTACAGCCATACCTATGGCCTTACTTTGTCCAATAAATATACATAACCTCTTTGCCCGTGTAATTGCGGTATAAATTAAATTTCGCTGTAACAATGTAAAATGTTGCATAAAAATTGGAATTATTACAGCCGCATACTCAGAACCCTGACTCTTATGAACAGTAACAGCATAGGCCAACACTAATTCATCCAATTCATCAAATTCATATTGAACCATTTTATCTAAAACACGTACAACAACAATTTTATCAGTAAGATCAATCTCTTGAATAATGCCAATATCACCATTGTATACATCTTTATCGTAGTTATTACGAATCTGCATAACCTTGTCGCCAATCTTAAAAATATACCCAGCTCTACTAATTTGTTTTTCTGTATTATTTGGATTTAAAATTTGCTGTAAATCATAATTTAATTTTTGAGTTCCTGCACCACCTCGATTCATAGGAGTCAGAATACAAGCATCATCAACAGAGATTCCAAACTTTTGTAACCCGCCCAACAAGATGCGTTTTAAATGATGTGTAACATTTTCAACATCTTCTTCTTTGATAAAGAAAAAATCACGCTTACATGCAGGATCATAACTTTGCGGAAATTCTCCTCGATTAATTCTATGTGCATTTGTGATAATTAAACTATCTTGAGCCTGTCTAAAAATTTCAGTCAACATAGTTGTTGGCACAACACCGCTTTCAATCAAATTTTTCAAAAAATTACCTGGCCCAACAGAAGGAAGTTGATCAACATCACCAATAAATAAAAGATGAGCATCAAAAGAAACAGCTTTCAAAACAGCTAACGCCATAAAAACATCAATCATAGAAGTTTCATCTACAATTAAAAAATCACTTTTAATACTATTATTTTCATTATGCGCAAAAGACATAGTTGTAAAATCAAACTCTAACAAACGATGCAATGTAACCGCGTGTCTTCCAGTGCTTTCCATAATCCTCTTGGCTGCTCGACCAGTTGGTGCCGCCAGACGATAAGATATTTTGTTTTCTTCCAAAGAAGATATTAATTTTTTTATTAAAGTTGTCTTTCCGGTTCCAGGACCACCTGTAACAATAGATACTTTGTTTTTAAGTGCACTTAAAACACCAAGCTGCTGTTTTTCATTTAAACAAGAACCGTCTGCCGCAGGCTTACGAATGGATTCATAAACTTCATCAAAATTAATTTTTAGCTTTGATGGATATTCGAGCAATGTTTTTAGCCTGTGAGCAATCGCTTTTTCTGAAAAATAGTATTGAGTTAACGTTAAAAAATGCTGAGCTTCATCCTGAATCAGCTTAATCTTTTCCTGATCATGTAGTTCATGCAAACCCTTTTTAATAATTGAACCATCAATTTCTGAATCCAATTCTAATAACT
The DNA here is from genome assembly GCA_000989525.1 of candidate division TM6 bacterium GW2011_GWF2_32_72. Classification (GTDB taxonomy): domain Bacteria; phylum Babelota; class Babeliae; order Babelales; family GWF2-32-72; genus GWF2-32-72. The sequence continues at coordinate 233,793 of LBON01000002.1, forward strand.
TAAAAGTTTTTTCACGCAATTCTTCTAATTCAACATATAAACCGCCAGAAGAAACACTATCTGCAATTGAATGCAATATCCCTGCTTTTGCTCGTTTTACCGACTTAGGATCATATCCCAAATTTTGTGCAATTTGATCTGCTGTTTTAAAACCAATTCCCCAAATATCTTCAGAAAGTTTATACGGATTTTCTGTAACAATTGCGATAGAAGCCTGACCATATTTTTTATAAATTTTTACAGAATACGCAGTTGAAACACCTTTATCTTGTAAAAAAACCATAATCTTAGAAATTTCTTTTTGATCTTCCCAAGCCTTGGCAATCATATCTACACGCTTTGCACCAATTCCTGGAACATCTTTCAATCGCTCAGGAAATTTATCAATAACTTCCAAAACATCTGCACCAAAATGATCAACTAATTTCTCTGCATAAACTTTACCAATGCCCTTGATCATTCCTGAACCAAGATATTTTTTTAAACCAATAATACTATTTGGTAATGTTGTTGTTGCTTCAGTTGCATCAAATTGACGTCCAAACTTAGAGTGAACAATCCATTTGCCCTTCAAAGAAACAGTTTGACCAGGTTGCAAACCAGGAAGAAAACCTTTTACAGTTTCCGTGTTTTTGGAATTAATTTGTAAAAGAAAAACGGAATATCCATTTTCTTGATTTTGAAATAAAAAACGGTCAATCAGACCTGTGACTTCTTCTAACATCTACTCGCTCAACAAATCTTGAACAAATTTTTTGGAATCAAAAACATCAAAATCATCAATTTTTTCACCAAAAGAAATATACGCAACTGGAACTTTGATCTCTTTTTCAATTGCAAAAACAATTCCACCCTTGGCTGTTCCATCCATCTTAGTCAAAATGATTCCATCTAATTTTGTACTTTCATTAAATATTTTTGCCTGCTCAAGCGAATTTTGACCAAGCATTGAATCTATTGTTAACAAACTTGCAACCTTCTTTCCTGGCGCAACTTTTGTTACAACATTGCCAATTTTTTCAAGCTCTTTCATCAAATTTGTTTTTGTTTGAAGCCTGCCTGCGGTATCAATAATCACAGCATCAAAGGCTTCATCTACAAATTTTTTACAACCTGAAAACACAACCGAAGCCGGGTCTTGATTATCTTTACCAACAACAACTTCTACACCAATTTTACTTCCCCAGCTTACAAGCTGTTCTGTTGCTGCAGCACGAAAAGTATCACCGGCAACTAATAAAACTTTTTTGCCTTCATTTTTTAACATGTTGGCCAATTTAGCAGCAAAAGTAGTTTTACCGCTTCCATTAATTCCAACTAAAAGAAAAATCTGTGTGTCTTTAAAATTTGAATCTTTTTGCAACATGTTTAAAAGCTGATCTTCTAAAGCTTTTTTTAAATCTTCACCCTCAGAAATTTCACCATTGGCAAATCTTTCTGATAAATTTTTTATAATTTCTTGAGTTGGTTTTACGCCTACATCTGCAGAAATTAAAATCTCTTCTAACTCTTTTAAAACTGATGAATCAATTTGCTGACGAGAAAAAAGAGAATGCATCTTACTTGTAAAACTGTTATAAACTTTTTGTAACTTATTCTTAATAAAGTTAAACACAAAAACCTCAATATAAAGTGTTGCTAGAAATTACTTGATTAAACGGTAATTATAACACATTTTTTAAAGTTTATTAGCCCAAAAACATTAAATATAAATGTTGAAAAATTCAGATCTAAAAAATCTATATTTTAAAATTAATAACTGGCCTCTTCGATGCTTAGACACACTTTGCTATTTTTTATACCGAGGGCCTATATAAAAATTATTTAAAGAATACCATCCTGAGCTAGTCGAAGGAAAAGTCCAATTTACCACCTTAAAGAAATCTCCGTACCACGGCCAAAAACACCCGAAATAACCTAAAATCATCAATAAACACCCATTTATAAAACACTCAAAGCATCCATTAAATCGGGTAAAAAATACCAGCAAATCATCAACCACAGCCTTCAAAAGCAACTTAGAGCTACTTAAATACTAAAAACCCCTATTTAAAGCCCAATCTGACCCCGCTTGACGCCACCCACCCAACTGTTAAACTAATTACAAATGGTATTTTTTAATTTTTGGAGGTAATTATGTTAAAGAAATATATGTTAATCGCTATGTTAGCGCTTTTAGGAACAAAAGAAGTTGAAGCTTCTAAAGCTGTAAAGGTTCTTAGTTTTGTTGGAGGTGCCGCTGGCACCGCAGCTTGAAGTTATGGTTTTTATACGCATGACAGAGAGTTAAGAAATCAAATAGAGGCTCTAAGATTAGAAGCGGCAAAAAGAGATATGCAAAAAAAAGAAGAATTGATTTCAAATCAACAAAAACAAATAGAACAATTACAAAAAGAAACATCCGAGTTAAAGATAGAACACCCAAACACAGCATTAAAGAAAGTTGCCATTGCTGCAAGCATTGGACTTGTACCTCTTGCAATTAATACATTTGGCAGTGCTCTTTTAAATAAGGGAGCTGAAGTGTTAGCTTCGGCAGCCGAAGAACCTATGAAAAAGTTTTTTGAAGCAACTGTTAATAGTTATTTCGCAAAAAACTAAGTAATTACTAAAATAACAAATAAAGAGCCCACTGTTTTCAGTGGGCTTTTTATTTGCCCAAAAATCAACCGGACCTTCCTCTTACCTGGAAAATCTGAAAAACCAATGTTATACTTGAATTTTCAGACAAATCCTAATCTAGAAAGTAGTATAAAATGTTAGTAGATGATTTAAAGGAAAGATTAAAACAAATTGAACCTGATATTCAGTCCATCAAAGATTTTTGGCAAAATTCCAAACAAGAAGAAGAATTCAACAGATTAAAAACAATTTGTGATCAGGATGATTTTTGGCAGAATCCAGATCAGGCTCAAATTTCCAAAGCCTTTCAGGCTGTTAAAAATCAAAGAGATCAATATTTAGAAGTCACAAATGGCTACAAAGATATGATAGAAATGCTGGATCTTTTTGCAGATGATGAAGAAGAAATTAAAAAATTAGAAATCGATGTAAAAAGGCTTTGCAAGAAAATCACATCTTTTAAGATCAACCTTTTAATGAGTTCTGAAGAAGATAAAAACAACTGTTTTTTAAGTATAAACTCAGGTGCAGGAGGAACAGAATCCCAAGATTGGGCAAGCATGCTATTGCGAATGTACCTTCGTTTTTGTGAACGGAACAATTTTGACGTTGAAGAAATTGACCTTCAAACAGGTGAAGAAGCAGGGATAAAATCTGCAACATTATTTATTAAAGGCAAAAACGCATATGGACTTCTCAAAGGTGAGCACGGTGTGCATAGGCTTGTTCGAATTTCCCCTTTTGATGCCAACAAAAGAAGACACACTTCTTTTGCATCAGTCTCAGTTACGCCAGAAGCTCCTGATGTAAAAATAGAAATTGACCCCAAAGATTTAAGAATTGACACATATCGTGCAAGTGGTGCTGGCGGTCAACACGTTAACAAAACAGAATCTGCTGTTCGCATCACACACATCCCAACAAATACAGTTGTTCAATGCCAAAACGAACGCTCCCAAATAAAAAATAGAGAAACAGCTATGAAAATGTTGATGTCAAAACTTGTTCAAAAACAAAAAGAAGAAAAAGATGCGGCAAATGCAAAAATAGAAAGAAAAAAAATTGAATGGGGGTCTCAAATAAGATCATACGTCCTTCATCCATACAAAATGGTTAAAGATCACAGAACTGAGATTGAATCTCCTGTACCAGACACTATACTAGATGGTGACTTAACCGAGTTTATTGAAAAGTTTTTGATCTGGAATAGTCAAAACTAAATAAAAGGACAGTATGAAAAAACAAGTTTTATTATCAATTACAGCTATTTCTCTTTTAGCAACAACAGGTTGCTTAGGCGAGAAAGAAAAAAACAGTAAGGAAAAAGAAATGATACAAACAACAGCATCAGGTTTAAAATTTGAAATTTTGCAAGCTGCGCCCAAAGATGCAAAGAAACCACTACCAAAACAAATTGTAACTGTTCATTATACCGGTTGGTTAGATGATAACGGCAAACCAGGCAAAAAATTTGACAGTAGTGTTGATCGTGGTGAAAAATTTCAATTCCCAATTGGGGTTGGCATGGTTATCAAAGGTTGGGATGAAGGTGTTTTAGATATGCAACTTGGCGAAAAACGCCGTTTAATTATTCCTGCAAATCTTGGCTACGGATCTCGTGGTGCAGGAGCCATTATTCCACCAAATGCAACTTTAATTTTTGACGTTGAATTATTTGACGCTCAATAAAATCACTAATTCAATTTTAAATTTATATAAAAATAAAAAAGAGGTTTTTTACAGCCTCTTTTTTATTTTACTTTTACAGAAAATTTTTACAAAGATGTGGACTGTTTCCGAATATTATCACTAGATAAATCGTAAATTAAATGCTCGTCCAGCCAATCAAATATATACGCACTTAAATTATTCCAAGCACTTACCGGTAAAAAATTTAATAAATGTTCATAAAACATCTCAATATCGGGGCCCGTCAAAACAGGTCTTTTATAAATATTTATTTGAGGAGAAACATCTAAATATCTTTCAAAATTACAAATAACTTTAGCAACAAGCACCTGTTCTACTTTTGAAAAACCACCCCAAAAATCTTCTGAATGTTTTCCAAATAGTTTCTTCAAAACATTTTTTTTATGAAAAAGAGCTTTAAGCCTTCTATCAACAACACAGAGATCATTAACAACATTTTTTTTCAACAGAACTTTAACAATATCGATATTACCCAAAGCACAAGCCTCCTCCAATGGGGTTCTTCCACAAAAATTCAACCAAACAATACCCTCTTTTGGACAATCTATAAGCAAATATTCAATCAAAGAGGTAGAACATATACCCATGGAAGAAAGAACAATCGCCTTAGTTAAAATATTCGAAACATATAAATCATCTTTTTCATTATATTCCGAGGCGGAAATGCCACCGATTATAAAAAACAACAACCCCATTATGCCATTTTTAATAATTTTTTCCCTAAATACAAAATATAAAATATCAAATAGAATCTTCATCTTCTCCCCTATCAAAAAGCCTATCCTCTTTAAAAGATCGCAGATCAATTAAATCTTTATATTTAAGTATTTCATCCTGAATGGCACATTTAAGAGAAGGAGGTACAAACTTTAATATATATTTTTCAAATCGATTAACATCTTCTTCAGTCAAACAAATATCCATATAATGTTTTATTTTATAATTAGAGTCTAAAGATTCATTCATACAAATTAACACATTCGCCACAAAAACTTGTTCCATAGTTGTAAAGTTTTTCCAAAAAACATTTGTCTTATCGCAGATCAAATCTTCTGATGCATCGTTATTATTCACAAATGATTCCATAAAAGAATCGATATAACACGATTTATTAATGATTTTTTTATTTAATAAAATTTCAACAATTTCTAAATCACCTAAAGCTAAAGCCTCTGTTAATGGCGTTCGGCCTTCTGAGTTAAGCCAGCAAACCTTTTTTTCTATATCTTCAGCGGCAAAATATTTAACAATATTAGTACTACAAAGATAAAAAGAAGAAATAATAATCGCTCGGGTCATCAAATCTGATAGCCGAATATCATCTGAATTATTTAATTCAAGATTTTCTGACGCAGACAAATAAAAAAATATTTTCAAACATACCAATAACCTTAACCATTTTTTCATACAACCCCCATTTTTTATTTTTAAATAATTATTTATTCTTTTAATATTTCAACAACTTCTTCTAATCCATAATTTAATGCCAATTCAAACGCCGAAATTCCATTATAAGAACTATTTTTATTCACATCTTTTTCAACTAAAAAACTAACTACTTCAACAGAATTTTGGCTAACGGCAGCCATTAAAGGAGTCCATCCATTTTCACAATCCAAACAATTAGGTGCAAATTCATAAAAAAGTTCCAACATGGCTACATCATTATTTCTTGCTGCTATAATCATTGGAGTTCTATCATGCCGATCTTTTATATTTAAAAGGCCGCCTTGAGAAAGATATGCATAAACGGCAACATAATCTTTATTAAAGACTGCTTGAAAAAAAGAATATGGAGACAGCAATTCAGCCTTAATCGAATAAAACATACATAAAACTAGTAAACAAAAATTAGCCTTCATTTTCCCCCCCAAAAAAATATTTCCAATTTTTAATCTAATAAAAATTAAGCTTTTTATTCAAGAATAAAGAGAATTTATTAATATTATAGGCTAAAAGACCACTATTAATGATCCAAACAATCCATGTCGAACAGGAACATTTTTACCCATAAAAACATGGCTTGAGCCAAATCGAACTTCGAGATCTTTTTTTGGTTGATAGCCCACAAACCAATTAAAGGTATTAGCAATTTGACCAGATCTGCTCCTAAGATAATTAGGACAAGCCGTAAATGTTGCACACTGAATATCCTTAAAATCATCCTTTGCTTTCATAAACAAATCATAAAAAATCGCCAATGTTAAACTAGTATTCATTAAGTCAAACCAGTAATTACCAAGACGCATTCTAAATTCAAGTCCACGTTCAACCTTTGTTTTAAGGGCTGCATCTGCAAAATATGGTATTTCTGAATCCGAGCCTGAAAATTCTAATACATAATAATTTCTAAAATTTTCTGGGAAATATGTCGGTGTATTTGGTACAAAACTAGCTTCAACATTTTTTGTAGCTGTATACTGAACAACTTCTAAGTTTTTTGAATTATTTTTAATTTGAGTAATTCTTTTTTTACCGTGATATGGAAAACTATAAGTTAACTCAGAAAAAAATCTAAGGTTTAAAAAACTGTCAATACTATAAAATGCGTCTATAAAAGCACCAAGCTGGAATGCTCCGCCATTTCCCAAAACAATTTCCCAAACCGTATCGCCCTGCTCCTTACCACCTGTTGGTAAAACTAACTCCAACCCACCACGCAACTTTTTAAACCTTTTAAAATAATTTGCAAAATCAGCATATGTAAATAAAGACACATCCCCAATTCCAAATTTTGAATTATCTTCACTAAAGCTTAATCCTTTAGGTCTTAAAATAGCTTTATAAAAAAAATCCTCTAACGAGTTGTAAAAATAAAAAAAACTTTGCATAGAATTTTGATAATCAGGTTCTGATACCCAATTACCAAGAAGATTTGAATCCAAAAATCTAGGTGACATTCTATGATGAACATACTTAAACGGTGCATCTATACCAACTGCCCATTCTGCCTTTTTTAACCATGCCATTTTAAATTGATGAGAACCAGTCAAACGAATAAAAGTTTCTTGAAGATCTGCATCTATTTTTACTTTTGTTGAAGCAATTAAAGCTAAATAATTATCTCCCAAATCATCAAGAGTCACCACTTGTGAATCAATACCTTCTCCCGACTTAAACACTTGGCCATCTTCTGATAATTTAGTGGCCAACATAATATCTCTAAATGCAAAAGGCCTGTAAAAAATGGTATCTGCCAAAGACTGTGTTGAAATACCATTACTATCTTTAAATCCCCTGCCTGTAAAAAATTGAGCGACTGTTAATTTTAATTTAGATCTTCTATCTAAAGATGTTGCCAAGACTTTATCATAATAATCTTCATTTATTTTACTTTTTTTAGGCGCAAATTTAGCCAATGTTGAATCGTAAATCTTTTGCCCCAAACTTAATTCCGCATCTGACTTTGAAATAGCCTTTTTCTTTTTTGCCGTCCGTGTAATATTTTTGTAATACTCATTAGCTACCTGAAGTTCCGTATCATAGGCGTGAAGTAAACCAAAACCACAACCCAAAAAAATAATAATTTGATAAAATTTTAATCTCATCACAGCAATGTCCTTACACCATTATTGTCAATTTGGAATGGCCTACCTCGTTTATCTATACCTCGAATCAACAATTTATCTGGAACTTTATAGAATCCATGATCTCCAGATTGTATTGTAAATGTTCTTCCAGAAAGATCTGGTGCAAATACCGATTCTAAGCCGTCTTTATTATTTATAAGTAATGTTGATCCCGGACCAAAATTATAACTAACACCAGCATCTGTTGTTAAAGATTGTGAATCCTTCAACAACAAACCTAAAGCCGCAAACACATTTACAACAGGTGCAGATGTATCAAAATAATTTCTTTGAATATATATTTCTGAATCAGCAGGTAAATACCTTAATAAACCTTGACCAACACCTTCTGGACCATTACCACTAATTTCACCATTAATAGAATCAAAATACATTGGAACATTACCAAGATTATCTGATAGCACCAATCTACCAAAACTATCAAATTCCATTCTTGAACCTTGATCAAAAACAAATGAATCAATTATACCTGGAGAACTCGTACCAAAATTTGCATTCAATTCAAAGAATCCTGCAAAAATATTTAAGACCGAACTCTTATCAAATTTAATGTTAAAACGACCTTTTTCAAATGAAACGTAAGCAAATGGATCTGCAATTGTCATAACACCAAATTTGAATAAAACATTAAGAATATCTGCTGAATCACTACCAAATACCAATTGACATGATTGATCAAGAACAACAGATCCACATTCTCTTGTGATAAATTCACCAATGCCCTTAATATTTACAACGGCATCTTCTGCAGGAATGAACATAGCTCTATTTTGAACAATAATTGATGGAGGAAAATCTGAACTTTCAGTTCCTGTTCCTAACATTTCAAACTCAACACCATCTTCTACATTAACTATACCTTGGCCATAGAAAATCAATTTAGCATTTTGAGGCAATGTAATTGTGTCAAACGCAGAAATAGTCAAAACTGGCAAATCGCCGCCAGGACAAGGTAAGAAATGGAAACCCAACGAACTATCAGGGGCACTCAAAAAAGCCTGATGATTGAAGGTCATGTTTTGACTTACTGTCACAATATGTTCATTGCAATAATCACTAACATAAGGCAAGAATCCTGAAGTTGTTGAAATAGCATCTATCTGATCCTGAAGATCCTGTGTTGCTGTACCAAGAGCATCTATTTGATTTTGCAAATTAATAGTACTTGTCGTAAATAAATCTATCTGATCTTGTAAGTAAATTGTACTTGTACTCAACAAACCAGTATCTGTTGCAACTGCATCTATTTGATTTTGTAAATTAATCGTACTTGTCGTGAACAAATCAATTTGATCTTGTAAGTAAATAGTACTTGTGCTCAATAATCCTGTATCTGTTGCAATTGCATCTATTTGGTTTTGCAGATTGATGGTGGATGTATCCAATAAGTCAATTTGGTTTTGCAAACTAATTGTTGATGTTGAAAGTAAACCTGTATCCGTTGCAACCGCATCTATTTGATTTTGCAGATTGATGGTCGATGTATTCAATAAATCAATTTGGTTCTGCAAAGAAATTGTCGATGTTGAAAGTAAACCTGTATCTGTAGCGATCGCATCTATTTGATTTTGTAAACTAATTGTACTTGTGCTCAACAACCCGGTGTCTGTTGCTATTGCATCTACTTGTATTTGTAAGTTCTGTGTACTTGTATCAAGTAAATCAATCCAATTTTGTAAATTTGTTGTATCTGTCATTACTTGATCTAATTGATTTTGTAATGAAATTGTACTTGTGCTCAACAAGCCTGTGTCTGTTGCAATTGCATCTACTTGTATTTGTAAATTTTGTGTTGATGTATCAAGTAAATCAATCCAATATTGTAAATTTGTTGTATCTGTTGAAAGATTATCTATTTGAATTTGTAAGTTAATTGTACTTGTACTTAACAACCCTGTATCTGTTTTTAATGCATCAATTTGAGCTTGCAAATCATCTGTTGAAGAAGGAACAAATTTAATTGTACCACTATTTAAAAGTTCCAAATGAGTGCTTGTTGCAAAAGTCACATTTCCTAAATTACTTATATCACCGATTTCATCTTTCCAAAGAGTCATACCATCTACTGTTAAAGTTGAATCATTTTCAAAATGAATAATATTATTTTTTATTATCCAGTTCGAAGGACCTTCAACATATATTCCACCAGTTGTAAATGTTACGCTATTTACAAATTCCATATCCACATTTGAAAAAAACATTTGGGCTGTTTTATCCGCAAAACTAAATGAATTATTTGAAACATTTTTAAAAACAATATCAGCAACATTTAATGTTGCCCCAGCCGCAATATAAATTTGACCACTTGCGCCAAACTCCAGAACATTTCCATTACCATTTAAAATATCAGTTGCATTAAATGTAAATGTTGTATTTAGTTGAGTCCGACCATTTAAAAAAATATCGCCAACATTCGTAAAAGCTAAACTTACTGTAAATGTCGATAATGTATCGCCACCAATTTCAAGTCTATGATAATTTCCATGAATATTTCCAGGACCTATCAGTTTTTTATTATCCACAAACTTAAGATCTTCTTTTAAATAAATTGTTCCATTATTTAAATTTATATTTTGATTAACTCTAGACTGCATCGCAAAAGTGACAGTGGTGGAGGCATCTTGCAAAGTAATAATATCATTAAAGGTTGGCTGACCTTCAACCAAATTATCAACACCACTTATAGTCAACGTTTCTACAATATCCCCATTAGAAGCATTTAAAAAACCATTACCAGAAAGAGATATACCTGCCACAGATGGATCATAAACTCCAGACATAAACATATTATTATATGGATCTTCAAAAATACCATAATCAAATGTTACAGTTTGACCAGAAATGGTTGAACCTGGAAGCTTAGTTAACGTTCCATTAAAACCGGTTGCGGCTTGACCAAAATTCAATATTCCAGATGGTTTAACTTTAATTGCAACACTTCTGGTTGCAAAATTTATTGGCGCACATAACCGCTGTGAAACCAATAAAATAAATAAGGTAAAAAATCTTAAGCTTTTCATTTAAACTCTCTCTTTAATTTCGGAAAAACTCACAAGCAAAACCGAATTTTAATATTTAAATTTAATTTATACCCTTAAAATCTACCCACCCATCCACATATAAATCTGCCAGCGAATCAATTGTCAAGTTATTACTTGTAATTCCATCGCCAAGACTTATGCCCTCTGTTTCATTAATACCTTCTGCAAAAATTATAGATTCCGCTTTTATCTTTAATCTTCCTTTTGTTAAGCGTATTCCTGTTGAAGTTGAATATAATGTTGCACCATTTAAACTTAAGGCGGATGTTGAATCTACCATCCTAATTAAATCTCTATTATTATTTGTGGGATCATAAGAAAAAGTTACACCACGATCTAAAAAAATTTGGCTTTCAGAAGTAATTGTACTTACTTGATCTGTATGATAAACAAAAGTATGTTCACCCTGAATTCTAAGATTCCCTATAACATCAAATTTACCGTTTAAGAATGCATAATCTCCGTCCATGGATAAAGTCACATCTTGGAACGTAATCGTTGCCGAACTATCTAAACAAGTAATATCTGAACTAGAAAAATTTTTAATTGTTAAATTTTTCAAAAGTAATGAAGCCCCAGATCCTAAAATTAAACTACCGCTATTTTTTAAATCAAAAACGGTATATTCACCAACCAAACTATTATTTCCTAAAAAGTACACTGAACGATCTAAACTTAATGTAGGCGATTTAACGTTTAAATCTAAATTTGTAAAAGTAAATGAAGAAGTCGCATCCCCTATAAATGCTGTAAAACTTTCTGCTAAGCTTAAAGAATGTCCCTGGCCATCAATATTACCCAAAGTTAAAGTTGTAATATTTGCCGTTAAATTTGTACTTAAATACAAAATTCCCTTATTTAAATAAATTGAATTATTCACAGGGAAAAAAGCATTATATGTACATGTGGTCAAATTATTTTGTAATAAAAAACCATTATCTAATGATGCAAAGCCTAAAATTTCATTATTTAGATCCACCGCAGGGAATATAACCAAACCTGATTGCAAAGAAACGGCTGAGTTTGAGCCAACAACAAGAGTGTATGTAGGCGTTGAAAAAATGGAAAAGAATAAAAATATTAAATACGTTTTATAACGTAAAAAAACATTTGCAAAATCAAAGACTTTAATATTCATCCAGCTTTTTTTACTCAACCTACGCAAAAGAAAACACTTTGAATGTAATAATATAAATTCATACATAGTATTATTAAACAGTATTATTTTCTTCAATATAACCCTCAAAACTAATATTCGCTCCAAAATTCAATGTTAAATTATTTGCAAGAGTTCCATCTCCAAAAGAAATTGCCTCCGTGGAATTAACCCCCTCTGCAAAAATTGTTGACGAAGAAAGCACATCTAAACTTCCCTTAGTTAATCTAAGGCCCGTTTTTGTTGAGCGCAATGTTCCACCATCTAATGTTAAAATCGATGTTGAATCTTCCATAATTAATAAGTCGCGCGATGCTGTAGGAGGATCATAAGAAAAAGTTAATCCATAATCTAAAATTAATTCAGAATCCACTTTTATAGTTGCCCCTAATGATGATTGATAAATAAATTTATGATTACCATCTATTTTATTTTTTCCAATAAAATCAAAACTTCCTGCACCCATTGTAAAATCACCATTTAAAGAAAATTTACAATCTTGAAAAGTTAATGTTGCCGTATTATCCCAACATTTAATTTTTGTATCAGATAAATTTTTAAGATGAATATTTTTTAGTAACAAACTTGAATTAGCGCTAACAGTAAAAGCTGCTGAAGAAGAATTAAAATCTAATATGCCACCATTGCCATCTATAATACAATTTTGTTCCAACACAATAGATTGCTGCAATGATATGTCACCATTAAATTTTAAATCTATATCGCGCCATAAATAAAAGGGAGGTGTAAATAAAGTTAAAAAAGCACTATCAATAGTATTGCCAACACTAAGACTTACAAAATCTCCTGTATGTTGAAATGTCGTGCTCAAAACATTTCCACCCGCCTCAATACCGCTACCAACAACAGAAAGTGTTTCTGTAGATCTATCAAATTTTATTAATTTAATTTCAGTAATAGAAGCACCAATTTGCATGCCTATTACCAAATAATCCCCCAAATAATGCCAAGAAACAGATCTGACATCAAATGCCCCCACGTTTAAATCTGTCACAAAACTTAACGTTGCACCGTTAAATTTTAAAAGAGCTAATCGATTTGTAGTTGTAGACCGACCGACCGCGATATAAACATCCTTTGGATCATAACCAACGCACCATAAACCAGCCCCAAAATTATACGTATTAACAAGGCTTAATGTTGCACCATCAAAACTATAAATTGAAACAAGGCCACTATTATTACAAATAAGAAGATAATTACCTGTTGAATCCCATGCCAATGCACGATCACTTGAATTTGTTGCGGCGGATACTGTAATTGGCACACCAAAATTTGCACCATCAAAAGGATAAACTCGCACAGCAGTTGCTCCTGTACTACAAGTCATCGCCAAAAAATTTCCATCGGGTCTCCATGCCACACCATGTACAGCAGAACTTATTTCCACATTAGTTATTTCCACAAGAGTTCCCGCAGCTGGATTAAAGCGCAAAGCTCGTAATTCTGGAATAGCGCCACCATTTTGACCAGACGCTATAATATAATCGCTTGGATGCCAATCAAGTGCATTAAGGTCTACCAAACCCAAACTTAACGAAGCAACTTGTGTATAAACCAAATCTAAAACAGAATAAACATGAACCACCGTTACAATATCACCAACCACAACATATCGATCATCATACGACCAACGAGCTCCGACGGGTTCATTGCCCACAACGATTTGGCCACACTTTATTAATTTGGCATCCGTTATGTTGGCACCTGCTAAATATGTAACAGAACTAGAAAGTTCAATACTTCCAGATGTACCTCCTAAATAAGTTGAATCCGCACTATAAAAATTAGAAATAGCTGTTAATTCAGAATTTCCACCAATATTAAAATCTCTAGCTAAAATTAAGGCACCCGAATTTATATTAATGTTACCTGTTACAGGAAGAGCTGATTTCCACCAAAGAACTGTATTTGGACCCGCAAAAGCAAATCCATTATCAACAGCCGCAAATGTCTTAACAGAGTTATTGTCGTTTTGTGGAAATACTGGTGTTGCACTTTGACGTGAAAAAACCGTATCTGACCCAATAACAGTAGCCAACATTTGTGTTGAAATTAAAAAGAAAGAAAAACAGATTTTATTATTCAAAAAATTAACCATATAGCCTCTCTAAGCTGTATTATTGTATTGAACAAAACCATCTATTTCTAAATCCGCATTTGGAATTATTGTTACATTATTCGCAACTGTACCATCACCAAAACTAATGGCCTGCGTACTCACTGATCCTTCAGCAACTAAATAAGATTTTTCGCGTGTTCTAAATGTACCTTTAGTTAAACGCAAACCAGTTGTAGTTGAATATAAAGTTGCGCCTCGAAGTTCAAGTAACGATGTTGCAGAAAGCAATTGAATTAAATCTCTATTGTTACTAGTCGGATTATAAGAAAAAGTTATTGCAGAATCAAAAATTAAACTACTATTAAAAGAAATTGTACTAACTTGATCCGATGTATAAATAAATTTATTTGTCCCACTAATTTTAAATTCATCTAAAACAACCAACTTACCCGTACTAAAGTTCCAATCATCCGAAAGAACAAATTCAACATTTTGCAAACTATAAGTAGATACACTATTAAGCCCCTGAATTTTTCCAGTCTTTACATTTTCAATAACAACATCTTTTAATTTTAAAGTGGCTCCTGTTCCAGCAATTAATTCTGCATCATCAACTAATTCAACAACATGCCCTCTCCCATCCAAAGAACAATTGCCTGTAAACTCAATACCATTTCGCATAATAATGTCTGAATTTAAAATCACTTTTAAATTATCCCAAACAACATTGCTAGTTACAGCAGAAGTCATTTGTAAATATGTAACAGAAGGAGCAAGCTCAAGAACTCGACTGTTTCCAAAAATATTTCCAAGATATGTAAATGTTGCAGGATCTTCAAAAATCAAATCTGTCAACAAGGTTAGTATTCCTTGTTGTAAATTAACAGGACCCAAAACAGAAAAAAACGAACTAAAACTACACGTGGTCAATGCATCTGTAAAAACAAAACCATTTTCCATAACAGCACCACCCAAAATTATATTCGCCGTTGCTGTTGGAAAAGTCACCAATGCTTGTCTACTTACTGCTGAATCAGAACCTATCGTAAGAGCCGTTAAACAAAAATTTATGTTTAATACAAACAAATAAAGTAGGATTACAACTCTCATTTAATGACCCATCAACTAATAATTGAATAAGTTAGAGCACCATCCAAATTAACGGAACTAACTAAATCTGCTCCGCCAATACGTTTAAGATAAGCACCGTCACCAAATTGAACAACACCTAAGCCCAAATCTAAATCGGTCTCTAAAATCAAACTAGAATTTGAACCTATGTTTAAAACAGAACTTGCAACAGGAAGGTTCCATGAGCTAATTATCAAGTTTTTGTTTACCAGATTACCCTGAGTCAAAATCAGATGAACACCTGGTACAATTTGACAGAACATATCATTTACCAAGTCACCAAAGAAAATTCCTTGCTCAGCATCAAAAGGATCCGATGCTTCTGAACTTAAATAAGAATTTCTTAAAATACCCAAAGTTCCTCTTATTAATTCCAGGTTAGTTACAGTATGTAAAGTAGCACCATCCAGAATTAACATAGATGTTTCATCAATAAATCCTAACAATTGACTTGAAGAGCTTATCGGATCATAACTAAATGTTAAACCATTATCTAAAATTAGCGTACTATAAGGTAAAATTGAACTCGTTTCAATTGTTTGATATGCAAGAGTATAAGAACCCTTGATTTCAAAATTATCTTGTATTTCTAATGCACCAGCTGTAAATGAATAATTTGCATCTAAAATCCATGTTGAATTCTGAAGTGTAATAGTAGAGCCTGAGTAGCATTGAATATTATTACCCGAAATATTTTTAACTATCGTATCTCGAATAACTAAATTAGAGCCTGAACCAACTATAATTTGACCCGTAGTTCCCAAATCAAGAATATTTTCATCGCCTATAATAACGTTATTGCTTGTCAATGTCATAATAGAAGATAATTGAGTTGTACCTCCCAACCTGATTCCAGAAGAATTTGCTATGATAACAGAACTTGTTAAATTTAAATCTCCACCAAATTCAATTAACCTATTATTTGCATTGATTATTCCTGAACCAGTAAAGGCTTTATCCCCAACAAATTTTAAATCATCATTCAATATTACAGTACCATTGTTCATAACGATATTTTGAGAAATACTAGATTGAACTGCTATAATCAATTCTGTGTTTTGATCTACCAATGTTATATCCCCACCAAACACAGGCTGACCTGCCAAAGTATTTCCAGATCCAGAAACAACTAAACATTCAATAATCGCGCCTGATGCATACCGTACAAAAGTTCCACCATTTATCTCTGTACTGGTTGCATTTAAATCCAAAATTTGATCTTGTAATGAAATTGTACTTGTGCTCAACAACCCTGTATCTGTTGCAACTGCATCTATTTGATTTTGTAGATTAATTGTCGATGTCGTAAACAAATCTATCTGATCTTGTAAGTTTGTTGTATCTGTCATCACTTGATCTAATTGATTTTGTAATGAGATTGTACTTGTACTCAACAACCCTGTATCTGTTGCAACTGCATCTATTTGATTTTGTAGATTAATTGTACTTGTCGTAAACAAATCTATCTGATCTTGTAAGTTTGTTGTATCCGTCATCACTTGATCTAACTGATTTTGTAATGAGATTGTACTTGTGCTCAACAACCCTGTATCTGTTGCAACTGCATCTATTTGATTTTGTAGATTAATTGTCGATGTCGTAAATAAATCTATCTGATCTTGTAAGTTTGTTGTGTCTGTCATCACCTGATCTAATTGATTTTGTAATGAAATTGTACTTGTGCTCAACAACCCTGTATCTGTTGCAACTGCATCTATTTGATTTTGTAAATTAATTGTCGATGTCGTAAATAAATCTATCTGATCTTGTAAGTTTGTTGTGTCTGTCATTACTTGATCTAACTGATTTTGTAATGAAATTGTACTTGTACTCAACAAACCGGTGTCTGTT